>PBDV01000032.1:0-28069 GCA_002718215.1 Methanobacteriota archaeon
CTCAAGGACCACCAATGGCTGGACCACCAATGGCTGGACCACCTCAAGGACCACCTCAAGGACCACCTATGGCTGGACCGCCGGCTGGGCCTCCTATGGCTGGACCGCCGACTGGGCCTCCTATGGCTGGACCGCCCCAAGGGCCACCAACAGGTCCGCCAACTGGACCACCAAAGAAAAACAATGAATAGAAGGAGAAGAGAAAATGGATGGGGCGATAATTGAAGTTTGTAGTGGAGATACTGCATTCACAATTGTTCCAGAAAATGAACCTGTTATTTCTATAGAAACAATTGTCCAAAGAATTGAGAATTCTGGTTTTTCATGCTCATTGCGTTCAAAATTTTGCCACACATTCGAAGGGGATTTTGAAATGACGCTATATCCATCTGGAAGATTACTAGTGCGTGCCCCAGATATAGAAACTGCAAATCAAATAGCTGAACTTCATATTGGAGAATGGCTCGCCTCCTAGGTGAGAATATGTTTCCAGAACACTATATTCAACAAATTCTAGATGACTTTCCTGTAATCTATCCAACGAGTACTTTACCTGCTTTAGGAGTAAGACCCAATAAAATTGGATTAGATCGGTTATTCAAATTAAAAGAAAGAGATAACCTGAAAATTGTAAGCATTGCAGTTGCAAATAAAGAACAAATGGCAAAATTTGTTCAAATCCCTGATTATCTAGATGATTTCCTTGAAATGTTTTCCACTGGGTCAATCACATGTATACTAAACTCAATCGAAGAATTTGATTCAAGAATTGGAGGCGATTCCGTGGCAATCAGAATTGTTGGGCATCCAATTGCTAAGGAATTATTGCTGAAAGTAGGGCCTTTAACTGCAACATCTGCCAATATTTCTGGCACAATGCCTCTTTATTCTTGTAATGATGCCGCGGACGCTTTAGGATTGTCTAAAAATAATTCATTGGATATGGTATGTAATGGGGGAGAACCCAGCACATTGATACGTTGCCCCGTTTTCCTTTCTTCATCCGGCGAGCACAAACCCGAGATAGTGAGAGAAGGAATTGTATCCAGCGTTGAGGTGATGGAAAAATGGATGAACGTGATCTGAAACGATGGAAAAACGCTGGCGCCGTCGCACGAAGAACCCTTGACCATATATCCTCCACAATGGAAGCAGGACAAACATGGCATAGTGTAATCGAGGCTGCAGAACGATATATTCGGCGACATGGAGGAAATCCAGCATTCCCTTGTACTCTATCTGTGAATGATATTGCGGCACATTATACTACACACCATTCCTTGAACCCTCCCGAGGGTATAGATGAAATGATTCTAAGAAGGGGTGATTTGGTTAAACTCGATATCGGGGTACACGTAAAAGGCGCAATTGCAGATAATGCCATTACGATTGAGATTGGTAACAAGGGAAACCATACTGATCAAATTAAGGCAGCAAAAGAAGCACGAGATGCTTCCATTGAATTAATGCATCCTGGAACACCTTGGCATGAAGTTGGAGCAGCAGCAGAACAAGTTTCCTTGGATGCTGGATTTCAACCGATTAGAAATCTAAGCGGGCATCAACTTGAGAAATTCAATCTACATGCAGGAGTAAGTGTCCCAAGTTTTGCTTGTGGTGCAAATCATCCAGGGTACAAAGGAAATATTCCATTGGGGGGCATTTTTGCTGTAGAACCATTCAACACTACAGGTTCATCGGGGATGGTAGAAAATATCTCACCACACGATTCATCTAATATTTACAGAGTAACTGGAAATGTCAACTTAAGACAAGCCTTGGCAAAAAAGAAACTTAAGCCATTGGGAGCTACAATGGCAAGATACATCGAAGAAAGGTACCAAACTCTTCCTTTTGCTGAAAGATGGGCTTTTCCTCTTCTAGAAAAACCATTTCCACATGAAGATGAAGATAGCCATGTGAGAAAATGGAATGCTTTGATTAAAAAATTACAATCTATACGATTTATAGAAACATATGCGGCACTAAAATGTGCAGACGGAGGACTAGTTGGTCAATTTGAACATACAGTTCACGTAACTGAGGGGGGACCTGAAATCCTCACAGTTGCATAAATAATTTGAGTGAAACCATTATACCCCCCCTGCACCCATTTAGACATGTACAGGGACCTGAGGTTTCGTTGAGTGCATCCCATCCCCTCACGCTGTCCTTCTGCCCTGTACACCTAAATTTCTCAAATTTCCTTGATTTTATGTTTACAAATAAAACGCTCCAAAATATGAACGAAAATTGGATTTTTCAAATGTTAATTTTTTTTACAAAAGGACAAATAAAAATTTGAAAACGTTATACTGAGAACCTTAGTAAACGATATTTTGGTAATACATGCCGGCAGACACATTAATATCAATGAGGGTCATGGGGAGAATGCCCCCTCCTTGAGTTGGGGCAGAAGGACAAAAACATGAACACAAACATGGAAAACAAGAACGATGAGGCTGTAAGCCCTGTAATCGCGACCATTCTTATGGTTGCAATCACAGTGGTGCTAGCAGGCGTACTATACGTCTGGGCAAACAGTCTGGCGAGCGACCAACCAGAAGCAGGTAGTCTGAACAACTTTGCTGCAACAGATGCAGACGGGTTCCTTTCAGGCGCAACCGACGACACCATGATCAGGATGTCGTGGACCTACGCAGATGAGAACCTAAACTGGGCTTTCCTCAGCTTCAAGCTAGAGAAGGGCGATGCAGTATACACCTGCGAGATTGCAACCAACGCTGACGGCGCTGATTGTCTGATTAGTCAGACCGGCGATTCTGACACCCAGTGGGAGTCAGACGAGATTGTATACATCAAGGAAAACGGATCTGACCTTTGCGAAAGTTCCTGTGACTTGAGTATCACAATCCAGTACAACGGACAGGTACTATCTGGTACTAACTCCGTTACCGTCGCTTAAGTCGGTAGCTCGTACGTCAAAAGCCAATAATGGCACAGATTTGATCTTGGTCCTTGGAATCGGCCACTCAGTGGCCCTTTCCAGGGACCAGACCCCTTTTTCTTATCTTTCAATAAGGGATTTACGAGATTCGATATCTTGTTCCCAATAGCGATAATCAACTCCCCTAAACATCCCAAAATTAGCCAGGATTAAGGCCCATTGTGAAATGAAAAATGACCGCAAAATTTGGCCAATACGTAACTTGTTTCCAAATAATAAGGATATTAGAATCAAAGAATCGATGATCAGTAAAATTGTATGATTCACTTGAAGTGGTACATCCCTAATTACTGAAAATGTACTAAATATAATATGAAAAAACATTGATATTAAAGAAATTAAAACCAATAATGGCATAATCAAATGAATCCATGATTCTATTCTCATGATTCTAGAAAAATTACGATTGATGGAAGAAAATGAAGATGGTTTATTTCTTGAAAACAAATGAACTAAGCCATTTGCTCGTCGTAATCGTCTAATTGATGCTGCTTCTTTAGTAGTAGGAAGATATTCAAAAAAACAAAGTTCAGAGTCCATTATCGAACGACTTCCTAATCGATTGACTAAAACTGCTAATTGAGAATCATCGGCGTTGTATGTCGCATCAATTTGATGACCTAAAACTAAGGAATTGCGATATGCTGCTAAAGAACCTTCAAAAATTGGAGAAGAAAAAACGGCACTCTCTCCTATTCGAAGATCATGATAGAATGATCTGTATGTTTTCTCATCAATAATATGATTTATTTCTGAATTTCCTAATATTTGTTGTGAACCACATACTGCTCCAATATTCGGGTCTGAAAGCCATCTTCCTATCCTTCTCAAGGCTCCATCTGCTAATAATGCATCAGCATCTGTAATTACAATCGCATCAGTATTCAAGGGTTCAACTAGAATTCGATTGATTGCTGCAGATTTTCCTAAACGAGAAGGCATTTGAATTGACTTTACTTTTACATCATGTGAGCTTTCAGATTTCCATTTGTGGAAAATCTCCATGGTAGAATCTGAAGAATCTGAATCAATCACAAGGATTTCCATTTTGTCTTTTGGATAATCTTGTTTCACTAAATCCTCTAATTTATTTTTAATCACCATCTCTTCATTCCAAACTGGTAAAACAATTGTCAATGATGCCCAAGAACTAGGTTCAGAAGGGATTTTTATCGATTGATTAGAATATTTCTTCATTCGCATCCAATGAAAAACAAATGGCCCAATACCAATGAAAGCAGCAGACACCTGAAGTAGGGCTAGGATGTCTAACATTATACTCCGTTACAGCACAAGGTTTTGATTCCACGTATTGATTGATTGTCCAACCATGCAGTTTCCCCAATCCCTTTGATTGGGGGACCGCTGCCATGCACGTGATGAGGAAAGTCCTGCATGTTGGTCCAGGTCGGACTAGAGGGGGAATGGGTAGCACAATTCGTCGTCTACAGGAGAATCCACCAGATGGTTGGACTGCAGATGTTCTTACTACTCATGCAGATGGTGGAGTCATTGCAATTCTAAGAGCGTGGAACAATGCAAAAAGAAAACTCGCAGGTAAACTTGCTGAGAAGCCAGATTTAGTGCACATTCATTCTGCAACAAGAACTTCATGGTATAGAAAAAGAAAGATAATTCGTAAAGCACAAAAAAAAGGAATTCCAGTAATTGTTCATTTGCATTCAGGTTCATTTGATCGATTTGCAAAGGGTTGGGTTGGAAAAGACATCTCAAGAATTCTTAGTTTAGATGGAGTATATCCAGTTGTATTATCACAATACTGGAAAGAATGGTTAGACTCCATGATTTCAAACGATGTGAGAATTGTTCCTAATCCATATCGTTACGGATTATCACCTACATCATTTGAAAAAAGAGATATGAATTTACTATTAATGGTAGGTAGACCTAGTCACATTAAAGGCCATTCATTAGCAATTAATGCAGTTCATGAACTCAAAAAAGAAGGAGAAGATGTCGTATTACAATTAGCCGGAACTTCAAAAAATAATTTACCAAAGAATCTGAAATCTAAAGATGGTTTTATTGCAAAGGGTTGGATTGAAGAAAAGGAATTAGATGCTCTAATCAATCGTGCTGGTTTTCTCCTAATGCCCTCTGAACATGAAGGAATGCCATTATCTCTACTAGATGGATTGGCAACTGGTTTACCAGCAATTGTCTCTGATGCGTGTTCTTCTTTCATCAATGAAGGAGGAATTGTGATTAAAGAAAGAAATGTTAATGCTTGGAAAGAAGGAATCCGAAATCAAATTCATAACCGGAAAGAGTGGGAAAAAAAAGTCTTGAAAGCCCCGAACGATGTTAAAGGATTGGATCCAGATTCTGATAAATCAAGATGGCAAAAAGTGTATGATGAAATTATTGAGATTCATTCAAAGATTGATTGATTAATTTCTCTAATTCAGATATACAAACTGACCAGTCTCGATATTTTCTTGCCCAAAGTCGAGCAGTTTCTCCGCGTCTTCTAATCTCACTAATTTCGCATTCTAACAATTCATTGACTGCTAAAAGGAATGCTGCATCATCACCTAATGGGACCAACGATAGCCATTCTTCTTCTCGAAATTCGAAAAGGCCAGAAACTTCGGAACAAACAACACACATTCCAGCTGCTGCATACTCACTTACTTTCAATGGCGAGGCACCCCTCCATTCAGGCCTATTTGGTAAATGCATTAATCCAATTTCTGCTTCAGATAAAATTGAGGGAATCTGTTCTGATAAACAAGCGTCATCTACTCTTGCCCCCATCATTCTCAATTGTTTGACTGCATCTCCTGAACCAATAAAACGCACATCTAAACCCATTCTCACTAATACATCTAATTCTCTGGCTTTTGAAATGGAGCCATGATANATCAATTGAGGNNANGGGCGTTCTATACGTTTAATGTCAAAGAGAGAACAATCNACNCCACCTGGAACAATTACNAACGGAATATCTGATGTTGANTCAANNTGNTGATTNGATTTTACTGCAACACCTACTGCTTGGGCACGAGCAATTTTCCATGCNTTTCTATATTGTATTCNCTGAATAAAGCCAACAATNCCTCGGCTGATAGGGGGGCTTCTATCCATCAATATCCAAGGNATAGATTTGGCCTTTAATTCGCGAAATGANCCTTCAACTGCNGTCCATTCTACAATTGCAATTTCAGGTGATGAAATATTTTGGATTTTTTTTCGAATACTTTGGGTGAATGATCGNTGGCCGAAGCCNAATTGTTGTGAACGATTAACAACATAATCAGCNGATGCTGATGGTGCCATCCATGAAATGNTATGTCCATNATTTTCNAGAGCNGCNGAAATTCCTAATCTTGATGTTCNGGTTAAATCATTTTCAAGATCACGATGGGTGATCCATAGGANCATGGCCATATTTATCACAATNAGGANTCTTGAGTCCAATCNCCAGACATTCCCCTAGATTCGCGTGCCTCAGAAANCATGGATTTTANTTCACCNCTCTGAAGCATTTCTAAAGCAATATCNGAACCACCAATTAGTTCNCCTCCTACGAAAACCTGGGGCATAGTTGGGAAATCTGACCACTGGCATACAGATGGAATTGCAATACGATCTGTTAGGANATTTACNGANGCATATGGATGAGNTAACTGANTGAGTACCTGNGCCGCGCGATTAGAAAAACCACACTGAGGNGCCTCTGGTGTTCCTTTCATGAACAATACAATTAGATGTTCATCGACNATTGCTTGTAATTCATCAGGTGTCCAATTAAATTCAGTCATATTTTCACTTCTTTTCTGGTCTCCGGATATGAACTCCGAAAAANGGACTTTCGTCTCCATGAGGATGGAANGTAGTATCTCCTGCTTGNGCGGCTTGTTCNGGAGTCATGCACTTTAGATCCAATGCATGAACATCNCCAGAGGAAATATGTGGTTTGAANTGNTTCAAGATGGGTTTCTGTCGTTGTAATGGCCTCATTCCNTCAAACGAATTAGAAATGACGCGGACATGGAAATGNTCTCCTGTTCCATTAAGATCTACCACCTCAACTTGTGCATCTGGAAATANTTCCAACACCTGAGATGTGACCCAATCAGTTGAGACCATGGTTNGCNCTCAATGTGGTTAGATTTCAATGCTCGTAATTTTCCAANAATTTTCNAACAAAATTTAGTTGTTAATTNCAGAGNTGATTTCATCTAAATTTTCTGAAATAGTGCCTTTGNTGTTAATTAAACCACTTCCNACTACNGCAATATCAATCCCCCAATTTGCCACGAGATTTGCATTGTGNGATTTNATNCCTCCATCAATCATCAATAATGTATCTNTACCACCGTTGGCTTTCTGNTGATCAATNGCNGAACGAAAAATTCTCACCTTTTCTTCTACCTCNGGCATAAATGANTGNCCTCCCTTTCCTGGAACTACAGACATTACCAAAACCAAATCTAAATCGGATAAAAATGGCAAAATTGTTGATGGNTCAGTATCNGGATTCAATACTAAACCTGCCTGAACTCCAGANGAATGAAGATTAGAAATTAGANCGCTTGGATTTTCAATTGCTTCAATATGAGCAATNACCAANTTTACACCTGCATCCACATATTGTTTCCATGTATCTTCTGCATTAGTTACCATAAGATGACAATCAAGGTAAATTTCTGGNCCCACACGTTCACGNATACTTCGTATTAGAGCCGGNCCNAAGGTGATTGTTCGATTNACAACCCAATTTCCATCCATCACATCTAGATGAATCCAGTCAATTCCAGCATTAATTGCAGAATCAATAGTTTCTCCCAAACGGGTGAAATCAGCAGTGAGTATGCTTGGTGTTATCCTCATATTTTCATCNCTGCGAAGAAGGTGAGGTTCATTTCCCTTCCGTGAANCTTGNTTATGGTAGTGGCCATATATTGATAGACATGTAAGAAATACGAATGATACAGGTGATNGTATGGGACAGATTGTAGATGCCGGAGATTCGGATTTTGATGTNGTAACTAAGAGTGCTGAATGGGTACTAGTTGATTTTTGGGCACCATGGTGTGGCCCTTGCAAAGCTATTGCCCCTGTGCTCAAGGCAATCGCCGATGAAAGAGACATTACTATTGCAAAGGTGAATGTAGATAATCACCCAGCAGTTGCTGGAAGNTTTGGAGTAAGAGGCATTCCCAACTTGATTCTCTTNCATAACGGAGAACCTGTAGACAACCAAACTGGAGCTCTACCNAAGGCTGGAATGGATGACTGGTTGAATCGAAATATGAGTTAAGATTACTTTTCAATCTTTGACGATGCTTCCTTCATCGCTCCAAGATCTCNTCTGAGACGTTCTCTCATTGCATCATGTAACCACATTCCATCTTCCAATTCTACAATTAATCCNGATTCAATTAATGCAGAGGGNGGAGACGATTCNGNATCAACAGCTTNGCCTAATTCTTCCCAAGGAATTGGGCGTTCTACACTNGCAAGCAAATTTAGAATTCTGCGTTCTTGTTCAGGAAGTACATCCAAAATCTCTTGATCTAAAAATTTCAACCAATCTTCATGGACNANTTTGCCATATATTTCCAACAATTCCAATGCNAATGGATGNCCNCCGGTCAANCGATGAATGGAATCTGCATCNGCNTCCTTTGGAGCATCTATTCTATCCAACCAATCACGAACAACTTCTANGCTTAGACCAGAAACNGNTAATTCCTCCATTTTCCCTCTCGTTAATACATCTCTNCGNTCGTAAAATGACATAGTNGTTCTGGAAACGAAAAGCANNCGGAGAGGAGTGNCTTCNGCCACTTGTAATAATGCTCCAAACAAATGTTGCCCGGATTCAGCTAAATGATGNGCATCATCNATGACCAACAAAATGTAGGGNGGNACATCCGATGTTCCTTCATGNTCAGTGAAAATTCGCTCTCTAAGAGCCATTGGATCNGTAAGATATTCGATTAATCTACGACGAAATAAGTCTATGTCAAACGGTGCTCCTGGTGATTTTGGAAGNGTATCTAACAAATCATGAGGNTCCCATCTACCCTCTTTTCTAGATTCTACACCNAATCGATGAAGTAAACTAATGGACAAACCCAAAGGTGAATCCCAAGGATGNCATGGNTAGAACATTAGTCTAAGACTTGGCATTCTATCTAAGAGCGATTGAGTCCAATGGGAAATCAAAGTAGTCTTNCCCGTTCCTGCAATACCATGNACNAACATTCCCGCNGCTCTACCTNCAAACCAATCNTCAAGAGATTTCAATTCAGATTCTCTACCATGTATTTTCCGAATACTNGGNGGACGAACATGATAGGTTGAATGAGCTCCTTTGAGAAGAGANATCGGAGNGGGTGTAGAAGAAGANCGNCGAACAGAGCCAAATCGAATATCTCCATAGTGAAGTACGCCCTCATGTTGAGCATGCATCAACACTTGTAACAAACTCATTTGGGCNTCTATCCGTTCAGCCGCTTGATCTGCCCTCACAGTCAACATAGTTCCTTCTTGATCTCGAATGGATACTCTAATCGAAGACATTCGAACAATTCGTTGGGAGGCAACNGATCGTCCATCTTCGGTGAGTTGCCATGTTCGTTGTCTTCGAGAATCCCCNTGGACATTACGAGTCAAAACNTTGACCAATTCGCGACGATCTAAATTTCTCATAGCTCTACTNACATTAGGAGGGTGTAATGCACANGCTTCAGCAATCCCATTTCGGGTNACTGATGCANTTACNGTATGNCGATCNGNTTGATCNTCNTTNTCCATCAAATGGAGTAAAATTCGGTCCTCAACCGNAACATTGACCCTGTCCGGCTCGACCTCCATAGTATTCCAATGCTAGGTCATTGAATTGAAAGATTCGGAAAACATTGCAATAAATCAATCTGGAGGACAATAATGATGCAAAATGACCGTAACCGTTTATTCTTGGAAACCAACCGCAGGACATGGCCCGGTTTGGACATCAGTCCGCCGCAATCCTCGCATCATTGTTGATGTTCTCAGTACTTTTCGTTCCAATTGCCTCTGCTTCCGGTCAAACTGATGTAGATGGTGACGGTGTTTTAGATGGGTTGGATGACTGTCCAAACGCATGGGGAAACAGCACAATTGACAGGCAAGGATGTCCAGATCGTGATGGCGATGGCAATAGCGATCTCAATGACCCTTGGGTGATGGCAAATGGTGGATACCTCGAAGATGCCAGAATAACATCAAGCGAAAATATGGTCGCTGTTCTCTTCATGCCTGGAAACGGAACTTACTATCTTAGAGTAATGAATGATGACGGTGGGTGGGGTAGCCAAGATAGTACAACTGTTCGTGTTGTGGAAACATCCACTAAAAGTACTCTGAGAACAGTATCATTGAGTGGTGTACAAACTGCTGATATTGCATGGTCACCTGATGGAGAACGATTTGCTATACACACAACTGGTGAGGAAATTCGTGTTTACAACACATATTCTGGACTTCTTGATTTTACAGCAGATACTGATGGAGAAGATGCTGGAGAAATAGAATTCTCACCAGATGGTTCGATGATTGTGGCAGTGGGATATCAAGATGGAAATAATGGAAATGGACAGGTCCAGATTTTTAATACTACCACGGGTGATGAAATTGCTGATTTTAGTCCAGGTTCATCCGATTATTTCTATTCTGTAGATTTCAGCCCAGATGGTGAATTTCTATTGATTGGAGGAAATGATAACTTCTACATATATTATGCAAATAACCAAACATTGTACCGTACAGTTACTCCAAATTTTAGTTACATAAATGCCGTCGCTTGGTCACCGGATGGCAATATGGTCGCAATTTGTGAAGGATGGGGGGGAAGTGATGCAAGAGCACGTGTATATCATGCTCTCAATGGCACTCAAATTTTCTCTTACACGACCTCAACATCTTGCCTAGATACAGCTTGGTCTCCTGATTCTTCCCAAATTGCATTCAGCCATTCTTACTACCGAGCTGATGGTGCTTCGATCCATATTTTTGATGCAAGGACTGGAACAAAATTAGACACTTTGAGTGCCCCTCGCCCAGGTAGTTGCAATAGTGGAAACAACAACAATTGTGGGCAAGTTAACGGGATAGATTGGCACCCAGATGGAAATTACATTATATCTGCTCATGGCAGGAATGACGAAGGAATATACCATTGGATTGTAGATCCAGACATTGATGGAGATGGCGTTCTAAATCCTGACGATGCCTTCCCAGAAGATGGTACCCAATGGGATGATTCAGATGGTGATGGATATGGAGATAATCCCTCTGGAAATGAACCTGATGGATGTATTAACACTCCAGGGACATCTACACAAGATCAATTTGGTTGTGTAGACACAGATTCAGATGGATGGTCAGATTCGGGAGATGATTACCCAACTGATTTCTATCAATGGGTTGATGCCGATGGAGATAGTTATCCAGATAATACAGCAGATCCTCGTTCTCCTCCAGCATATGGCGCAGTAGACTATCTTCCACAGAATCCAACCCAATGGAATGATTCAGATGGAGATGGATATGGAGATAATTACTACAATCCTAATCATGGTTCTGCTTACAATGCTAGACCAGTTTCTTGGCCTGGTGAATTAATTACAACGATGACTCCAATTCAAATTGCAGATGTCGATATCTTCCCTCTTGACCCTGAACATTGGTCCGATGATGATGAAGATTGGGTGGGGGATCAACCATTCTCCACTAATTCTGATGGGTGTTTAGGAGTTCCTGGTAAATCAATTTGGGACCGATTAGGTTGTCCCGATTCTGATGGAGATGGTTGGTCCGACCCAACCAATGATTTCCCAGCATCTCCAAGTGGGATTGCTGATTCTTTTCCTAATGAACCAAGTCAATGGGTCGATGCAGATGGAGATGGATATGGAGACAATGCTACTGGTTTCCAAGCAGATAAATGTGGACAATATGGAACAAGTCTCTGGGCTGCAATTTTCAATGCAACTACTAACCAAATGGATGACATAGAATATTTTGGTTGTCCAGATAGAGACGAAGATACGTATGCTGATTCATTCGATGCATTTCCAGATGACCCTACCCAATGGGCAGACAGAGACGGTGATGGGTGTGGNGAAAANATGAATGGTACAAATCCAGANCTTTTCATNNATGATGGAGTNCAATGNGTAGATTCTGATGGNGATGGATATGGNGATGTNCCNAGTGGNGANAANGGAGATTGGTANCCTNCAGANCCAACNCAATGGAAGGATACTGACTCTGATGGNTACGGAGANAATNCAGATGGTACAGATGCAGATGTTTGTCCATTAGAATATGGGACGTTGAGTGAGCCAANTGTAAGAGGTTGTCCNGATTCNGANAATGATGGAACTGCAGATATTGAAGACCCNTTTCCNGATGATGGNTTTGCNTGGACNGATGTTGANCAAGATGGTTTTCCAGANCAAATAGGTCCAACTATGGATGATTGNCCNAATTTCCCAGGAACNTCAACTGANGCTGGAGTATTGGGATGTCCNGATTCAGATGGAGATGGNTATGCAGATAATATCGATGNTTTTCCTGATGATGCATTNCAATGGGAAGACAGTGACTTCGATGGAGTNGGCGACAATTACGGATATACAAATGTCACAGCAACGGTGAATAAAACAAATGAAAANGTCTCAATTCAGGTTATNCATCGAGAACAGTATGGAGATGCTTTTCCTAACGATTCAACTCAATGGAGCGATATTGATGGTGACGGGTATGGAGANAACGCATCAGGATTAGAGCCGGATGCTTTTCCATTAATTCCATCTCAATGGGTNGACATCGACAAAGATGGATATGGAGATAANACNACAAAGAATGCTTTCGAACCTGACGATTGTAAATCACAGCCTGGTACNTCNTGGAAAGATCGTCTAGGTTGTCTAGATTCTGATGNTGANGGNACTTCTGATNTAAGTGACGCTTGTCCATTTGATCCAGATCAATNTGAATTTGGNNCAACNTGTGCNATCATAGAAGCAAATAATGAGGAATCGCAACAAGAAGGAGCAAATTTCGTACAAATTGCAACNTTGGGGATTGTNGGAATTGTTGCACTTCTACTNTCTGCNATTTTGATGGCAATGGTTTCACGTCAAGCNGCAAAACGAAGATATGTTAGTGAACAAAGAAGATTGCAAGNTCAAGAAGANGCNTTCAGTGAAGAAGAAGANAGGAGNGCGGCTTGGGCNGATTATTATGCAAAACAAGGNGATTTTGAGAAAGCAAAGGAATTNGGCTGGGAAGAAAAACCACANTGGCAAATNCATCAGGAACAAGAAGCTGCAGANGCTTTGGCTTCAATTCCATCTCTTGAAGANCTTTGATTTAATAATCAAGAATATTCNGAGAATTCANGGCATAGTTATGCTCAAGNCAAGCNCCAATCGAAACCCAATCTGGNGTNGTTCCATCNANCCAATCATATCNATGTCCAGGAATCAANCGCCAATCCTCTGGTAATTCCAAAAGTTGTTTTCGAGCAAATGCAATACTCTTCAATANGTCCAATGGATTNCTNCCTGGAAGNTCATCNCGNCCNCAAGCGTATGTAAAAAGGAGATCTCCAGCATGATATACNCCATGACCATGAAAAGTAACGTGTCCTGGNGCATGACCTGGTGAATGAGTGACAATCAAGGAAATGTTGCCTTTTGACCAGGTAACAATAGATTGTGGNNGATGATCCCAAAAGTGNGTGAANCCNACTTTTCTGAAAACCACATGGGCCAANAGCCCAGGATGATTGCATTCAACATGNCCCCAGACNTCTAATTCTGGNACAAGACGTTGCATCTGGGGGAAACCAGCAGCATGATCTCNNTGGGTATGCGTGTAAAGTAAATGAGTTGGAGAAAGCCCTTCTTCTTTCAATGCCTCNACCCATCTTTTAGAATCAAAAGGATCGACNATNGCAACAATTCCATTNTCACGATCAATNAAAGCNGTATTCATATTCATGAAACCCCCCATNTGTGTGACCCANACNTCAATTCCACTTTCATCTACACTACGATGGAATTCACCTGGTTCAAGCATGAATNAACCAAATGNATGGTGNNTATATGCGTTTATCATACAACACTAATGTACCAATCAGTTGATACATGACGACGTTTGTACGATTACCATGGGCCAGCGTATGCGTTCAATGATTCTGGCCNTCGTTNTCTTAATAACAGTGATTTCTAGTGTTCAAGCAGAATCCCAAGAAGAGATCAAAACGCACACAGAAGGTTTGGACCCNCATGATGGATTNCACTACTTTTCAGGTGTNGAATCCGTATTCGANGTGTTTATCTCAAATTCAGGAATTAGTCAANCATCAATCGAAATTAATCCAAGTTGTATGGCTTCCTTCCAAGTATTAAATCAAAATTCTGAGATTGTATATGATTTGGAAGANNATCGTTTGTGCCCTAATCAAAAACGTGGTGANACGTTAGATTCNGGTGAAATTATTGGAATGGGTAGCCTATCATATGATTGGACAACTAACGGTGAAAATTTGCCAGAAGGAAGTTACACACTTAGAACNATGGTNGGNATAAATGCCATTANCGANGANACNCAAATTGAAGTTAGACACCAAGTTTCTCTTCCAGATAATCTGCACTTCGAAGCAACATATGCGCCNTTCCCAATGGATGNGGNATCAAGTTCNTCNAGTGATATTTTGTTGATTGGNGCTNAAATCTACAACTCNGGNATGAATACTGTTACAATTNCNGGATTGGAAAATTGTGATGTAATGTGGTCTCTAACAGGCCAAGAAACATCAATNTCGAATCTAGGATGTGGNAATGGNGAATCTATTGNNGCNGGAGAAACTCTACACTTAGGATGGATTTCATATCCACTCAACAACATAAATGGNGATGGTNTTCTATCTTCNTCTGTTTGGCTAATGGGNCAAGATAANGACTCGACGNATTTAGAATGGAANCATATTTCNGATGAAANTGAACAATCTAGTGATGTTAGACTAGTAATCAGTTCTGTTGCNCTTCAAGACAACGTTGCTCCAACAAATTCAGATGTCGATTATGAAATCCTGCTNAAAAATGAAGGNGANATTGCTAGAACNATTGAGTATGANNTNTCTTGNCCAGTATCAATCCATATCGTCAATGAAATTGGTGCACTAATCNATGANGATGCAATGACAAATNGTAATTGTAATGGTCAAATTGAATCAATTAAAATTCAACCAAGTTCATCCATTTCNATNCATCAAGGAATGATCTCCACAATTGATGAGAATGGGTGCGGCTGGCAAGGAGGAAATATGGTTGCAGTTGCTCAAATTATGGGGCAAGGAATTTCCTCATTCATTCCTTTTGAANTTCAAGATGGATTAGCAGCTCAACAATGTAGAGCAAATCTACAATCAATAGATGATGTTGCNTTTGTTATTGATTCATTAACTCAAAATGAAAATCAGNTTTTGGTTGATTTGTCTGTAACCAACTATGGAGANNGTGATTTTACTCTAATTTGGGAAGATGACTGCGTTATTCGAACGAATGTAATACTCNTCGAAAATATGNTTGANNCATCGTCTACTGANGGTTGTGANNTTTCTGAATCTTCAACCACACTANAAACTGGCGANTCNATTTCATTTGAAAGTGTACCAATAAAACTCCAAAGTAATGAAGAAGAGANCATAATTGGTTCTCATTTGATTAGAATTACTCTTCGCTCCTATCCTTCNATGATGTTAGAAATNACTCATACAATCGANCCTGNGNTTGTAGAAGAAACCGATACTCAAGAAGAATCAGAACCAGTGGTTGTGGAATTGAATACAGATAATCAAGAACAGATCCTAATTGTTTCACTATTGGAAGGTACATGGAATCATGTAAGAACAGATGAAGGAGGATGCTGGATTCTAACAACACCAAATGGAGAAGAAAAGGTACTGGTTAGTTCAGAAGATGCTGCTCTAAAACCAATTACTGGTGACCAAGGAGCTTATCGTACAACAGAGGCCTCTTTTTCAAATTCAAACCATTGCTCTGGATGGGAATCTGGTTTCATAGTTAGAGAAGTAATTGACCAGTGGACTCCATCTAATGATCCTGTAGTCACTTCAAATACAGATTCGCAAGAACCTGAAACAGTAGTTGAAGTAATCTTACCAGCTACTGCAGTGGTTGTAACTACCTCATTGCTATCATTCTGTTTGGTATTCGTTCTAAATACTGAATGGATTAGAATTGCTGTACTAAATGGAGGGCTTGCAATTATTGGCATGGTACGCCGTAGAGATTACGATGGTGAATTTCAACGTGGTAGAGTAGTAGGTTATTTGGTAGCCAACCCTGGAGTTCACTTCAGAGCACTTCTAGGTGCACTAAATATGAGTAATGGGCAGCTTGCCCACCACCTAAGGGTGTTAGAAGATCAGGATCTTCTTTGGAGAAGAAGAGATGGAAGAATGATGAGATATTATCCATCCACAGTTGATAGTCGACTAGATGAAGACAATCTCCCTGTGCCTCTCCTTACTCCTGATCCTAATTCATTACAAGGTAGAATACTCAATCTCCTAGATGCTACTGGAAACGACATTGTAAACCTAAGTCAAAAGGAGTTATCTGATCGCTTAGAAAGTAGTCAACAATTAATCAGCCATCATCTGAAGACTCTAGAAGGATATGGATTAATTGAAAGAGATAAAGTTGGACTAAGATACAGATATCGTCTCACTCGTGAAGCTATTTTCCTCTTAGAAAGTACTCAGTTGCCACATGAGTGATAATCTTCCCACCGATTTCAAGAAGGAAGGCGCAATCCACGGGATATAGGAGGGGATGTCAGTGGGCAATTATGACCCTGAAGAAATTGAATTGAACTGGCAACAAAGGTGGAAAGAAAATTCTGTTTTCCATTCTGAAGTCGATACTAAACGTCCGAAATTCTACTGCCTTGAAATGTTTCCATATCCCTCTGGACACATGCATATGGGACATGTAAGAAACTACAGTATCGGCGATAGTATGGCTCGATTCAAGAGATTATCAGGGTATAATGTGCTCTATCCAATGGGATATGACTCGTTTGGAATGCCTGCAGAAAATGCTGCAAAAAAAATTGGGAGACACCCTCATGACGTGACTTGGTCAAACATCGAAAGTATTCGTGCAGATTTGATTCGAATGGGATTCTCCTACGATTGGCGAAGAGAATTAGCCACAAGTGATTCATCTTATTATCACTGGAATCAATGGATTTTTCTAAAATTCCATGAAATGGGTTTAGTCGAACGTCGAACTGCACCTGTAAATTGGTGTGATCCATGTGATACAGTACTAGCAAATGAACAGGTGAAGAACAATCGATGTTGGAGATGTGCTGCCGAGGTTCGTCAGAAGGATATGGCACAATGGTTTCTGAAAATGACCGAATATGCTGACGAATTACTTGATGAATTAGAACACATTGGTTTCCCAGAGAATGTTAAGGCCATGCAACGAAATTGGATTGGTCGTTCGCATGGTGCAGATATTCACTTCCCAATCAAAGGAAGTAATGAAATCATCAAGGCATTTACAACCCGACCCGACACGATTTTCGGTGTCACCTTTGTTACTCTAGCACCTGAACATCCGCTTTGTGAAACTCTTGTTGAAAACACGGAATTTGAAGCAGCATTTAGAGAACTTGCTGACGAATGTGCTAGAATGTCGGAATTTGATCGCATCAATATGCTTCGGGAAAAGAAAGGGGTGTTCTTAGGACGCTACGCACTTAATCCATTAACTGGAGATGAAGTGCCAATTTACGCAGGTAATTTCGTTGTCGCATCCTATGGAACTGGAGCTGTAATGGCGGTTCCAGGTCATGATCAACGCGACCACGATTTTGCAAAAAAATATGACATTTCAATTCGGCAAGTCCTAAGCGAGGAGGAAGGAGAGGAACCAAAGGCCACAGGGCGAGCATTTGAGGGATTGGGATGGATGGTAAAATCAGGAAGAGATGGATTTGATGGATTGTTTGGTGATGATGCTAAACAAGCTGTAATTCAAACACTTGAAAATGAAGGAAATGGAAAAGGAACCGTTCAATATCGATTAAAGGATTGGTTGCTTAGTCGTCAACGGTTCTGGGGAACTCCAATTCCTTTCATCCATTGTGATGAATGTGGAGTAGTTCCAGTTCCCGAAGAAGATTTGCCAGTCCAACTTCCTCTAGATGTAGTCTTCACAGAAGACTCTGCGGGCAATCCTTTGGCTACTCATGAGACTTTTGTGAATACAAAATGTCCCATTTGTGGTGCTGATGCAAAGCGTGAAACAGATACAATGGATACATTCTATGACTCATCTTGGTATTTCTTGAGGTTTACAGATGCCATGAATGAAACCGCTCCATTTAGCAAAGTGAATGCAGACTATTGGATGGAAAATGGAGTTGATCTCTACATTGGAGGCATTGAGCATGCAGTTATGCATCTTCTCTATGCACGATTCTTTACCAAAGCTCTTCGTGATGCTGGACTGAACGATGTTTCTGAGCCATTTTCACAATTGGTATGCCAAGGAATGGTTAATGCCCCTACTCCATTTTGTACACAATGTAATATTGAATTTCATGTCGATAAAAGTGGACAAAAATGTCCACAATGCAATGAATATTTGACATCTAGATCAGCAAAAATGAGTAAGTCGCTAGGTAATACCGTTAGCCCAGGAGATATGATTGAACGATTTGGAGCAGATACAGTGAGACTTTTCATTCTGTTTGGTTCCAACCCAGAAGCAGGAATGGATTGGTCTGATTCAGCGGTAGAAGCAAATCATCGCCAAATGATTCAGATTTTCGGAACATTGGATTTGCTTAATTCAATAGTAGAAGAAAGTGGACCAATGGATTCATGGTTGGCTGCTAAAGCCCGCTCTAATTTTTCAAAATGGGTGAGGTCAATGAACGAAGTTCGAATCAGAGAAGGAGTGATGGTAAGTCACTTCGATATGTTAAGTGACCTTCAATGGGCAATTAGGCGAGGAGGAGTAGGGAAAAATACACTTCAAGATTATATGGAAAGATGGGGATATATGTTGTACCCAGCAACACCCCATCTTGCGGAAGAATGGAATCAGCAAATTGGAAGGAATTGCATGTTAGCTGAAACAACAATCAACAATAGCTATACGTTTACGTCTCCCCTTGAAGATGAAAATGATGTCAAAGTATTGGCTGCAGAAAAGGCTCTTAGAAATTTAATCGATAATGCTCGAAATGTGAAAGGTTTAGCAGAAAGACATTCTGAATCACCTGTGACCAAATTAGTAATTCAAACATCTCCTGAATGGAAAAATAAACTGATGATTGAAGCAATAGAACTACATTCACATGATTTTGATTTCATGAGACAGGGGCAATCATTTATTCAATCTCATCCACTTTTCCAAGAAGAAACAATGAGAGGTGAATTAATGCAATTTTGGAGAGGAGTTACTGTTGGAAATAAAAAATCAAGAGGGAGGGTATTCTCCTTAAGTGAAGGAGAGAGAATGCTATTAACATCAGAATTTGATGAATCGGCATACATATTAGAAGCTGCAGATTTCATTGCTCGAACTATAGGGGTGGATGAAGTAGTTGCTTATACAGCAGGAGATAAAGCAGATATTGCTGGAAAGGCAAGATTTGCCGCACCATTACAACCAGGTCTTGCTTTTCTTTGAAGCAATTGAGCCCTTGTGTTCATAGATGGTCGACAATAGGAGACACTGTGGACGAGGAAACAGGTGAATGGGATTCACGTGACGAAACAACCTGTCTTAGAGCCATAAGACGATTTGACGTGAAACCAAGAGCAATGGGGATACCAAACCAAATTGAGCCTGATCCAAGAAAGATTGAAATCGAATGGCCGGTAAATCCAGTCCCCATAGAAGTCCAGAAAAATGTTGGAAAATTAGTGGTAAAACGAGGAGATTTTGGGTTCTTATCAGATGAAGAAGTTGGAGAAATTGCAAAAATTATCGAAGACTTTCCGATTACACTTGAACAAGCACTATCTCTTCGAGCAGCAATTAATCAAGAAAAATCAGTCTATTCACATCATCGAATAATGAATCGGAAAAAGGAATTAAGGCGCAAATATGACAATGGCTCCGATATTCTAGAACTTGCAAAATTGGTCGATGGGCCGCCAGTAAACGTTTTCAGAGCAATTCTAAGCGCTAGAAATTTTAGTAAAAATCGAATCAAAACCCTGCTAAAAGAACCAAAAAAAATGAATGAAAGGGACCAAGAACAGTTCAGAATTGCTGAAGAATCTGATAGAGTTGCAAATGTAGATCAAACAGAAACTCATCTTGCTGCAGACCTCTTTGAAGATCTCCTTTGCGAACATTTTGAGTCAATAGATGTTCGATTTAGACGCCAAAATGAATTGATGAAGGAACAAATTGCTGAAGAAGGACGGCCGGTGAGAACTCCCGATCTGTTATTCCTTGATGACCTTCGAATAAATGGAATTCCTTGTGCATGGATAGATGCAAAACATTTCTTTGGATCTGCGTTGAGTTTTCCAAGGAAAAAAGCGCAGAAACAAGTTGATCGTTATACTGAAGCATATGGCCAAGGAGCCATAATTTATCGGCATGGATTCTGTGATGGATTACATCTACGAGGTGCTCAGAAACTAGATGCAGGGCCTGTTGATCTTAGTTTGTTGATTGAGCACAATGAAAATCGATCATGAAATTCTACCTATTCTCGTAGATAAGAATCCAAGGTCGGTTAATCTATCAATCAAAATCTCAGCGTGTTCAATCCACCCATCATCCGTAATATCGTGAGGTATAACCACTACACTTTCACCTAACATACAAAGTAAAATGGATAATCTAGGTTCGAAGGAACGTAAGGCCCACCTAACTTCATTCAACAATTCTCTTCTTTCTGCATCATCCAATAATCCTGATTCTTCAGCAAACTCATCAGCTGATTCAATAATCTGAGTCCAGCGTGATTCATTCCACTCATTAACTCCTAATGATTTCATTACTTGATTGCCAGCATTACGAATCTTATTGCTCCAATGTGGCGAATCAATATATTCTGATGTATGCCTTGATTGTGTTTTTCTCCATACAGCCAATACAGGAATTGGACTATTCCAAGATTCTGATTGACCCGGGCCTGAAATAAAATTACCATCCACCATATGATACGGTGAACCTGGATTATTTCTACGCGCTATTCCTCCAGCATGCAATGCAGTCACATCTCCTAATCCACCACTAAGTTTCCTTTCTACTCGATGAGCAATCATCCATGCTGCTCGATCTTGATTCTCAACCGGTAATGAAGACATAGCAAGTAAACATCTAGCTGCTGAAAGAGCACCAGCTGCAGATAATCCAAACCCCTGAGAAAAAGGTAATTGAGATTGAATGTCGAATGTATGGTGCATAGAAGCTAACTCAGAATCAAATTCTATACATTCAGAAAGTACTGCACTATGCAACTCTTCTTCTGAAGGATTGCCATTAATTATCACTGTAAGACCTGTGTTTGTAGATGGATCTGACCTACATGTTGTAGATATACCCGCTTCAAGACATAATCCAATACCATAGGAACCTTGTTCCAAAGGGTCTTCCGACTCTGAATGTACAGTGAAAACCAACGTTACGTGTGCACCGGAACGAGAGGAGGTAGTAACTGCCATTGAGGCATGCTCATTCAAAGTACGATATCAAGGTCTGCCGAAATATTGTCTAAACGTGAAGAAAGAATCGCTGTTGCATCCTCAAAAATTGTTTTGGGTAGCATTGAACCATCAGATTCGTATTGGAGAATGTACTCTCCCGGAACATCCTCCAAAGTAATTGCGTCAGCAAATTCTCTTCCATGGTCTGTACTAGGGCCAACATGAAGCAAATCTTTCTTTAATTGTTCAACAGTTGCAATATCTTCAATTCTTCCATTCTTGAAATCTTTTTCCTTTATGGTTAAACCAAGTTTCCAAAGTACCTTTGCTGCCTTCTTGTCATTCAAAACACCATGTTGACGTGCATAGAATGTAATTCCTGCAACCGGTTGCCACTTCACATGATCACGGCCGTGGCCTTTTTTTGCACGGGCGATGAAATCAATCAATTGTCCTGTGTATAACTTAGTAATTGTAATGTCTTGGAATTCCTCTGGAATTGAAAACTTGAGATCACCAAGAACTTCTAGGTCTCGAGCTTTGACTGCTCGCCCCTCTGGTTCTCCCTTTACTGTGCATCGATAAATTATCTCACATGTAGGACAACCACGCTGAGATTCTACCAAATCTGCACATTCTGGACATTCTTCAGGCAAATGAAATTCTGCTCCTTCGGAAGGAATGGGGATCATAGCAAGCCTATGAGACACAATCTCATCAGATATTGGTCCCACACTTTCCCAAATTACTCCATCCTCTTCAGTCGTAGACTGAGTAAATCGAATTCTATGAATTGCCATTTTTGGAGTGTCAGCAATCATGGTTCTTCGGAGAGCATTTACGCTAGCACGATCAGTACCCTTTAACAGAATTCTAATGCTATGATTTTCTTCTTCAATAATCTCGCTATCCATTTTTTCTTCCTCCTCAATTAAACTCGTCGACCTCGCCGGCCACCCTTCTTCTTGGTGCCATCAGTGGGAATTGGTGTAACGTCTTCAATACGAGTAATGGTCATTCCTGCTCGAGTTAGTGCTCGAATCGCAGATGTTGCTCCTGGTGCTGATGGAGACCTGTTGCCTCCAGCTCCACGGTACTTCACAATCACTTGATCAAAATCCTTCTCAGTTAACATCTCAGCAATCTGTTCTGCTGCACGAGTTGATGCAAATTGACCACTCTGATCTGCTCCACTAGAGACTATCATCCCTCCTGATACCTTACAAATAGTCTCAGCACCAGTCAAATCAGTTGCTGTAATGAGGATGTTGTTATGAGATGTGAAAATATGTACAACTGCCTTATGACCCATCAAGCTTCACCTCCATCTTCGTTTTCTTCCGATTCAATAGCTTCTTCATCTGCTTTGATTTGTTCAACGAACTCTTCATCAGTTTGGGTTTCTGTAGGCTGAACAATAGCCTCTGAATTATCTTCGGCGCCTACTGTTTGTCTTCGACGATCCATTTCTTGACGAATTGCATGATTTGGATCATTGAAATTAGAAGTTGGGTGATAGGCAATTTCACTTTCTTCCTCACGCAATACATGATATCCAGGAACGTTCATCCTCTGACTACCAAGAACAATGTGCCCATGAACAATCATATTCCTTGCTGCACGCATTGATGGAGCAAATCCCTTGTAATATACTTGGGATTGAAGGCGACGATCAAGCATGTTCTCTACAGAAATTTGCAACACGTCATCTAAGTCGGCTTCCTCTGAAATCAAGCCTTTTCGATGCATTGATTCAAGGAACTGTTCCTTCTCGCGCTTGAAGTGACCTTCGGATGTATCAACACGTCCAATTAACTTCATAGCTAACTGACGATGGCGGCGAAGAGCGCTCTTTTCGCGCCAAATCTCTTTCATACCGCCTATTTTCTTTAACCCATATTGTTCCTTTAGAGCATGTTCTTCTTCGATACGCTCCGCCTTCCAAGGATGGGTGGGGGTCTGTGTCTTTGGTCGAGAAAACTTAGGTTGGCCCATTCAAATCCCTCCTCACTTCTTCCTCTGAACACCAAGAGTTAGACCAGAACGACCATTGCTTCGCAATCGTTGTCCTCTAACCTTATGGCCACTTCGATGTCTCATTCCACGGTAAGTNTTCATCTCGGCTAAACGAGCAATGTCGTCATCACGNGTCATCTTNACTTCTTGAGAAAATAGATGTGCATCCTCATTCGTCTCTAAATCACGTTGACGATTTAGTAACCAATGTGGTACAAAAGTTGGGTAGGAATCAATTACAGAACGAAGGCGATCTTGTTCTTCATCNGATAGATGNCCNCCTAACTTAGANGGATCAATCTCTGATAATTGGCANAGACGACGNGCAGTNCGTTGCCCAATCCCTTTCACACTAGTCATTCCCATTCCGATAGGTCGCATCCCATCGATGTCAGCATCTGCGATACGCAGGATATACTGGAAGTCGTCNCCAANGTCTTTGTCGGTACTCATTTCTACGGTTCCCCCGTGTTCACTGGTCACCCAGTGGCCATATAGGCAGCCTCCCGACTTGAATCCCCTATTTCAATAGAACGATGGNANATATTCCTTAATTTTCTGAGCAAGTCACGTAATTTACATGCCATCTACCATCTCGNCTACTAACTGGNACATCGATAACAAANCCTCGNGTNCCATCNATTCCCTTCAGTGCTTTATTGAGNCGCTTCTGTATCTTCGGATGAANATCNGGGTCAACTTCACATCGAAGTACAAGATGTCCGATACCTGCTTTTTCTGCNGCTCTTGCAACAGTGGGGGCATTNTCCATATTTGGAGAACTTAACCGATGGGCAACTACTTNCCCTACTGCAATAACGAATGGNTCNTTACGCAAACTTTCTGGAGGGGGGGATTTGCTTACCAATACTGGACGGCGAATGTTAGCACGCTGCCATATCGGTTGATATTCATGATTNATNTGATTCTGAATCCAATCTAAATGTAATCGAGATTCTACTATTGTGGGATCNAATACTACAATCCAATCATCAAATGAAGGAGGCATTGTTCTNTTCTCTGANATGAAAAGNGATTGCTCTCGGGAAGTAACTTCAGATTGAACTGATTTAGGNCCCATNCGAATACAACGGAATCCNTCNGTTCCTGCCAACGGGCCTACCCANACNGAAAGTCGATCTATTCTGCCNCCACCTTGAGAAAGCCATTCCCATGTTCGATTTACNCCAGGAACCAAATNATCGAGAATGGCGTTTACTTCNCCCCTTTGTGCCTTTGATAATCGAGGAGAAAGGTCGAGTAACAACGCAGGACCNCTCTCATCTGTTTCCATATGNGGCAACCATGCTTCTAGAAGCGGGCGTAATGGAGGAGCCATTTCGTCAAGTGTGTGNTTTTGAGCATCCAATGGACGNGCTGGATCGACATGNAGCATAGCTATAGGTGGAGTNGCAGATATTCCTGATGATTCNAAAGATGAATNAAGGCATGATAAGGCNCCGGAGGCATCAGTTCCATCCCCNATCAAAATCCTATGAGAAAGTCGTCTTGGATCCTTTNCTTTCANAAGNAANCGATTCATATTTGCNGCNGAAAAGCGAGCNGCTTCCTCATCAAGTTCAATTCCTAAACCAACTCGATTTGTAGCTATACAAATTGATGCTAAATGTATTCCNGAACCTGCTGCTGGATCAAGAATCAANCCAGGAGGNAAATTCNATTCAGAAATTCTTGNTGCTCTCTCAGAAGCAATAGACCAAGGAGTTGAAAGACGTCTCATTTGATNCGTCATATGTACCTCTGGTTCCCCTTTTCTCTGTGCTTTGGGACTGGTTTTTCTTGTGGCCCAAGATTGGGCCCGNCCATCGCATTCCAANGCCTGATGGGAGTCGCCCATGACCCTCTCTAGAAGAGGATGGGTATGGGCGTTTCGGGCAGTCAAATTGCAGAAAGAGTGGTCAATTCAAGTTCAAANCGCAACCATGAATGTTCCAAAAAGTGGCCTTCNNTNCCTCCATANGCAATNTGTGGNGGCAATAGTGTAAAATGACTTGTACCCGGNGAAAGNAAGCCTCTATCTTGNCCTANATCNAGACCCAANGCAGACCANCCAAATCCATCGATATATGTTGAATCNTCNCCAGCAGTTACTGGTAAATCGCCTTCNTCAAGAAGAGTNTCATTGTCNGCATCCCACACTCGATAATGGACCTGCATTGAATCNCCTTCATCGCTATGAACNGGTTTCTGTTCAGCTCCNCTAATCACATTCACTTCTAAAGATACTACTNCGTCCATTACNGTNACATGAGAAGCATTAATCAAAGCCGTTTCTTCATCTACATCTTCTAGAAGATTCAGTGGAGCAAAAAATGTGGANTTCGCANCAATACTTGGTACAAGTAATGTTGATTCNCCACTTTCNGAGAAAACTATTGATGATGAATCAATACTGAGTAAAAGATCAATATTATTCTGAGCATGATTGTANATNACAACCACNGCATGATCATTCGGTCCTTGGTGTTCCCAATCACAACTAAGTTCNCCTGGATACAAAAAGGAGTCATCTTGTCCACTAAGGTTCTCNGGCATTTCCCAACTATCGCCTAACGGNGAGCATGTATCAAACAACAAATGTGCCTCCCATCCCCAACGTCCATCCACTTGAAGCACTGCAGGATCTCCTGCATCCAATGATTCTTCAAAATCATTCAAGAATGTATAAACTGACCAACCAATNATTGTGGACATTACNAGAAGTGCAGACAAAGTAACCACAGACATTACCAATGCAATTCTTGGAATCGTCATTTCATTCAGACCAATGGGGACNGTNGGATGCTCCTNCTCTTCGGAGGTATCCGCTATCCAAGGACCGGNCATCGGACTGAACTCCTATGAGGTTGGGCATCAACCTATCCTTTACTCGATTTGAAAGATNTTCATTCTGAAGTAATCATTGCTTCCTGATGTTTNTGGGCAAGCCANACCACGATTCCTANCTCNATTGCTAATGCAACAAGTGCGATGAAAGCAGTGNTTGGTTCCAACAATTCNCTGCCCATNGTAAGAATGCCNAGCATTCCTGCAAAAACCAAGTCACTAGCACCCCATAGCCTCATTCCCTTACGTAGTTGAAGNATTCCNACTACCCATGTACATGTTGAAAGAAGAAGTAGAGTTGCTAGAAGTACAACCGGAGGGAATGGAGAAATTACAATTGCAANAATGAGCAATAAATGAGAATTGATTGTGAACGTAGATGTCCAGATTCGGTTAGTTTCACTGTTACTCCAAAATAATCCAAACAAACAAANTATGCCAATTACTAGTATAATCCAATAGTAATATTCGGANAATGTATCTATCCACGCAGTAAATGCAAACATTGCTGCTGCTAAAGAGAGCATTGTTCCGGTTACAGCTGCNGGTTGAGTCCATTGAATTCCTCTNCTAATTCCAAATNTGCTAGCCACTATTCCAGCNGGNCCAAACGATAACAATGTAATCATGGTNGCCCAAGTTGCTCTTCCTCCTGCACTTCTATGATCCTGAAGCCCTAGAGAACGCCTTCTCGATTCAATCCAATCCCAAATTATTGCTGAAGAAAGCAATAAGAATTCAAGAACNATCCANACTAATATCCATCCAACTAAACTTCCTCCNTTGCTAAATGGATTTACTTGGAGNAGCATAGGNGTTGAATTCAACGGAATTCCCAANACCCTTGCAATCAACATAGNTACNACGAATAATTCCAAGATACTTGGAAGCCTTTTTGCAATATCCTTTCTACCATACAATGACATAACTGCTAGAAGGAAATTCATAGCACCTAGAATCAGTAACGGAGTTTGAATCATTAGACTAGTNCCGACTCCATTGGAACCTAGTCCTGCAATCAATGATAGTCCCACCATGGTTAATGCNATCGGTGTTTCAACTCCCATGAAATCTGGGAGNGTTAGATTGTGNACCTGTGCACGTGAACGAGAAATNGAAATCAAAATCATNGANTGAGTACCAATTNATACAAGGGCAATTGATGTGAATTGTGAGGTGAANAATGAGGATCCTATCCCCCCAAGNAACATTACTGNGATGAAGGAAAGAATTACAATTGGACGGTGNTGAATNTCTCCAACATAAAGATCCAATTGCCCACTTGTATCTGTGGTCTTGGACCTTCGNCGTTGNTTTTCTTGTAATTCCACCAATCGTGGATTAATCATCTTCATTCCTGGTTGAGAAACAGANGNTGCAATTGCAGANCGTTCNATAGGNTCGAGAGATTTTGCCATTTCTGCTTNCTCTTGANTTGNGAAACTAAGCAAACGATCNGTAGACTGAGTTGTTTCATNTTCTGAATTAANNGA
>PBDV01000032.1:28074-53399 GCA_002718215.1 Methanobacteriota archaeon
GTAAATTNNTGACTAATNNTTGTNNTTGAAGAAGNNANTTGAGTTGTTCATCCCTTNGNGCAACTTGTTTCAATTCTGAACGNATTTCNCCATTAATTGCAATCATTACACTAGCTACTACAAACAATGCTCCTGCAACCAAAATTGGNAATCCAGATTCAGATGCNATTANTAAAGATACAATTGTCGCNACAAGTANNATTAGAGCTGANATCGCNGGACGNAGAATATTTTCTAGTTTAGAAATTCTAGGAATGTAAATNCCAATTGTGGCAATNACANANGCAAGAACAATCCAAACAGTAAATTCTGNNGGNAATTCAATNNGNCCNTTTAGNGGNATAATTGGTGGNCNNGATGATGTNGAACCCCAAATCAATATTGCAAATGTAACAATNGACATATTGACAATGTGAATCCCGTCCTCGCCNCCTTTNCCNCGTCTACCGAAGCCCAAAGTGAGTGTTAAAATGGTAAGAATTGGNAGNAAATATTCCATCATNCCATGNCTCCACATCAATGCATACATCATCACNCCAGAAATNANNAGAAGGAANCGAGGATTNCCCTGATGCCGANCTGCAAATTCTGANCCAATATGTATTCCAAGAAATATTCCAACCAATAANAGCAAGTAAGTACCNGTTAATTCAGGAGATTGNGANATGAATAAAATTGCAATTACTCCTAGAANAAAACCAAGATTCCANACCTTNAACAATCCAGAATCNCGTAATCTTGCAGATACTTCTTGAACNCCNAGNAATCGATTTGCTANATTGATGCCCCCATCAGGTGAATCCAAATTCACAATCAATTGAAGAATNGAACTAAACGAAAGCAACATCACAATTGAGGGNCCTTCTAGAACAATTGGTGAACTCATNGCAATGTCATTTGTAACAACCAATGCTTCGAATGACGAAGAAAATACCTTGAGTACAATAACCCAAGTCCAAGGAAGCAATGATACAATNCCNACTAAACTTGGAGATTTACGACGTACTGCCAAAAAGGCTGAACCACCCATCAATATGGAAATGCATACNGCAAGAAGTAGGCCACCNTCGCCTCCTGATTCGACCGATTTTGCAGGTAAAAGAACCGTAAGAAGAATTACTACNCCTACTGCGCCAGTCCACAATACTCGNTCNGAAACATTCTCTTGATTTGCAATCAATAACCATCCAGCAATTAACGCAGATCCAAAAGTAAAAAGTGCGTAAGCATCTAATTGCGAACCAAGATTAAATCTAGATGAATCCAATAAAATCAAGATGAACAATAATGAAATCAAACCAATTCCATTGAANCCGAGAATCTTTCGTGGATTTACTCCACGAACTGTAAGATATGAACCNCTAAACACTGTTAGCAACCCAGTAACCATTGCNAGTGCGTAAGATGGATCTTCNCGGTTTGCAGCTATAGCCATCAATGANCCNACCATTCCTAGGCCAACGGATACAGACCACAAACCAGGTTTCCCTANGCCAACTGCATTTAANCCGGAAGAAAACCAATTTTCAGACCTTGAAAAACTAGAGGCCATTGCNGCATTAATTGAATTTGTTAATATCAATAANANAAACAAAACCATAGGGGTNTCTAAAGGTAAAACCCTTAGAGTTCCTAAATCGAATCCAGGGGTTAATGCATGCATACCAATCCAAAGGTTTGATGATGCAATACCAAGTGAAGCAAGGTTTCCACTCTTTCGNTGTAATGCCAATAGATGAAANAGAACTGTAGCACCAAGAATCATNCCNGCTACGCCAAGTTCCCCCCCNAGAGANCCGNCAGTTGAGGAAATTGCCAATAAAACAAGNACTGCTTGNGCAGCAATTGCGTCTTCATTATATCGATATGCTACAGNNATATTCAANCCAACAAGAAGNAGTAAAGCGATTCCNAGACTAGAATCNCTCATTGGAAAAATCCCAAACAATGACCAAGAATGTAATTCAATGGCTAAACCATAGAGAATTTTCATCGCAATAATTAGCCACACAANNCCAAGTTGATGCATTACTGGNCTAGGTACCCAACGNTCNCCCAATACAAAACCAAAAATTGCAAGTCCCAATAATCCAAGAAATGCATACAATGGATCAGGAACTACAGTTCCTACCAATATTGAGATTGCAGAATATACAGAAATCATNGCTGCCATNAAACCCCAACTTAATCGANTCTCNCCACGNGTNGCAANGTCTGAAACAAAATCNGATTCGGGAGCNATTGGTACTGAACCATCNGNCATTACTCTTCCNGGCCCAATCCCATCNTCGGATTCAAANGGATTGAANACCTCNCCTATTGCATCATCATCATCNTGTTTCTTTNNTGTNTCTTCATTNTTTACTGTAACAGNAGATGAAGAAATCGCTTCTTGTGCTTCCTCNATTAAATCNCCTAAATCTATTGANGGTGAGCGTTCNAACATTCGTTCCTCAAGAAAACGGTCCTCATCCTTCTGAGGACCTCCCATGAATAGATGGTGAAGGATATGCGAGATGAAGGTATCACTTACAAATCGAATNAAACCGGTAAACGAATCATTTCTGAGTGGAATCATTGAAAGATGTGTTTGGAGGCCACCGACTCATGGTCCTGCCCCGGCTGGACACCGCTGGTGTTGCTGGAATCTTGGGTTTAGGTGCTCATGGTTTGTCTCCAAAGGGAGACGTACACTGGAATTTGGAGTCTGAAGAACTGATTTCACACGCATTAAGAAGAGAAGAGGGGAGATTGACTGCGCACGGAGTTTTTCTTGCTGAAACCGGAGAACGAACGGGTAGGTCTCCAAATGATCGCTTCATAGTAGATGAGTCTCCTTTTACAGATGCAGTTTGGTGGGGTGACGTTAATCGGTCAATAAATCGAAATGAATATTTAGAAATTAAACAAATGGTGCAAGAACACCTTAACTCTGCCAATGAATTATTCATTGAAGATCTGGCATGTGGAGCAAATCCAAGTTTGCGCCTCCCGATTCGTATTGTTTCTGAAAGTGCTTGGCATGCCTCTTTTTCAAGAAATATGTTTCTTCGAATCACTCCAGAAGAAATTGTAGAAAGGAAGCCTGAATTTACAATTCTTCATGCACCAAATCTACAAGCTCCAAAGAATACTTCAGGGCTGAATTCAGGTGTTTTTGTAATTATTTCATTTGCTGATGGTTTGGTATTAATCGGTGGAACTAGGTATGCTGGTGAAATAAAAAAATCAATTTTCTCAATTATGAATCACATTCTTCCAACCCGTGGACACCTACCGATGCACTGCTCTGCAAATATAGGAGAAATTGGGGATTCGGCTGTCTTCTTTGGATTATCTGGAACAGGAAAAACCACACTTTCCGCAGATCCTCTAAGACCATTGATTGGAGATGATGAGCATGGATGGTCAGATGAAGGTGTATTCAATTTTGAAGGGGGTTGTTATGCTAAGATGATTCGACTCAGTGAAGAAGACGAGCCTGCAATCTTTGAAACAACTCGAAAACCAGGGTCTATCCTTGAAAATGTAATTCTTGATTCCGAAGGAGTCCCTGATTTCAATGATGCAACCCTTACTGAAAATACTAGAGGATCTTATCCAATCGAATTCATAGAAAATCGTGTGCCATCATCCATGGGGGGTCACCCAAAGAATGTTGTTTTCCTTACTTGTGATGCATTTGGAGTACTGCCACCAATCGCCAAATTAAATCCCAAACAGGCTGCTTACCACTTCATTTCAGGATATACTGCAAAGGTTGCTGGAACTGAAATGGGAGTAACTGAGCCCAAGGCCACATTTAGCGCATGTTTTGGAGCTCCATTTATGCCAATGCATCCAAGCGTGTATGGAGAACTACTGTCTGAGAAAATCGATGAACATGAAGCATCATGTTGGATGTTGAATACTGGATGGATTGCAGGCGGCTTCGGGAAAAGTGATCGAATCAAGATAAAGTGGACGAGGGCGCTTCTAAATGCAGCATTGGATGGTTCATTGAACAATGCGCCTATGAGAACAGATCAACGATTTGGATTTGAAATCCCAATGGAATGCAATGGAGTGCCAAGTGAGATTCTTGATGTTCGAGGAACATGGGATAAACCAGAAAACTATGATGATGCAGCAGAATCTTTAGTTTCCTTATTTCAAGAAAATTTTGAGATGTTTTCTGAAGATGCAGATGCATCGGTTATCGAGGCAGGACCGATTTCTTTGGTCTCAGAGCCGGACAACTCATGAATAATCAGCGAAGTAGGTATCTCATGCGTGGGGCCACCTTATCGAATCTGTTCCCGAGCCTAACCAATACTGGAGACTCTCCAAAGTTCCCTGAAGGACCTGTTTGGGAAATTTTGAATCCAAACTCTGAACATTCACTAAAATTGCAATTAGAAGAAGTTGTGGAAGGGTTGGAAGATGGGATTTACATTCATCCTACAGCAATAATCGGAAAAGATACTTGTATCGAAGGTCCAGCATACATCGGACCTAATGTTGAAATTCGTCATGGTGCATATATTCGACCATATTCTTGGATTTGTGAGGGGGCAGTTGTTGGGCATTGTACAGAAGTAAAGCACTCAATACTGTTACCAAATTCAAAGGCGCCTCACTTCAATTATGTCGGAGATTCTATTCTTGGTTCAGGAGTTAATTTAGGCGCTGGGTGTAAATTATCAAATCTAAGAAATGATGGAAGAACTATACTAATTCGTGATGGGAATGATGGAAAGAAAATAGGTGATAGTGGTCTGAGGAAATTTGGAGCAATTCTAGGAGAAAATGTACAAATTGGATGTAATGCAGTTACCAATCCAGGAGTTATTCTAGGATGTAATTCACATGTTTGGCCAAATGTTACAGTAAGTGGGCTCCATTCTGAAAACAGTGTCATAAAGGATTGAGAATGATGGTGGATTACCCCATTCTCCATGGAACTGATGGGATTAGAGGAAAAGTAAGTGCTTCTCCTGAAACTGACTTAGAGGCTCTTCAAGCGATTACAGAGAAACGAGAAGTCAACGGTCGCGCTTTCATGATAATTGGAGAAGCAATCGGCCAAATTTTAGCAGAAGAATTGGATGATTATCCTAAAGTTGTGATTGGTTGGGATCGAAGACCAGGAAACGCAATGTTAGTGTCTGGATTAACAGACGGATTACACTCCTCATCTGTTCGAGTCATCCATGGAGGAATTGTCGCTACTCCTGGGTTACATGATGCGGTGTTAGGAACAAAGGCAGATGCTGGGTTAATGGTAACTGCAAGTCATAATCCCCATACAGATTCTGGTGTCAAATTTTTTGATGCTAATGGAAGGAAATCGATGCCCGCTTTGGAAAGAAAAATTGCAGATATAGCATGGGAAATTGCAGAAAAAGGAGTCAACCCAGAACCTGACCCTGAATCATGTCTACCAGATCGGATGATTCATGCTGAAAGAGGACATCGTTCTACTCTGGCTAAAAGACTTGAAAATATGGCTCAATCATTGAATGTAGATGTTGAAAAATCCAATTGGTCAGAAATTTTGGGAGTAGAACAATTTCTCTTAGATTCCTCCGGTGGTGCTGCATCTTCGTGGTTTGCTGCAGGGCTTAATCGAAGGGGGATTCCAGCCAAAGAGGTTTCAAACGCTGAAAATCCTCTGAACGAAGGATGTGGAGCAGGAGAATTTTCGCCAACTGCATCATGGACTTGGAGTGAGATGATGTCTTCTGAACATGTTCTACTGAAATCTCTAGCCGAACTTCATACTTCTAAACCACCTATTGGCGCTCTTCTAGGTGCAGCTTTGGATGGAGATGGTGATCGTTGTTTGTTAATCGAGGCCACTGGAGATGGGGCATGTGTGATTGATGGTGATCGAATGGCAGATGACATTGCTAGAGCTTGGGATTCAATAGGAATTCAAAAGGCAACCATGGCCTTCTCAATCGAAACGGATCTTTCTCTTACATCTACAATAAATCGATTTGGTATGGAAATCGACATCTTAGAATGTGCTGTTGGAGATCGATGGCTTTCAAATCAACTTTCCAATGAAGTGATTGTTTCCAAATCTTGGCCGGCATTAATTGGTGCTGAAGATTCTGGACACCTCGTACTAGCTTCACCTCATCCTGAAATTGTAGATGAATGGAGTTTGGTTGGAGATGGGGCTGCTACCCTAATTGTACAACTTTTGGTACGTGCAACCCTCTTCGACAATGAAAAAATTGTACCTAGTTTCCAACGTGGTTGGAAAAAACGTGTTTCCATTAAAGGAACTGATCGCTCTAAATGGACAGGAGATGGAGAATTAGCAGACTCTATAGAGAACATCATCAACAATCATTTCATTGATGAACAATGTTCATTCACCCGCAAAAAAATAGATGGTGAGACATCTTTGTTGCTGCTTAGGGGTCATGTAAATGGAATTGCCGTTTCAATAGGAATTCGAAATTCTGGGACCGAAGAAAAAACCAGTCTTTCAATTAGGGCAATAGAAGCAATCGATGGATTGAATGACTTAAGTGAATCAATTATTGCATTTCTAACGAAAGAACTTGTTCATTCCTCTTCTTCCGATTCTTGAGTAGATAGGAAAAAGGTGGATAATGAACCAAGCCAAGTTAATTGTGCAATGATTAACAAATGTTCACTGATTGCAAGAAGTCCTTCCGTTCTCTTCTCAATTATCATCGCAGATACAATTTGAAGTTCGTACATGTCTAGATACCACAATGAAAGTAAGAAACAGGTAATCATCGCATACAATGACCACTTAACTCCAATTTCGGAAAATCGTTGACCTTTTTCCTTCCGTGCAACAGATTCCCAGTATACTAGAGGGTGGCCAAATAATGCTCCAAGTGCGGTAGAAACAAAGAAGAAATAACCGAACTGAATGTGAAGAGGTCGGTCAAAATGACGAGAAAACATCAAATCAGCAGATATTGAAAACGCTAATGTAAAAGTTAGAATTAACCAAATAATGAGAATTAATCTCTTACCAGGAGCGGAAAAAATAGGATTGTTCCACCAACGACGAAAACCCAAAAATCCAGTAATCATTGCTAAAAATGCAACGATATTGAATCCTACCCAAATCACATATTTCATCGGAGAATAGGCTACCAATATACTCATTGTAGTATATTGGTTATGGAAATCTTCAGTCCAATTGCATGGGCAAATAACTCCCTCATAAATATCATTAGAAAACGTCGCTAATATGACTGAAATCAAGATTGTGGAAATTCCAATTACCATACCTAATCGTGGAGCAAGGAGGATTTTTTCGTTTGAAATTCTGAACTTAGATAGACGACTACCTATTGGAGAAGTCATTGCATATCCAATACCAAATGCCATCAAGCTTGCTGCAATCAAAATCATCCATCTGATCATCTCTTGTTCAGGAGTAGCATCCCCTGCTGGAGGAAGAACAGCTCCACCTAACATAATTTCTGCTAGTTTTCATTATGCATAAGGAATAGCCTATTTAATGTTGAAAAATCAAGAAATACATGATTTTGATTTTCAACGAAAATAAAAAAAGGAAATTAACAAAACCATTAGTACCTAATCTAATTCAATTGCAATTATGGGATGCAAGGGTGTGATATTGCTCAATGTAGGAACGCCTGATCAACCTACCATTGAATCTGTAAAACATTACCTGCGAGAGTTTCTTCTTGATCCAAACGTAATTGATGCGCCTTATGTAATTCGACATATATTAGTTAGAGGATTAATTCTTAGATTTAGACCGAGAAAAATCGCACCAAAATATGAAGAAATTTGGATGAAAGAAGGATCCCCCCTTCGAGTATACACCGAAAGGATGGTCAATGCAATAAAATCTGAATTTGATTCAAATGAAATTATAGTTGAATATGGAATGAGATATGGGAACCCAAGTATCAGATCTGCTTTAGAACGACTAAAAAATAGCGGAGTTGATGAAATTTTAATTGCTCCATTATTCCCTCAATATGCTCAAGCAACTACAGAAACTTCGGTTTCTGCTACAAAATTTCAACTAAAACAAATGGGTTGGAAGCCCATGGTGAAAGAATGGGGCGATTTCTATAACCATGAGGCATTCATAGAACCCTTAGTGGAATCAATCAAACCTATGATAAAGAAAAATTCACATCTACTTTTTTCATTTCATGGATTGCCATTATCACATATTCGTCGAGTTAAGAAACTAGGAAAGCCAAATTATGTGGAGCATTGTGAAGCAACTGTCTCATCGGTCGTTGAAAAACTAAATATTGAAAAATCTCAATGGTCAATTAGTTATCAAAGTAGATTAGGGCCAGTAAGATGGCTTACACCATCTACAGATTCAGTAGTAAAAAAAATGGGAAAAGACGGTATAGAACATCTAGTAATCATATCACCTGCATTTGTAGCGGATGGGTTAGAAACTTTAGAAGAATTGAATATAGAGGCTAGAGAAATATTCACAGAAAATGGAGGAGGGGACTTTACTTTAGTTAATTGTCTAAATGATAATAAAAAATGGATTCAGGGGTTGAAAAATCTCATCGTTGAAGGTTTTGAGAATCCTCGAAACTAGGTATGCGCAAAATGAAAATAGTTCCTATTATTGCAAGTACTAGGGTTCCTATCTTCGAAATTGCAACATCTTCAGGAATTGCAAAAAGAACTGCAAATAATACAAAAATCCAAAGAGTCAATAGAATTAATGGTTTAATTTTCTTTGGAATACCTTTACCTTCCCGATAATTTTTCACATGATGGCCAAACAACTTATTTTTGATAATCCAATCATAAAATCGTTGACTAGATTTTGCAAAACAAGCTGCTGCTAGAATCATCAAAGGTGTTGTTGGCAAGCCTGGAACTGGAATCCCGATAAAACCTATCACCATAGAAATAAAACCGCAGGTAAACCAAAAAATCCTACTGAATCTTGAACGATTCAAATCGACTTCATGGACATCGCTTTTGCCCATATTCAAATGGCTACCAATCACGCTATTGTATGTTTGTTAATTTCCATATGAAATTATTCAGTCGAATTACATGATGGATACATCTCATGCATTGGAGGCAAAAATAAATCATCACATGTTCGATCAACAGTAGACAAACCCAGAATACTATCGCCATCAAGAGAAATAGTCACAGCTTGAGTCGATACTGGGCTAGGAATGTAATCCTCTCCAGTTTGGCTAACAAGAAGATGTATGCCATCGCCAGCTGGAACTACAACATCCATTCCGAAAAATTCCATCTTTGCTAATACCGTACTTCCAGGAGAAAGTGTTTCTCCATCTTTACCTCCTGCATGAAATCGTAAATCCATTACTGCATGGCCAAGATGTATTCCATCCGATGCGCGAACCATCTCTACGAATAAATGCCCAGATGTTGCCAATAACGAAATCTGAGCAGTAACATGAAAAGTGGGTGTTCCTACAATTCTAGTCTCATTTTCAAACATAGGGCATTCTATTGTAGTTGTAGAAGAAGAAGTGATTGTGGACCCTCCTGAAAGTACTTCACACTGATCCATTCCAATCAACATCCATTCCGTATCTGCAGGAGGATATGTGGATTCAACTCTCCATCCACCCATATTGTCTTGAATCTCCGCAATTAACCTTGGTTGGGGTCCAATATCGCGGAGATAATAATCAAACCATTCCAGCAAATCATCTGCCCAATCCCATCTCAATGTATAGGGATAGGCTTCTCCACCACGTCCACTTGAAAGACCTGAATGGCCGCTTTCTCGATCTGGATAATCGTGAGCCCATTGACCATATAACCCCTTAACATCAAACCCAGCATCAATAGACATCTGATGCGCTGGAAATGCCATATGTGGATCGACGTTCCAATCTTGCATTCCATGTATGATGTAAATTGATCCATTGTACACTTCTAAAGCATCTGTAAGGAAATGACGTTCCTCCCAATAATCGGAGCCAAGCCATGCTAGATTATCACCAGTCATGTAAGCTGCAGGTCCAGCATAGTAACCTTCCACATATCCCTCACAAGCGTTTTCAATGTCTCCACTATCACCATCAAGACCGAAGGAACCGTAGACCCCATTATGCATTATTGCACCTCTTGCTTCCATGCTACCGTTGCGCCACATCAAATCATGTACCCCAATTAATCCAGACATCGGAACAATTGTTGCAAGATACTCAGAGCCTGATGCTGCCGCATTCCAAGGAGTGCTTCCATCGTATGATTTTCCTATTGCGCCAACTTTTCCATTTGACCATGGTTGACTACCTAACCAATCAACTGCAGCCTTAATCCCTGCTTGTTCATCATGTCCCATTAGATCCATGCAATGATTGGATTCACCAGTTCCAAAAACTGATACTTGGGCAACTCCAAATCCATGTGGAACAAAATTTTCAATCAAAAATCGACCAAGTCTATCTGCAGGAGTTAGAGCATCCACATCTCCATCATTGTAATATGGGCCGATTTCTGCAATTACAGGAACCTGGCAATCTTCAGAAATATCAGAAGAAGACCAATCACATCCATCGATTACTGGTAACCAAAGACCAAGATGGACTTCCGCACCGCCAGTTACTCCAGCACCACCATCTGATGCATCAATTTCAGGTACTGGAACAAAAACAGAGAGCGCTTCGCCATATTCATATGAACCATTTTCTGAAACTCTAGAGAAAACATCTGTATCCTCATAAATCATATTGGCTCGATCCTCGACACGAGGAAGCCAATGACTTGGTTCCTCAATTTCGTTATCTTGTTCTGTCCAACGAAGACAACCAGAAAGAGACCCAAGAATGAAAATCAATCCCAAGAGGATTGCCCGGAGACCCTGATGCATAAACTTGGGTTGAAGTCATCCGTTTCAATGGTTGCATTTCTATTCAATATACAATTCAATGGATTGAAGAACCCCCGCTTTATGGATAAAATGGGGAGAAGACATGACCAATTCAGAATTATTGAATTCACTAAATCGAGCACTAGGATGGGAATTGCGAGCAATTGCCATGTATGCACACTATGCGGCTTATGTTTCAGGAATACATCGTATTAATTTGGCGGCTCATTTCAACACCGAAGTCAATGAGTCGATCACTCATGCAGCAACTGTTCGTTCTGCAATTGTAAAACTAGGTGGGCAAGCGACCACAGATCGAGATGCTACTGAGATAGTGCATACATCTGACTTCAATGTCATGTTGAAAGAAGCTTACAAAACAGAAATGACTGCCAGTGAAACATATCGCGAGATTCTTCCATTAATCGAAGAAATAGATGATAGAGAACTGTATGACGCATTAGAAGTAGTATATTTCGATGAATTAAGATCTGTTGAAGAATTACGTATGATGTTAATGTGATTTTTCGACAAATGCCAAAATCAGACATCCGGAAGGAGTAAAGACACGAAGCGAGAAGGATTACTATGGACGCATACGAGAGCCTCATGACCAAACAGAAAGAGATCGAAACAATCGGGCAAATTTCCGGTTTATTGGGATGGGATCAAGAAGTAATGATGCCGCCTAAAGCAGCACCTCTTCGGGCTGAACAACTTGCCTGGTTATCTAAAACAAGGCACAAATTGATGATTGATCCAGAAATTGGAAAATTATTGGTATCAGCAGAAAATGATGATGATGGAAAAGATGGTGTGCGAACTGGAAATCTTCGATTAATTCGAGATGCCTATGACAAAGCAACAAAACAGCCATCTGAATTTGTGGAAAGAGTGGCGCGACATAAGTCGAAATCAATAGTCTCATGGACGGAAGCAAGAGAAAAAAATGACTTCTCAATTTTTCGAGATGACCTAGCAACAATGATTGATTTAGCAAGAGAATTAGCCGATCTTCTTGGGTATGAAACTCTGAGATATGATGCACTGCTAGATCTTTACGAATCTGGCCTCACTGTAGCTCGACTTGATCCCCTGTTTGCTGGACTGAGAGAGTCAACTGTCCCTCTAATTCAAGCCGTTGGAAATTGTGAACCTCCAAACATGTCTTGGGTTACATCCAACAATTGGCCTGAAGAAGCACAGGCTCAACTTTCACATGCAATTTCAACAGCAATCGGATTTGATTTTGGAGCGGGACGGAGAGATAAATCCACTCATCCTTTCTGTGGTGGTGCTAATCCAGATGATGTTCGATGGACAACTCGATATGATGAAACAGAACCATTCGGCTCTCTCTATGGTTCACTACATGAAACGGGACACGGGCTGTACGAACAGGGTAGGCCTAGAGAACTAGATTTTCAGCCCACTGGTCATGCCAATGGATTGGGCGTGCACGAATCCCAAAGCCGTCTATGGGAGAATCAGGTTGGACGAAGTTTAGCATTCTGTGAATGGTCACTACCAATGTGGAAAGAGCACTTTCCAGAAAATATGGAAGGAGTCACAGCAGAAATGTTGTGGAGAGCAGTCAATCAAGTTGAGCCAAGTCTAATTCGAGTTGAATCAGATGAAGCTACGTATAATCTTCATATCATGATTCGATATGAAATAGAGAAATTATTGATTTCTGGAGAATTAGAAATTGATCAACTTCCAGATGCATGGGATGATATGTATGAGCGCTATTTGGGCATTCGTTCTCCCGATCGAAAACAAGGAGTACTGCAAGATATTCATTGGTCAATGGGAGCATTCGGCTACTTCCCTACTTACACTCTAGGGAATCTATACTCTGCTCAATTACTCCAAGCTGCTAGAGATGATTTAGAATCAGATGGACATATTCTAGAAGATGATTGGAAAAATGGTACATTCTCTCCACTACTCGAATGGATGAGAAACAATGTACATAGAAGAGGTTCGATACTTACTCCGGCTGATTTAGTCGAAGAAGCCACTGGAGTTGCGCCTATACCAAACCCATTTGTTGAATATCTTCAAAGGAAAATTGGAACAATCTACGGATTGGCTTAATTCAAAATTTGAACATGCAAGAATAGCACGACCTTATTCGATGCCGCCTAGAAGGCACCCCATGGGGGACGCTCCAACACGGTCAATTGAATCCGTGGCATGGATGGAACGAAATCTAGAGGCAAGCGTATCTTCTGTATACATCGACGATAAGAAAATCATTGCAGGCGATTGGAATGGGATGCTAATGTGTTGGTCACGAGATGGAGATAAATTGTGGAGTACGGAACTTGGTGATCGTGTTGCTGGAATTCGACTTTCACAAGATGAGAATATGCTTTGGTGTATTGCAGGAAGAGATGCATTAGGGCTAGATTACACAAATGGGAAAATAAAATGGCAAATTGAATTCGATGGATCTACAGATTTGATTAATCTTGATGAAGAGGGGCGTGCATGGATTGTTTCCTCTGTATACGATATTGAACTCAATGATTTCATCGAGTCTACAATTAGTCTAATTGATGATGCAGGAAACATTGTGCAGCAACATATTCTAAATGAAAGACCATGGTCTATACATCCAATTTCTAAAGGGAAATCGATGTTTGGATTAGGAAGACCTCGAGGAGGGATTCTAGAATTAATTGAAAGCAAGAATGGATTTCAAGTAAAACACGAATCTGTGAATGATGCTCCTGTATTATGTGGCTCCAATACTATTCCATATTACGTGGGTCAATCCAATGGAATGATTATCAAAATAAGTGAGGATGTTAATGATGCATCTATTCTGCATGAATTTGAAGCCTCTATAATAGATATAGAAATTCATGATACTGAGATAATTGTGAGTTTGGATAATCATCAAATCATTGCTTTGGACAATAAAGGATCAATTATTTCAGAAAATGTAACTGAAGGAATACCTGAAAAAATCAAAACACTATCTGAGAAAAATGGATACTGGATTTCCACGTTAACAGAAACCGGTTCTACTCTAGAATTAATGAATCAAAAACACGAGATGGTGGTAAAAATTCTAGCTGAATCTAGAATTCGTGATATTGCGCATTCAAATGGAATTTCCGTTGTAGGATTAGATGATGGAAGGGTAATTGCAATTGAACAGAAGATGTTAGGGCGTCGGATCGAAGAGACTCAACCATCCAATGAAGATGGAGACGTACGTCGTTCCGATATGAGAGAGAGATTACGGAACCTAAGAAAATAAAAAATAACATAATTTCCAGTGGAAATAGGGGTCTTAGGGGGTTATTTTCCTGTGGAAAAGGCCATTTTTGTGCAAATGTTTTTAGACTACCCTTGTTTATCGTAAGTTACCGCTCCGGGGGAGTGGCGTGATGGGGCAACTCATTGCGGGGACTCCGGTCCGGAACTACGAACCTGAGTGGTTCCGAACACTTGGCAACAAGTGGACGGAAGGTCGATCATCCGATGAGAGACCTGGATACGACAGCAAAGAGAAATCGATGCTGGAACGAATCGTGGAGCTACGGCAAAACGAGGAGAACGCAAAAAAACGCAGCAATGCGAAAACGGCTCGATCCAAATCCGGTATGCAGGAGCAAACAGAGAGGAAACTCGAAAGGGAGCGAATGTGGGAGACGAAAAAAAAAGCATTCCTAGAATGTGGATTTTAGAAATCGACTGGAAAGACGAAAAGGAATCGAAGGGAAACCTAAGAGGAAAATTCGTCAACCGCGGAGTTGAGCAGAGGGGGCGAAGATCTCAATCAGAACCCCCTCTGCTCGCTCCCACCTGTCCTCTTTGGACGATGCGAATCCCATACCTTCTGCTAATCAATCATTACGGTCCTTTTTTCTCCGAAATGCACTTTTCTAGATAGTTCAGTAAATCCCGTTAGGGTGATATTACTTAGGTCCAGTCATATCTTCTGGACGTACCCATTCATCGAACTGTTCACTAGTCAATAATCCGAGTTCAAGTGCACTTTCTTTCAATGTCAGTCCCTTTTCATGTGCATTCTTTGCAATTTTAGCTGCTGCATCATAGCCAATATGATTGTTTAATGCTGTTACTAGCATCAACGAATTGTCTAAATGTTCGCGAATATTATCACGATTTGGTTGGAGGCCTTCAATACATTTCTCCCTAAATGAACGGCAAGAATCTGTAAGTAGAGTAGCAGAATGAAGGAGATTATAGATCATCATTGGCTTGAATACATTTAGTTCAAAATTGCCTTGAGAACCACCAACAGTAACCGCTGTATGGTTGCCCATTACTTGTGTACAAACCATGGTTAATGCTTCACATTGAGTTGGGTTGACTTTTCCTGGCATAATGGATGAACCTGGTTCATTGGCTGGCAATTCCAATTCTCCCAATCCACTACGTGGACCAGAACCAAGCCACCTTACATCATTTGCAATTTTCATTAATGAAACTGCAAGAACACTCAATGAGCCGCTCATTGCTACAATTGAGTCATGTGCAGCAAGTTGTGCAAATTTGTTATCCGCTGAAGTGAATGGTAGTCCGGTTTGAGATGCTATCGAAGCAGCGACACTTGTAGCAAATTCAGGGTGCGTATTCAATCCAGTTCCTACCGCTGTACCGCCTAGAGCTATTTCGTAAAGTTCGTTCAAAGATGCTTCGACTCGTTCGATTGATGCGTCCAATTGAGCGACCCAGCCACTTACTTCTTGGCCCAGAGTGAGTGGGACTGCATCCATCAAATGTGTGCGCCCTATCTTTACAATATCTTGCCACTCTTCTGCTTTACTTGCAAGTGCATCTCTCAATGCACGAACTGACGGGAGAACTTCATGATACACCGCTTCTGCTGCTGAAATGTGCATTGCTGTTGGGAATGTGTCGTTGCTTGATTGTGCTTTGTTAACATGGTCGTTTGGATGAATTGGATCTTTGCTACCAAGTACACCTCCAGCCATTTCAATCGCTCGATTGGCAATTACCTCATTGGCATTCATGTTTGATTGAGTACCCGATCCTGTTTGCCAAACACTGAGTGGAAAATGGTCATCCAAGTCTCCAGAGAGTACTTCAGATGCTGCTGCAATAATCAAATCTGCAAGATTAGGATCAAGTGTGCCCAAATCCTTGTTTGTCTCAGCAGCAGCTTTCTTCAAAATTCCAAATGCGCGGATTACGCCACGCGGCATCAAATCGTTACCAATATCAAAATTTAGCAGAGAACGTGCGGTTTGAGCCCCCCAATAACGGTCATCGGGAACTGTCAATTCTCCCATCGTGTCACGTTCAACGCGCTCTCCCATGGTATATTCTTACCCTCCGAGGATTATACCCCTTTCGTGCATTCATCGTCGTAGAACATGAAGAGCGGTTGACTCGTCCTTTTCCATTCCCTTAATTCCAGCTTGTTTACTAGCATCATTCCAAAGAGAAGTAATGGAACCATCGAGGAACGATTCCATAAACAATGGATGAATGTATGAAGACCGGCATACAGCACGGGTATTTCCTAAATCCGCAGCTACAGTATCGATGACTGCCAACATTGCTTTATTTCGTTCATTTTCAGTATCAACTGCAATGGTTTTTTCTTTGGATACTAGTTTTTCAAGTCCTTCAGATTTAGGCAATTCTTCCAACCAAGATTCCAACGCCTTGCCACTTACTCCTGCATCAACCTTAGCCAATCTAGAACCACACTTCCATGTAGCCGCCCATGTGCGAAAATCTTTGGCAGTATAGGATTGGCCTGTTGCTTCTTGGATATACGAATTGATATGTTCTGCTTTCAAGTCATTCTCATTTCCAGTTTCTAAATTTCGATAATAAAACAAATCTTGTTCTTCATTTTCATCACCAAGTTTCTTTGTTTCAAGAATCATTTGGACTAAATCATCGTCCTCAATCAATATGTTCCATTCCTTTCCTGATTTTCCAGTGAATGCAAAAATCGCATCGTGCTTACCTTCTGCTTTCTTGCCTCGAACATATTCGAAATGTCCCTCTTTCAAAGTAGTTAATCCGTAAGATTCGTTTGATTTTGCATACTCATCACTACCAACTCGAATGTTGTATAGGTCCATTAATCGAACAACAAGTGCACTAACCTTTGGCAATGTCATTTCCTTAATTTTGAGATCCTTCTTGATTCTAGCACGCAAAGAAGGCAATACTTCTGCGAATCCTGCAATACCATCAAACTTCATGACTGCCTTTACTGCAATCCAATCTGGATGATACCTATACTGAAGACGGCCCTTTTGATCCATTCCTGTTGCTTGAATATGGCCGCGTTCATCGGCACAAATCCAAACATCAGACCAAGCAGGAGGGATTGCAAGTGCATTGAAGGAATCTATGCGTTCTTGATTCTTCAATTGCTTTCCATTCGGAAGAAAATACTCCCAAACCAATGAATCTTTACTCGAACCTGATTTCTGTGCTTTTCTAGAAATACCTGCCTTATTTCGATCTGCTCGATTGAGTTTTGCCCGCTTCAGTGCTTCTTCCGCACTAAGGTCCATGAAACGATTCTCTGCATCGAACGACTTTGACTGTTCCGCTAAACTAATTCATGAATGATTAGCCAGTTGGAGGAGATTCCAAGTGACTATATTCAATCAAAATAGATTGATCTACATTAATTAAATCTTGACCATCATCATAACTTATTCTTAGCTCATGAAGTTCGAATGTATTGAAATGGATGGTTTTCCAAGTGACTTGCTCACCTTCGTGTACAACTGCATAGCGCCCTTGACAGGCATCCTCTTGTTCATCCACTAGACTCCAGGTTATCTCGACTTCTCGTCCACCGCCCACATTTTCTATCAATTCTGGATTTTCTACTGTTGAATTAATGATTATTGCTGACGGAGAAATACCTTCGTTGTTGGGAAACGGATCAATTGTCAATGATTGGGGATTGTATGTATTCGATTCCATCCACTCAATTTTCTGTTCTATACGAATTATGATGGAATGATTTTCTTGTATATCTTGTTCATTGATTGCATATGCAACAATCTCATGAATTCCGTGATGGGGAAATTCTACAGAAATTATTGAATCAGTATTGGAATCTATCGAAATTGGGGGTCTTTCGCCAAAGAAAACTATTCCAAATTCAACCAACTCTGTATCTGAAATTGTTTTTGAGAAATCGAAATCGAGAAAAACATTAGTTGTAGACACATGGTCTCCATCAATGTATGAATCCACAATTGTACCATTTGTGTTTTCATAATGAACAATTAAGTCAATTCCTTCTACAGATTGTGTCTCGGATAAACAACCTACCATACTTGATGCCAGAAAAACAAGCACTAAACCAAGTGCTGTGCCTCTAGTAGAACTATGATCTTCTGCCATCACACAAAGCCAAATCATGAATTGGTATAATTCCAATGGATTTCATGTTCACTTGTCTAGATGTGCCAAGAAGGCATTTGCTGCCTTCTCACAAGCATTGGAGACATCGTCTAAACGCTGCAATACACGATACATATGCATCGCAGCTAACGGCTCATCATCTCCATTGCTGAATACATATCCAGCAGCCATTGCTTCAACCAAATCTGCTTCGTGTTCCATGAGATTTACTTCCCTGATTAGTTCAAGAATGGAATTTCTTGCTGCCTTGGTTTCACCACTTATTGTGTAATCTCTCAAAGCTTCGACTGTATCCTCATATTTCTCCACAGTAGCGGCTACTGCTTCTGCCATCTTCTTGAGATTCTTTTTGGCCTGTTTATTATCAAACAATGGGCGGAATGCCAATTTTTCAGCAACATTTTGCGCATAATCAGCAATTCTATCTTGACGTGTAAGCATATGGAGGAAATCTTCAGAACGTACTTGGATTCCAAATCTCATATCTTTATTCACAAGGTCTCTTAATCCAGACTTGATATTGTCTGCGTCCAATTCTGAATCAATTGTTGCTTGGATATCGTCACTAGGATCTTTTCCATCACATGCTTTGTTTACTGCATCAAGCATATGGTTGACTGTCTTTTCAACTGCTTGTGCATGTTGATGGAATACTTCGAAAGGAGTTGTGTCCTTTTCTTCACTTCCTCCTGCATCAGAAAGTGCATCTTCCACATGAATTTCTCCAGAACTCTTCCATATTGCATAACCAATTGCAATGAATGCAATGGGCAAGATTACAATCATATTCAGGGCATTCGCGGCTGTATCGGTTCCTTGGGTAGCAGCAACGAAAAGCACGACTGAACCGAAGGCAGCAGCAGGTACGCTCGCAACCCAAGAGGCAGCAATTTTTCCAAACACACGGAAATCAACAGCTTTAGCACCACCTGCTAACCCTACACCTACAACTGCACCTACGAGTGTATGAGTTGTTGAAACTGGAACTGCTAAAAATGGCATTGAAAATATCAAAATGGTTGTTGCAGCACCAAATTCAGCAGCAAAGCCCCTAGTAGGGGTAATGTCAGTAATTTTCTTTCCAATTGTATCCATGACTCTCCAACCCCATGTCATGACACCAATTGCTATTCCAGCAGAGCCGAGTAAAACAAGCCATAGTGGGACATCGGCTTCTTCTAACAACTGGCCACCTTCCGAACTCAAAACTTGCCAAACTGCTGCCATAGGTCCAATTGCATTTGATCTATCATTTGCACCGTGTGCAAAAGCAACATAAGCGGCAGTGATAATTTGTAACCAAACGAAAATGCGTTCAACTCCACGGAATCCACGAACTTCTTCTTTAATGTCGATGCGACGAAGGACAAAGTAAAGTGCTAAACTAGCTGCAGCACCAATAGCAGTTGCTAAAATGATTGAATTCAATGGAAGCCATGCAGTTTCAGCTAATGGATTCCAACTACCTGGTATTCCACTATCTTTAGGATTGTATGGTAACCACGCACCTTTATCCTCAATCCATCCATTCGATTCGGCCCTTGAAAAGAAGCCTTTGAGAGCTTTGAATTGAAGAGCTATTCCCAGTACAAAGAAAGTAGGGAAGGCAAGGATTGGAGCAAGCCACATTGAACGATCTTCAGGTTTTTCTGACTCAAGAATGGACTTCTTGATAATCCAGTAGGAGAAAAATGCAATGGTACCTCCCAACAAAGGACTCGCAACCCAAGACATAACCACGGTCTGAACTTTATCCCAGTTGATTAGGCTAGTATTGTGCTTGATTTCTAAGACCAAGCCTATTCCGATAATTCCTCCGATTATGGAGTGTGTAGTAGATACTGGAAGCCCGAATCTAGTTGCAATCGTTAGCCACGTAGCCGCAGCCATCATTGCAGCAATAAATCCTAAAGCAATGTCGAAAGAAAATAACTCATCAACCATTGGGTCTAGGAAATCTACTGTGAGAATCCCCTTTCTTACCGTATCCGTGACAGCATCACCTGCGAAAAATGCACCACAGAATTCGAATATTGCAGCAATAATCACTGCCTGCTTGAGAGTAAGTGCACGAGATCCGACAGAGGTCCCCATAGCATTTGCAACATCATTTGCTCCGATATTCCATGCCATGTAAGCACAAACTATCAGTGCAAGTGCAACTAACATCATTGTGAGGGGTTCCATATCTTTCCGACAAAGTCACAAGACATAATTTAGAGAAACAGGAATATATATAGAAAATATAGATTATTCGAGAATTATCATTCGTGAATTCTTATGGGTATATATATTCAACAATATTTCAGCCATATCACTAGCATATGCACATAATCTTCTGATGGATTCTGAACAACGATGAAGGTAAAGAGCGTTCACGGTATCTTCTTGGGACCAAAGTTTATCTTCAAAATTTGATAATGTCTTCATTTTCTCTCTAAGATGAATTTTTGCATCATGGATTTCATGCAAATTAGGTCGTTTAATGTTTGAATTAAGGGCTTTGAAATCAGTAAGCCATGAAGTAATCAAGCAAAATGGTAATTCTTGTACATCAATCAGTGATGCTTTTTCAGTATCTTGGGCTAAAATTCCTAATGCGTAAACGTGATCTCCGATTCGTTCAAACGTTCGTACAAGATTTCCTAATTCTGCGGCTTCCCAACGGTTGATTCCTGCTGAATCTTCTAGGTATGCACTTTCAAGAATTTCACCAATTTGCCTTTCGATTAACAAACGCAAAGCATCCACTTCATCCTCTCTGTCGTCAATATCTTCCAAGAAACTAGGATCTCTACTGGTCAAAGATTCTACTATATCTTTTAACACAGTTCGAATCAATAAATACATCCTATTCAACGAAGACACAATTGGAAAACTACCTGCATTTACTAAAGATTCAATCTCGATAATTCGATCTGTTTCATTAACAATTTCTATTCCTCTACCTATCGAAATAAAACGCCTCAATAATTTCCTATCAGCTGCATTGAATCCATTTTGCCGATATACGCGAATTAGATTTGCTCCAGATAAATATGCTGCAATTAAGTGATCAATAGCTAATTTCTCGGGTAAATTGTCCAACTCAATTTTCACTTCACGTCTACGAATAATTGGAGATGTTTCTGGAATTATACGTAGATTTCCCGATGGTCTCCACTCAACTCTAACTTGGTCTTTTGCCACCAAACCATGTTCAATTACCCAACGTTTTGGTAGAGAAACAATGAATGAAGACCCCCCCGTCATCTGTAACCGCCTAACTTCAGATTTCCTGGGGTCTCGTTTTGCCATTGTTTTTGCGGACTAGTTTTCAACTATATACTTTTCAATATGCTCCAGTATTCTATTTTTTAGAAAAAAAAACAAATCTAAATTGATTTAGGTCCTATGCCTACTTCAATTTGATTTTCTTGCCAAGTTCCTCGATACATCAATGTGGTTTGGAAGTCAAGGGATACTCTTCCGTCTGCCATGACAGAAATTAATCCTCCTCGGCCACCAAATGGTGCTACCATGTCTAACACCTGTGTCGATGCTTGTTCAAGATTTGAATTGTCATTTCTCATACGTATTGCTAATTCGTGGGCAGCACACGTTCGAATGTATGCTTCTCCCACTCCCGTACAAGAAATTGCAATTCTCTCATCAGCCCATGTCCCTGCTCCTATGATTGGCGTGTCTCCAATACGCCCAGAAGGTTTGCCAGTCATCCCTCCAGTACTCGTTGCTGCTGCAAGATTTCCCAAGACATCCAACGCAACTGCTCCTACTGTTCCCATTCCTTGGGGTTCGTCACTAAATTCAGTCTCAACCCTTCCTTCAAGATCATGATCTAAGACTGAATCGTCTTCATCAGTTGAGCCAATAGCAGCTCTAGTATCATGCCATTTCTTCCATTGAGCTTGACGGAGGCCTGTAACCAAAAAATCTGCATTTACTGCTTCCACGCCCGCTTCAATTCCAAAATCATCTGCTGCTGCTCCATTCAACATAACTGGCCAACCACGTTGCAATAATGCATTTGCAACTCGAATGGGGTGACGAACTTTTGAGACATTAACAACGGACCCTGCACCTTGATCTGATCCTCGCATAATACTTGCATCCATGGTGATTTTTCCATTTTCATCCAATACTGACCCTTTGCCAGCATTGAACAATGGTTCATCCTCCAACATCTCTACTGCAATTGTGACTGCTTCTAGAGCATTCATTCCCTCTGAAAGTAATTTACCAACTGTAGACAATACATTTTCCATGCAAGATATTCGACCTGGATCAAGGGAAGTCATACCTTTCCAAGGGCCATCGCCTCCAGCTCCACCATGAATTGCCAACACTGGGCTAGTCATTTTTCCACACTCAAATACGAGTAACGGAAATTATCTGTTGAGGAGTAATTGGTCGATCCCCGTGACCGGTAGGAGTTGTTTCGATAGCAGTTACTATTTCCATTCCTCCAGTTACCTTTCCAAAAACAGGATGAGCAGATTGACCTGGGCCAAACCAATCAAGGAAATTATTGTGTTTTGTATTGATGAAAAACTGAGAGCCACCCGAATTTGGCCGACCTGTATTGGCCATAGAAAGTGTACCAACCTCGTTAGAGAAACGTTGAGTTAACTCATCTGGAATGTTGCCTCCTCGATCACGAACGATTGCTTGACCGTCAGAAGTAGTGTATGTACCTCCTCCGTCTGGACCACCAGTACCTGCTCGAGGGGAATTTGGATCCTTGGAATTCGGACATCCACCTTGCAACATAAATCCTTGAATTACTCGGTGAAAATGAAGGCCGTCATAATACCCCTTGTCTGCTAAATCGAGAAAATTTCCTGCTGTTATCGGCATCGTATCCGTAAATAATTCAATCGTAATGTCTCCTGCTGTAGTCTTCATGAGGACGTTTGTACCTGCCATAACCTTCGCAGCGCAAGGAAGGATTTAGCCTCATGCATCAGTGATATCTGACAAAGTCAACAATGGATAAAGGGGGATTCCAGCTTCAGAAAAGGCATCAGCGCCACCTTCTTCTCGGTCCAGAATCGTAATACAACCCACAATTTCACATCCAATATCCACCAGTCTTTTGCACGCCTGTAAAGCTGAGCCGCCAGTTGTAGTAACATCTTCTAAAATTAAACATCGATCTCCTGAAAGAAGGGTGGAACCTTCTACTCCTGGTGGATTACCGGTTTTTCTTCCCCCTCTTCCTTTGGGTTCCTTTCTGATAATAAAGCCACGTAATTCACTTCCCACTGGTGCCTTTGCAATCGCAATTCCAGTCAATGGAACTGCACCCAATTCAAGACCGCCCACTGCATCAACTAATCCGATTTCGTTTAACTTATCATGAATTAGCACACCAAGTAGATGAGCACATTCTGGATCGCACATTACTGGCTTCATATCAAAAAAATGGGGCGATACTCTACCGGAAGCTAAAGTGAATGGATCATCCGGTTGGTACAAGTACGCAAGAGAACGGACCCGTTCTGCAAGAGTAAGTCTAGCATTTTCAGGGCTTGTCGTCTCTCCCATGTTACGCCCCTATCTACGGCGATGAATGAAGGTTCCCGGACAATCATCGATTTGTTCATGAAGCGTCATTCAACAGAAAGGATTCCCGAGGGTTGAGAATGAGCGGTATTGGGGCCTCTGCTTTTGACGAGGAAAGACTCCAGTCAGAGATAGAGCGATACCACAATCAACTGGATACTGAAACTGAAAGGTTGTACTCACTTGCAACTGAGGCAAGGGAGAAGGGACTTGATTTTGCTACTGAAGTAGAAATTCCACGAGCAACAGATTTAGCTGATCGAACAGAAAAATTGCTTGAAGAATATCTGGATGGTCTAGAAATTGCTGAAAGCATCAGAACGATGTTGTTGGATGAAGATCGCGAAACAACAGCTATCAAAATTGCATGTCAAGTTTCTCGACAAATGATGGAAAGAACTGGTGATCAGCAACGTTCCATTGATGCAGGTCTAAGAGTAGGACTTGCAATTCTCACCGAAGCAATATTGGTAGCACCTCTCGAAGGAATTGGACAAGTTAGACTTCTGAATAATATGGATGGAACTACTTTCCTATCCATTGACTTCTGTGGACCAATTAGGGCCGCAGGAGGAACTGCTCAAGCGATGGCTGTTCTAATTGGAGATATGATTCGATCTGAATTGGGGCTAGCAAAATATGAGCCTACATTTGCTGAAGTAGAACGAGTCAAGGAAGAATTTGGACTCTATCGTGCTGGAATGCAATACAAACCCACTCCAGAAGAAATAGATGTAATTGTAAAGTCATGTCCAGTGATGATCAATGGTGAATCAACCGAAGATATAGAGTGTGCAGGTTATCGAGAAGTCAGAAATATCGATGATGGCAGAGTAAGGGGAGGAGTGCTCCTTGTAATTGGAGAAGGGTTGTGTCTCAAAGCACCAAAACTTCAGAAACATGTTGAACGATTAGATATTCCAGGATGGGGGTTCATCACCGAATTTGCAAATCGGGGAAAAAAGGGAGATGGGGACGATTCTTCGATTTTCACACCTAGAAAAATCAAAACCGATTCAAGATTCATGAAAGATATCATTGCAGGTCGACCAGTATTTGGTATGCCCAATGAACCAGGGGGTTTTCGACTACGTTATGGACGCCCTAGAGCATCGGGTCTAGCTGCAGCCGGAATGAATCCAGTGTCTATGAAAGCCATGGGGTCCTTCATTTCTGTAGGGACACAGATGAAAATTGAGAGGCCGGGAAAAGCGTGTGCTGTAACCCCGTGTACAGAAATCGACGGGCCAATGGTTCTCCTTGATGACGGGACATTTGTTCGAATAAATGAAGAAGAACATTGGAAGGAAATCGAAGAACTGGTAAGAGCCATTTGGGATAATGGAGAACTTATGTTGGGATTTGGAGAATTTTTAGAGAACAATAAAAATCTCGTTCCTTCAGCATATACAACAGACTGGTGGGCATCAGAAATTCTAGATTCAATAAAAAATCAAGATGATTTAGAATTTCTGTATTCTAATTCAAATCT
>PBDV01000033.1 GCA_002718215.1 Methanobacteriota archaeon
ACTTAGTCCAGAACCAAGCATTTCTCCCAACGTCCGATTTCTACTGCTAGGGCTGGTAGAAGTCACGTAGAGGTCTCCCAGCCCTGCGGCTGTGAACGCAGTCTTGGGTGATGCTCCCATTGTTGGAAGAAGGCGTTGTCCTTCTCTGAATCCTGCAGTAACTAGGGCCGCTTTCAGATTATCACCGCCCCTAGATCCTAATCCATCTACGATGCCACAAGCTAAGGCGATTGGATTCTTGAACGCCCCCCAGAGTTCTGCCCCTAGAGGATCATCTGCTGCTTGCAAACTGAGCGTTTTCGTGGTAAGGCGATCAGCCATTCTTTTGGCCATCGTATGATCATGTGCTGCAATCAAAGCGGTAGTGAGTACTCCTCTAGCCACTTCTGGAGCAATTGTTGGCCCAGTCATTACGAAAACTGGATTGGCTTTACCAGAATCTCGAAGGCGTTTTTCGATTGCTGCACTGATGAATGCTTCCTCCTCACTCTCAGGTGCTAAACCCTTAGCTAGATCCAACAAAGCATGAGATGGGCGAAGATACGGCAATAGATCATCGACCACACTCAGAACAACTCCTGAAGGAAGGGATAGAATCAGAATTTCAGACTCTTCACAAAGGTATTCCAGGTCCATTGTTGCACTTACGTTATGCAATTCTTCTCCTGGAAGGTACTTCTCGTTGATTCCCTTTTCAGTGATTGAGGCATACACTTCTTCCTCAATTGTCCATCCAGTGATGTTGTGTCCTGTATCTCCCCAAACCTTGGCAAGAGCAGTGCCCCAATTGCCAAGCCCAACAATGCCAATACTCGCCATCTTTCCGTTTGCAGTCGCTTTGGGTTTTGACCATTGGGGAGATTGGGATGTAAAGAATGCTCATTCCGGCAGAACTGTAAGTAATCGGGGCCCGTTCAAATCATGCGCCCCGAACCGAGTGAATTTGCCTTTCACTGGGGCCTCGACCCCGAAACGGTTTTTCTGAATCATGGTTCATTTGGTGCAACGCCATTGGCAGTAATAGAAGAACAACGTAGATGGCAAAATTGGATTGAATTGGAACCAGTTCGATTTTTCGAAGAAATTGCATCTGAAGCATTATTGGAATCAAGAATGGCAATCGGAGATTTCCTTTCTTGTGATCCTAATGATATTGCATTTGTTGAAAATGCAACTACAGGGGTCAACACAATCTTGCGTTCACTTGAATTCGAAGAGGGCGATGAGATACTTGTTCCAGACCATGCATATCAGGCATGCAGAAATGCAATTGATTTCGTTGCTAAGAGATGGGGTGTAAATGTAGTTACAGTAAACATTCCATTCCCGATTGAAAGTATGGATGAAATTGTGCATCTTGTTCAAGAATCAGTTTCTGAAAAAACGGTTCTTGCAATGATTGATACCGTTACTAGTCCAACTGGCCTCAGAATGCCATTTGAGCGCCTCACTAAGGAATTAGAAGCCCAAGGAATACCCGTTTTACTCGACGCAGCCCATGGTATTGGCATGTTACCACTTTCTTTGGATTCTATCGGTGCATCATACACCACTACCAATGCTCACAAGTGGTTATGTTCTCCTAAGGGAGCAGCGATTCTACATGTACGTAAAGATCGCCAACCAAACATCCATCCGTTGACCATTAGCCATGGCATGACCTTCCCATTGGGGGATACCACTCGTTTTCGGCATGAATTTGATTGGACTGGCACTCGAGATATTTCTGCATGGTGTACTTTGCCTTTCGTCATTGATCATGTAGCTGAAATGTATGAAGGAGGTTGGCCTGCCATAATGGAGAGGAATCGTTCGCTGGTGTTGGAAGGTAGAGCACTGTTATGTGAGAAACTCGGTATTTCGCCACCTTGTCCTGACGAAATGATTGCAACAATTGCAACAATTTTCCTTCCGAATTCAGGTGATTCTGGCATTCCATTGCATGATCCAGATCCACTTCACTCTCGGTTATTGGAACTTGGAATCCAAGTTCCTGTTTGGTCTTGGGCTTCACCTGAAGGCCGATATTTGCGTATTTCAGCTCACTTACACAATAGCATCGAACAATATGCGTATCTAGCAGATGTGTTGTATGATGAATTAGATAATGAGCAAAATTGAGCGTTGCATTCAAGCGTATTAACCACAGCGCATGATTTGAGCAGGGGTTCCCGAGTGGTCAAAGGGGCTGGGTTTAGGTCCCAGTGCGTAGTGCTTCGCAGGTTCAAATCCTGTCCCCTGCACTCACTCTTGAGATTCTCTGATGTACATTGTGACTGATTTTTTTTCTTGATGAAATTCTCCTACAGATTTGAATGAATGTCGAAGGTGAAATCGATCAGATCCTTCATTGGGAGGATCTAAACTAACCTCTGCTGCGATTGGTATCTGCTTTTCATTCGAATATTGAATCACTTTTTCATACAGCTCAGTTCCAATTCCATTGTTTCGATGTTTTATTGATATTGCAATTCTGTCAACGTAAATGAAATCCTCATACCGTTGATTAAACCAAGAATAGTTAAGGCTACCATAATCCTTGTTTGGGAGAAGGCAGATTACAAAACCGATAAGCGAATCATCATGAAATGCGCCAAGACATAGTTCTGAGATGTCCATCAGATGAGCGATTTCTGTTTCCGATACCTTCCCGGTTCCAGGTAGGCCTTGTTCATTGATTGTCCACATCGCCGGGATGTCTTGAACTTCACAATCGCGGTATGTATGCACAATATTGCGTTGTTTTTCGACTACTTGATGGATTCTATCCATTCTAAAAAATATGGAATCTCTACAAAACCGATATGAGGGGAAACGTAGAGCATGAGTCATGTCCGGTGAGGAGGATGAGATTGATGGTGACATCGAAGCCCCTCTGCCTGAAGAGGAAGAGGTGGATGAGCCACTACTGGATTACTCTGAAATTGATGAAGAATTGGATCGAATTCGAGCAAGAAGAGAAGGTGTAAAGAGACCTTTTTTCAGTGGTCCTGAAGGTAAAACTCTAGCCTTTGGTTTAGTGACTGCTATTCTTTTCAGTGCGGTCATCGTTCTTTCGTCCACTGGGGTTGTAATGGCTGATTCAATTGCAGTTGACCAAGCTCTTTCTGGAACTACTTTAGATCCAGGACAAGAATGTGAAGATCGAACTGGTGTTGCCTGGCTCAATATTTGGGTAGGGGAAGACCATGATATGCGTATCAGACTTTACAATATGGGTCCAGAGAATATTGTAATTCATGCACGTTTAATCAATCCAATTGATCCAAATGCTGCTAGGGATTTGAGTCCACAGGAAGATCCCTTGGTTGTGAATGGAACATTGAATCAGACTGAGATTCGTTTGGATACACACCATGTTAATGATTCAGAATATACTCTAGTGGTCAAGGTATACAATACAACTGGACTAAATCTAACGAATGATAATCAGACTGCTCTAATCGGAGAAAAGGCCGTTATTGAAAATCAACGACAAGTACGAGTAAAGGACATCGAAACAGGAGGCTTCATGTCTTTAATCGGTTTATCTGAAGGCTCTGTTACAAAAGGAATTGAGTTGCTTGATGAAGAAGCACGAGCCTGTTGGACGGTTCAAGCTCTTGGGCAATGGTCGATTGCTTTGATGGGAGCAGAATGGGCAGGAGGAAGAGAAACTGCCATGCTCGCTGGCGGTTCTGCAGGAGTGCCTCCATGGTGGATGGCCTTCGTATCCTTGTTCATGTCCGTTGTTTTCCTTTTCATACAATACCCACTGATGTATCGTCTCTATCATCGGGATGATGATGATTTGTTGTCCGATGAACAGACCACTCGATTGATTGAACGAACACTCCAATCAACTTGCGATGAGTTACATATTCGATATAATTCAGAATTGACAGAAATTGAGGTAAAGGCATTAATTATCAGTATACATGTTTGTTATGAGAATACTGATCGTTCTTTTGAGAAGAGAGATTCGGTTCGTGCTAGATTATTGAAGGATGTATTGAGTGAGTTTGCAGTCTTTGGAGAAATGAGGAGTACTGAACTTGATGTAAGAACAATGCAGGATCGTAGAGGAGTCCACCAGAGTATTCGAGAAGGTTTGCAAACCCTACAAGAAACCGTAGAGGATTATACTACCTTCTTTACAGATCTTAACAACTATGCACGAATTGATGATAGTATCAGAGAGGTAGTCAGAGGATGGTTTGCAACGAATCCATTGCGCCACATCAAGGATAACGTCACATCCGATGACTTCGCAGTTTATCTCCGAGTAAATTACAAGCCAGGCAATCAAATTCTCTCTTTCTTTAGAAATTCATTTTCTTACGAGGATGTTCAACGAGAACTTCGTTCCACGATTCGAGAAAAACTTGGAGCAATGTTGGGCGATCGTAGAATAATCGTGAGTGCAGTTAGCGATGTAGATACTAGAGCAGACAGAGTTGCTGCTGGTCGAGCAGAAAAACTCAGTGTGAAGGAAGGAGATGAGACAGTGGCAACTGAAGCCTTCGTTGCTAAGCAAGAGGGAATTACGGGAACTCTTCTCCAGAATGAATTCGTTGCAGATATCCTTTCTTCTGTAGAATTTATTGCCCATCAAAATAGAAGGAGGATTGATCGTTATGGGTTCTTTGGACTAATTGTTTTCGTATGGATTCCTTTCATGGCGAGTGGTGTATTGGTTGGTGCGATGCTAGGGCTAGTTGCTCGGATGAGATTCCAAACAGTTCTTTCAGCATGTTTAATTGGAGGAACTGCAGCTTCAGTTACTTGGGCATATACAGCAAAAGGAATCATTGAGGTAATGGAAAGGTATCACGCTGAAGCCTTACTTCCAGTCATTATTGGATTGGTTGTTGTTATGGCCATGCTTCACGTAAGGTCCAACAAACAACATCGACAGAGAGAACTTCTCAAGACCAGAATTGCAAGTGCCAAGAGTGCACAATTACAGATGCAATCTGAGGATTAATTATTGAGCCAAATCTTTGACCTTCTCAACTAAATCCATTCTTCTAATTCTCCAGATTCCTATTGGAACCATTGCGATAGCAATGAGTAGGACAATCCCCATCAGTTGGTAGGCAACGCTAGGAACGAGAACCACGGGGAAGTAGAACTGCCAAGTGGAGAAGGAACTTGCCAGCCCGATAGCTCCTCCAAAGGCAAAGGCTACACCAACGAGCCCTCCTACAAATCCGATTAGTATGCTCTCAAAGAGAAGCATAGTACCGAGCCCTACGGTAGAGGCGCCTAGGACGCGAAGAGTGGCAAGTTCGAAGTCTCGTTCTGCGATGTTCATCACCATCGTGTTGAACATCACTGCGAGAGTGAATAGAATCCCAAGCCCCATGATTGTGGATAGTACCTGAGTCTGCTGTTCCAGCAGAGAGTTGATTCCTTCAAGCAGGACTTCCCTGTCTTGAATAGTCGCAGAGACGTTCGCCAAGGATTCGTCCACTTCGACTCCATCAGGTAGTTGAAGGTAGACAGCAGTCGCCTCGATGCCGATAATTGAGGCTAAGTCTGGCTGGAGGAAGAACATCGTTCGCGCAATCTCTCCACGGACAGATCCGGTAATTTCGACTTCCATAGTGGAACCGGCAACACCGATTGTGCGGGTTTCACCGATGGCCCATCCGGCCATCTCTAGCGACCCCTCATCCATCATGACTTGAGTGGTCGTAGAATCTTCAGAGGGCGGTTCACCTGCAATAATCTCGACGCCCCGCATCGAATCCCCTTGTTCGTACCCTTTTAGCGCAATTAATGAGAAGCCTCGATCCATCCCCGATGAATCCTCGATGGTTCCCAAGGGTAGTTCGATGATTGTTTCATGTATTGCTCCTCGATCTTCCGCCCAATCGATGATTGCCTCCTCACCACCTGGCAGAGTATACACTTGAACATCCCAGGTCTGCCCTTCTTCTAATCCTCCGACGATACTGTCCGTCAGCCCTACAGTCATCATTTGGATTGAACCAGCTAGCATTAGCGAGATACCCACTGCGAGAAAGGTCATACCTAGACGTATTGGCTTGCGAAGACTCGACCGAATCGACAAACCAAGGCTTGTAGGCATCCAACTAGTCATTCTCCGTAGAAGATTGGAACCGATTCGGATGTCGCTATGTCCGCCGAGTACTTCGAGTGGTTCCATCTTCGTGGCCTTCCAAGCCGGAAATACTCCTGAGATAAACACAATGAGCATCGTCAAACCAAGAATATTCCAGTATAATTCCAATGGGACGCTACGTTCAATGATAGGAAGTCCGATTAGTTCTTCATAGAAATCCAGCATTCCATTCATTCCGTAAGGCCCAGCAAGTACCCCCAAGACGCTTCCAAATGCACCAATGAACAGAGGTGCAATCAGATATCCAGTCATTAGCGATGAGCGTGGTACTCCTAGAGTTCGCAGGATGGCAATCTCTCTAGCTTGGCTTTGCACGAGGCGCTGTAAACTTAGAGCAATAGTGATTGCTGCGATTGCTTGAATCATTACTGTGAATGGTGTTGTGGATTTCTTTGCACCTTCTAGATCTTGTCGCATGAATTCGACAGCATCGTACTGTCCTCGATCGCGGATTCTTCCGTCGAGTTCGTTTGCATCCATTGAATCGGCAACAACCATTTTGATACTGTCTAGATCTTCTCCTTCGTACTCTTCAGTTGAGGGTAGGTCAAAGGAAGGCGTACCTTCGATATCGAGCATCAGGTTATTGGCTGAACCAACCATCTCTCCCGACAACCGTTCCATACCGAGGTCAGAAACATAGCCGATGGCGTACTCACCCAACTTGGGCGGGAAGATGGAACCTTCTGGAGCTAGNTAGATATGGAGTGGATGATATGCAATTCCCACAACGTCAAATTTGTNACTACCGTTGCCTACACNNATNTCAATTTGNCTCCCTAAACTTATGTCGAGAATTTCTGCCATGTGGGCGTCCATTACTATTTCATTTACAGCNGCGGCNGGGCGCCCCTCTGAATGACCTTCAGGAAACCAGTTTCGATCGATATCTGCATCAGCGGGGATNCCATGCCANACAGATGGAATCAGATGATCTCCAGTTTCGTTGGTGTGGAACAGNTTTCCCTTCATAATCATGCGGCCTTCGCAACNATCTAGANGTTCGGCATCGCTCGGCCATGAATTCATTACTCCATTACAGAACGATTCNACTTGTTCGGGAGTCCACACACTNGATTGGTTATCGATCCAGAGGTCGGCAAGATTTGCCCCCGATTCAGAATCCTCGTAGAGTGCATCGTACATNGGCTCGACGTTCGCAGCATAGCCACCGAAGGTAATCCCTGCAAACACGCCGACGAAAATCATCCCNACAACTGCAACTAGGCGCAACTTGGTTCCCCAAAGGCTNCGNGCTAGCCGTTTGTTTAGGAGGGCNGACATTGGATCACTCCACTGTTCNTGTTTTTTCNATTTGTTCATCAGAGATTATTCGNCCACTGTCTATGCGGATNACACGAGTAGCNTATTCAACTAGTGATTCATCGTGGGTGACAAAAACTGCCGTAATATTCTCTTTTGCACAAGCTTCGACTAGAACTTCCATTACCTTTTGAGAGGTTTCTGTATCTAGATTTCCAGTNAGTTCGTCTCCAAGAAGTAGTGTTGGTTTCTTCGCTATACTTCTCGCAATTGCGACACGTTGTTGTTGCCCTCCACTAATCTCNCCTGGNAATCTTCCTTTCTCNGATTCTANGCCAACTAGTTCGAGTAATTGCTCTGCTCGTGCTGAATCTTTCTTTCCGGCTAATTCTTGGATAAGTAAGATGTTCTCCATTACCGTAAGNTCCTGTAGGAGATTGAAAAATTGGAAAACGTANCCAATATTTTCCCTTCGAAAAGAAGTCATTTTTTCTGAATGATTTCTAGGGACNTCTTCTCCTTGGAAGACATAGGTNCCTTCGGTAGGNCTATCGAGTGCTGAGAGGCAATTCAGTAGAGTGGTTTTACCCGAACCGGAAGGCCCCAATANAATNACNCGTTCACCTTCTGAAATAGTNAAATCAATNCCATCAAGAGCCTTTACAGTTCCAGCAGGTGTTTCGTAATGNCTCTTTAATCCAGTCATTGTTAGTAGAGNCATATGTGTCCCTATTNAANTGTATGAAACACATTGGTATTAATTGTCTGCGTCCGTCCTTTATTTACTCNAATAGGTTGTTTCATAAATTAGNATTTGTAGANTNANCCATGGTGTCNGGNCTTAGAGACGTGACGTTTTTCTGGCGCCGAGACCGACTTCGNCTNCAATCTCTATTGGTNCCGATTTTGGATAATTGNTTGAANGCNACAATTCTTGGAGTCCTTGAACAATCATCTTCTGGATTGGTTCTATCNGTGAGGATGGANCCTCATNCTGGACGAACATTGGACGATATTCAAAGNAATTCGATGTTTTCNGTTCGCGAGGTCCTCGCTGAACCTTCAATTTCTGATGATGCCTNTGTTTTGNTTATTGCAATGTATGACTCATTTGCNGAGTTAATCATGAAGTCAATGTCTTGTATTATCCGACCAGGTACCCGATTAGATTNAGAGGGTTTTACNTACATCATTNGAGGAAGTCGTGGTGCNGTNAAGGTTCAGAAGGACCAGATNATGTCNTTTCTTCGTCCAGATCGTATTTCTGCNGGAGGGNTTCAACCNGANGATCTTACTCCAGGNTTNATNTCAAAACGTCAAGAAGAAATATTGACAATTGCTTACGAACTTGGTTGGTATAATGCACCTAGAGGCTGTAAGTTAGAAGATATTGCAGTTCGNNCTAATCTCAGCCGTTCAACTGTTGCTGAACATCTTGTTCATGCTGAATCAAAGATAATTGGCGTNTATATCGATGGAATACCACATTGGCTCAAAAGTGAANATGAATCTANTGAGGAAGAGGACTCAATAGTAGCAGACTCTTGGGAAGAGCATGAACGCCCCCAGTNCTGAATCATTATCTNGGATTCTTCCTNGAGGGCGTGGTGTTTGGATTCCAATGGACCATGGTCTTTCAGGATACCCTGAAACTGGATTGAACCAGATGGACTATGTTATNGATTCAGTGATTGAAGGGGGTGCNGATGCTATTGTTCTTCAGAAAGGNGTACTTTCTCATCAGTATAGTCGTACTTCATGGGATGGTTTTGTTTGTCATCTTTCTGCATCTACAGTACATGGNGGNNCNCAATCTCAATCTAAGGTGTTGGTAGGNGGTGTCGAAGAAGCAATTTCTAGAGGCGCAATCGCCGTTTCTGGTCAAGTAAATCTTGGTGATGACGCAGAGTCTGAAATGTTGNAAGATCTTGGTTTACTTACTTCTGAAGCATGGCGTCTTGAGGCTCCCACACTGGGCATGGTNTACCCNAGAGGNNCCAACTTAATTCTTGANCCAAAAGATTCCACNAAAGGAGTTGCACATGCGGCACGTGTAGCGTTTGAATTGGGGTGTAATGTNGTTAAGGTCCCNTGGACAGGTTCNNTTGAATCATTCAAATTGGTAACTTCTGCAGTNCCTATTCCNGTTTTAATCGCAGGAGGTTCAGGAATTTCATTCAATGAAACACTGGATATTGTTGCNCAATCAATAGANGCAGGAGGTTCAGGAGTATGCATGGGTCGCCAAATTTTTGGTTCAGAAAACCCTTCTTCTAGGGTGAGAGCNGTGAAATCTATTGTTCATGAGGGCGCCANTGTAGNAGAAGCGCTGACATTTTTGTGAGGTGCAATAATGGAAATTTGGTCTGAACAAAAACCCCCCGTTGGTTTTTCGTTTACCCCTGANCGGATTCTTTCCGNTNATTCANCTGGAATTGTTCGAAAGGNGATAACTGGAAACACAGATCNTGANTCGATTCGTTCTCTAATGGGAATGGTTGANTGGGTTGTTGTTAGTTGTTCAGACTGGACAATGATTCCNCTAGAGAACTTGATTGCAGATGCATCAGGGACTGGAACTAGAATTTGTGCTGAAATCAATNGAATNGAGGAAATNCAAGGAGCGATTTTTGCTCTTGAAATTGGTGTTGATGCCCTCTTACTACCTTTCCAAGAAGATTTGTGGGATAAGGCACAATTGTTGGGNCATAATCGTGAATCTAGANTTTCAGAAGNTNCCGNATCATCCNTGATTGAGGTCACTGTACGTTCAATTGAGGATGGAGGAATTGGGGAACGAGCTTGNATTGATTTGACTGAACGCATGAATCCNGACGAAGGTCTNTGNATTGGTTCATTTTCCTCGTGCATGGTTCTTGTTCAAGCAGAGGTGAATGAGAANCCCCATGTNCCTACTCGTCCTTTTCGAGTCAATGCAGGAGCAATTCATGCCTATGTATTGTCTGANGGAGAACGCACATTTTACCTCGAAGAATTAAGATCNGGTATGCCNATTTCAATAATTTCTTCAAATGGGAATCGAAGGACATCNANTGTTGGTAGAGTGAAAATTGAGCGTCGCCCATTTCTCCTAATTCGTTTCGAGTCAAATGANGGNATTGAGGGACAAATTCTNCNTCAACAGGCGGAAACGGTTCGTTTGCTTACATCAAGCGGAGAATCAATAGCNGTAACTGACCTCAAAANTGGTGAAAAGGTGTTAGCATTGACCTTTGAGAGCGCTAGGCATATTGGTAAGGGCGTACCTTCGCAGGGCAAAGAGGTCTGAACATGGCGGTTCTAGGACGAGGCACAGCCTATGGTTCATGTTCACTATTGCATGCTTTAGGAACGGGCTACGGGGCATCTTTATCACTCGATCTTCCTGCTAAGGTAATGTTGAGAGATAACCCCGATCGTCAAGAGATTGTAGATCCTCACGGACTTCTCCCAGCGGTAGAATCCACTTGGGCTGAAGCAGGCCTTCCAATGCCTGAAACTGAAATTCATTGGATGGTTCGTTCTGAAGTTCCTGCTGGAATGGGCCTCAAGTCAAGTTCTGCAGTTTCTGCAGCTGCTGTTTTAGCATTATGCGATGCAACAGAAACACAATTGGAAACTTCTCAGATTGTGGAACTCGCCGTTAGAGCACAACTTGCTTCAGGATGTACTCTAACTGGTTCTGTAGATGATACCTGGGCTGCACTTACTACTGGTTGGAAGGTAGTCAATCCTCAGGTTCCAATTGACCAAGGTGTTGCACTTGAAGGTGAATGGCCAGATTCACACGAGTGGGCAGTTTTCATTGTAGAGAGGGGTCAGAGAACCGCTGAAATTAATCCTGAATCGTTTGCCAGAGCCCAGATGAATTTCCAGAAGGCATTGATGGCAATTCAACAAGGTTCTTTGGATAATGCAATGACGGAAAACGGACGAGGTGTCGCATTTTCTACAGCCGATCAGGTGGGTAGAAAAATTAGCAATGATTTACTAGTTTGGGGTGCCAGGTGCGCTGGTATTTCAGGTTCAGGTCCATCTATAGTTTTCATGATTCCTTCAGTAAATGAAGCAGCGATAAGTCGCATATTGGATACATTGAGCAGTAGAGGATTGTCGGTTTTCGAAACTGCAATTCGAACAGAGTGAGGCGAATCACATGGTTATGCGCCTTGGCGAAAGCCCCTCCCTTGTTATTTTTGGAGAAAGTCATGCTACAGGAGTAGGAGTGTTAATTGAAGGTCTTCCACCGGGAATTCCTATTGATAAAAAATCTATAGAACAGGACCTAGAGAGGAGAAAACCTGGTAGAAAAGGACTTTCACAGCGCAGTGAATCTGATGTTCCTTCGATACTGAGTGGAATTCATGAAGGCTGTTCTACAGGATGGCCTCTAGTTTTGTTTTCCGAGAATTCAGATGTACGAAGTTCAGATTACAAATTTCTACCTGATCATCCTCGTCCCGGTCATGCTGATTTGGTTGAATCTATTCGAAGTGGTGGTAATGCAGATCCTCGAGGTGGAGGCAGTCATTCAGGTCGACTAACGTGGGGTCTTGTTGCTGCAGGTTCTATTGTCCGCCCGATTCTAAAGAAATCTGGCTGTTCAGTTGTGGCTCATATGGCTGCTTTAGGCGATGATGAAACCGATGATATCTCTACACTTCTCAATTCTGAAGAAACTGAAAAAATGATTCGTTTGAATTGTATGGATTCTTCTGCAGCGGATAGATTTTCTAAACAGATTGAGATTTTACGAAAGGAAAATGATAGCATTGGTAGTCGAGTTGATGTGTTGGTTCAAGGCCTTCCATTGGGTGTTGGAAATCCTTGGTTTGAAGGAATCGAACCGGCTTTGTCTAAGGGGTTGTTTGGGATACCTGCTGTTCGAGCAGTTGAGTTTGGATATGGAGTCAATGCATCATCTATGCGGGGAAGTGAGCATAATTCTGTATGGATGCCTGGCAAGGATTCCCTCCCTATCCAATCAGAAGGAGGTGATGGAGCATTGGGGGGAATAAGCACTGGTTCTAACCTTAGAATAAGTGTTCATTTCAAGCCGCCGAGTAGTATCCCATTGAAGCAGGAAACTTTGCATCTTCCTTCAGGGGAAATGCGTCCACTTTCAGTAGGTGGTAGACATGATCCCGTTCTAGCACCGAGAGCCGCACCTGTTGTAGAAGGTGTTGTTCGATTTCTGTTGGCAGGACAGATATTAACTCGTACGCGTCCATTTTAGTAGATGCCTCCTCGCAGAGGCATGGATGAGCCACCAACATCCTTCAGAAGTGTTGTAAAGTTCGGTGGCTCTTGTTTGAAATCATCTCTTGATATCTCAGCTATTGCAGAGAGGATACTTGAATTGGATTCAAATCCAGTAGTCGTAGTTTCTGCGTTTTATGGAGTGACTGATCGGTTGTTAGATGCGATACATGATACACGAAATGGACGTCTCCATGTCTCAACATTCGTTCATTGGATTCGCTCACATCACACAGCACTCACTCCAGAAATATTGACCTCACCATCTTTGGAAAGGTTCGAAAGTACAATTCAAAATCTCGATTTTAATTTAAGAAATATCGAATCTGAAGGAGCAGAAGTTGAGGTTTTGGTGACTGGTGAACGTTTGTCAACCACTTGCCTTGAAGCAGCATTAACTGCCAGAGGGGTGGTTTGCCAGTCATTTTGGGCTGAAGATATCCCAATTATTGTAAAGGGTCTTGATCCATTTATTCGCATTAATCGTACAGCTACTTCTCAATTGATTAACCTGCCCGAAGGCACAATTCCTTTGTGCGCTGGATGGTATGGAATTGGCCCAGATGGCGATCTTTCTACACTTTCAAGAGGTGGATCTGATTGTACTGCTGCATGTATTGCTTCAGCAATAGGCGCATCTTCTGTAGTAATTTGGAGAGATGTTCCAGGGGTATTGAGTATAGATCCTGCTTGGGGGATGCCTGGACGAAGAATTCCTTATCTGAATTATGATGAAGCGGTTGAAATCGCATCCTATTCGTCACGACTTCTACACCCTGATGCGATTGATCCTTTGGTTGAGTCTGGTATTCCGTTAATCATTCGGCCACTACATCATCCAAATGAACCAGGGACGTATGTTGGTCCCTCTATTTCTGTTGGTCATCCTAATGTTCGTGTGTTAGTATGTCATCGACGTAGGTTCGATATTCTTTGGCAAATTCGTTCTGGATCTCAGTTATCCAGGAATCTTATCGGATTAGGTCGCATCCTCCATCAGAAGAGAATTCGAATTTGGTCCATTCGAGCAGACACTGCAGGAATCAGGGTCTTGGTGGACGAGAAAGACCTCCCCAAGGTCGAAGCAGCCATACTTTCGTTTGACTCAGAAGCTAGGATTGATTTAGGTATACCAATTGCTTTACTCAGTCTATTTGGGCAAGGAATTTCATCCGATTCATCGATTAGATCACTGTTATTGGAATCGCTAGAAGGCCGAGGATTTCATCCTGAAGAGATGAATCAAGAAGGAACTGAGCATGGAATCCATTTACTAATTCCGGATAAAGAAGCAGTTGAGACAGTAGGATGTCTAACAGACATGTTTGAATTGCTAGATGCCGAGTAAATCATTCATCGGCTTTTTCTCTGAATTGTTGAATTCGTAGAGGTAGGTTGATTGCGAACATTCCTGCAACAACAAGGAAAACCAACATTGTTCCTAATGCGACACCGTATACACTCGTCAATTCAACTGATTCAGACATTCTACGGGCAGCAGTATCGTCAATCACTCGGATGAACCACGGGATGATTACGTTGACGAAGAGAGTAAGGAATGCTACAGTCCCAGCAATTAGTGGAGTAAGAATCAATGATGCTTGGTATCTGCTCAATACCTTCTTTTCATTCATTACATACACTTCCCCTGTTCTAATCGAAGTATCAAGCATTGAGAAACGAATTACTCCATTGCTAAGTTCAATGTACATAACTAGGAAAACAGCGTACAGAACCAACAGAGACTTTTGTGCACCTTCACTATCTGGAAGAAGATCTGCAGAGAATGTAACTGTACTAGCTGCAAATCTCAGTGATATGAGAATGAATAGTACATATGAGGCAAGCAGGAATCGTGAGTCACGTTGGAATATACCCCAAAATCCAGTCATGATGCTGCCTAAGATAATCAAAACATGAAGTGCGGTTCCAATGGCTGGAACTCCTACCATGTTTCCAAATGCGAACCAAGGAGTTCCTACCTGAGGAGTTACAATGTAAGTCAGAACGGCTAAGACCACCATTGCTCCTGCGCTACCGAATTGTAAATTTTGAACATTTTTGGCTGCAGGTAAGAATTTCATTTTTGGAACTAGTGGTCCTCCAAAAAGACTCTCCACAAAAGAAGGAATGTTGACTTCGGGAATTGCATCCTTGGGGATTTCAGTTGAAGAAGTAATTCTTCCAGCCGCTTTCTTCCTACTAGGTGCGCCTGAACGAACTGTTTTCCCATCGTATAGGTGGGATGTATCGTTACTAGCCGTCATTCTTAATCACCTCAGAATCCCCTTGCACCTGCTAGTGCAGTTGAGAGTAACATGTCCGGCTCCCAATCCATTACATTGGCACCCAATCCTCTTAATTCACTAATCAGAATATCTCTTTCTGTTTTCAAAACCTCGTATCCAGTTCGATCAAGTCGTCGTGCATCGAATTCGAATTCAAGACTACTTGGAGAAAGAAGAGTTACATCGAAATCTCTTGCACGGAAATCTCTAACTGCATCGACAATGGTAGGATCATCTTCCAATGGGCTTAGTATGATGATCGGACTTCCTTTGTTGATGTGTGGCATTATTCGATTTGTGACTACTTTGAGTGGCGTGTTGCCTCTAGCCATTGCTCCAGCAAGTTTCGTCAATAGAATATACAACTGCTTTTTCCCAGTATCTCTGTCTACGCTAACAATCTCGTCACCATAGATTACCAATCCTACAGAATCTCTTCTTGATAGGAAGTATTGAGCTAAACTTGCCGCTGCCCTAGTACTGTAAACAAGAGAATTTCTACTCACAGGTCCAGTTTCTGCTACATTTCTACTATCAATAATCAAGATAATATCGCTCACTGCGTCTCTCTCAAATTCATTGACCATCATCTTCCCAGAGCGAGCCATTGCCTTCCAGTTCACCTTTCTCATTGGATCTCCTGGGATGTATTCTCTAAGATTATAGAAATTGGAACCTTCTCCTGGTTGTCTGATGTTTACGGCGCCAGTGAAAATCTTAGGTACCTTACTCTTAACGAATGCATCTTTGATATCTTCCATCTTAGGGAACACTAGGAAGTCGTCATACAAGTGAATTTCTTTTTCTCTATGGAATAAACCGAATGTATCTTGGACACGAACTGCTACTGGGCCTACTGTGTAAAAACCTCGGAGAGGGCACTCTAGAGTGTACTTCAATTCAGTTTCTCTCCTGCCTCCCAATTCCATTAGAGCATAATTTGCTCCCTTTTTTACTCTCATAACTTCTGGTACACTATCTCTAACTTCTAGAATTCTAGATAGATTGGATAGGTTTTGTATTCGGAGAGTGACATCAATATCGCTATCTTCGAAAACACGTGCCTGTGAAAGTTGCCTCATTGCGTTGAGATTTCTAAATTCAGCACCTTCATCGAATTCCTGATCTTCCATACGCCTGCCTGTAGCTGCAACATCAGCATGTGAAGTTCTGAAAGCAGCATAAGTCAAGAATGAAAGGAAAACCACTGCAACGGTGACCAACTGTTGATTCCTAAGTACAAGTCCCAGAAGGTATAGGGCAGCAGCCAACGATGCAAACATCGCCGACTTTCTACTCCATGCCATTGGGACTCCTCTCTCGGTTAAACCTCAAACAAGAATCAGACCGTTGGGACTGGAACTTGCCGAAGGATATCTCCAACGACTTCTTGAGTTTCGAGTCCCTTAATCTGGTGTTCAGGCTTCAGAATCAATCTGTGAGAAATTGCAATTGGTGCAACTGCCTTTACTTCATCAGGTGTGACGAAATCACGGCCACGTAGAGCAGCAGCTGCTCTTGAAGTCTTGAGTAGTGCTTGGGAACCACGAGGAGAGGAACCGACGAGAACTCGCGGGTCTTCTCTAGTTCTGGATACTATCTCAACCATGTACATGCGAACTGCTGGGTCAACATAGACATCTTCGCAGGCTTGCTGCATAGCTACAACTCGAGCAGGATCTGTGATTACATCTACATCTACTGCATCCTTCTTTCTAGCGATACGTCTTGCTAGAATCTCGTCTTCATCGGCTCTGTCTGGGTAACCAACGCTCATCTTGAACATGAAACGGTCAAGTTGTGCTTCAGGTAGAGGATAGGTTCCTTCCTGTTCGACAGGGTTCTGGGTAGCCATTGTTAGGAACGGTGCTGGAAGTTTGTGAGTTACAGTACCGATAGTAACTTGCTTTTCTTGCATAGCCTCTAACAGAGCAGCTTGTGTCTTTGGAGGAGCACGATTAATCTCGTCAGAGAGCAGAAGATTACAGAATATAGGTCCTGGTTTGAATGTAAATTCTCCTTTCTTAGCATCGTAAATGTTGGTTCCAGTGATATCTGCTGGCAGAAGGTCAGGAGTAAACTGTACACGCTTGAAATCACAACCGAGTGCATCTGCAAAAGTATTGGTCATCAATGTCTTTGCTAGACCAGGATAATCTTCAAACAGTAGGTTACCGTTTGATAGAATGTTAATCATAACGTTATCAATTACGTGTGATTTACCAATAATCACCTTCTGTACTTCTGCAGAAATTGCTTGAGAGATCTGTCCTACTGCGGCAAGACGCTCTCTGACTTCTGGACTACTTTGGTGTCTAGGAGCTGCTGGAGCAGGAGCTGCAGGAGCTGCAGGCGCTGCAGGCGCTGCTGGTGCAGGCGCAGGTGCAGGTGCAGGTGCAGGCGCAGGAGCCGCTGGAACGGGAGGCGCAGGGGCTGCTGGGGCGGCTGGGGGCGCTGGTGCGCCAGGTGCATTCGGGGGGGGAGGTGGGGCTGCCATGTTCTGTTCACTATCCTTTGGGGTTTTCACTTCTTCCCCCACCTGCGGATGCTCGTGAGTAGCTCACGAAGCTCCTGGGGGGAATATGTACGCGTGGTACTGTAAGCCAGTTCCACTAATCTAGGGTCTCCAATCATCTGTTGAACNTCNGCTGGAGTTTTGAGTGCCATTTGGTCACGTGTGAGATCATAGAAAACTCTNACTTTTGCAAACAGAGCCTTCTGAACTCTCTGTCTGTATTCATTTGAATCTANTTTAGTTGGTCNTTCTCTGAATCTAGTTAGGTCAAAGACATGTCTCCAGTTCGCCTTTTCAGGAACTACCATTATNGAAACCAATAGCAGCAATCCAAGATTTAGAATAATCAACCACTTTAGGAAATCNTCAGANGTNAGAAGGACGATTGTACTGATTGTTTCGATAAACGGTTGTGATGCAACTCCGGTGACGTGGCGACTTTCATCGAACACGATNTTGAAGTTGTCTCTTTGAGTGGTAATTGAGTTAGCAAGTTCATTGTTATCCAATTCCATCATGTCCCAAATTANNGCATGGAAGAATGCGTGATTCCCTTGCCAGAAATCACCTCCTGTTAATTCATTTTGCCAACANGTTTGGCCAGTACATTCGTCAGACAAACCGGCTTCCATAGCACGAGCAAGCGTCCAGTATTGGTTTGCGAATACTTCGTCATCAGCAACGAAAACAATGCTNCCNGTAACNGTNAAGTCNCCGATTCCNCCAGATTCAGCATCACCCGCTGCACCTCGAAGAAGATCTGAAGCCTTGATTCCTGGATAATCAATTCTGACGGTTAATGCTATGTCGCCTGGTGCATCATTTTCTAAGGTNCCTTCTTTNCCNTCTCCAGCAATNTCTACAAATGCTGATTTGGANGCGTAAGANAGAACGTTCACATCTCTTTCGACATAATTTGATGNTTCTGGNTCATCTGTTTCAAGAGCNCCAATTTTGATTCCAGTAGGTTGTCTGAACATCATTGGAACNCGGCAAGAATCTAAGATTCTATTATCGATCATTTGCTCTGTACANCCAGTACTTTTCTCACTNTCTTGCATTTCNGATTCGTCTTTGTTTATGCTGTGGAGTCCCCATACATTGGTAGGATGTAGGAATTCNTCTCCATCTTCGTTGATTACCGCATACATGTGTTGACTATCGTACAAAGGTGCATCGTAGTATGTCAGTCCAAACATTCCTGCGAGTGTATTGGCGTTTGAATTATCAGATGCTACGATGACTTTGCCTCCTTCTTCAGTGACGAAATCAAAAATTGCTTGAGCTTCAGTTTCATCGATTGGTTTCTCCGGTCCAACCACTAGAAGCATCGTAAGATGTGGTTTTTTCCAATCATTAACCAACATTGGAGTTGAGATTGTGTTTGCAATATTGTAGCCTTGTCCCTGTACATCGTCGATTCCTCCACCTATTGGGCCAAGGGTGGTACGAGCATCAGAGAGTTGAGCTGCATCGGACGAATCTTCGTATGCGCTGTACGTTGTATCCTTGCCAGCAGCAAAAGCCATCGGGAGCAATAATACTAGGAGTATTGTTGAACTTAGCGAAATCGCAACGATTGTATTGAAGCGACTTTGTTCTTCTCCAACAGCCATTTCAATNCCTCATCATTTGGCAACCTACTCGGTACGCCTGTTTCTTCCAACCCAGTGCCACGCATATATGTTGTCCAATGTCGAGTGTAATGAAAACAACAGACTGGTGCTAAAAATGGCNTTTTTTGTTTAATCCCTGCGACCGACAAAAAATGCTANGAAAATTGCAGAAAGAATGGATGTAATTCCTCCAGNAGGAAGGTTTTGTTCTGTAACGATTGGCTGATTTATTGGACCATCATNATTTGAGTCATCTGGAGGCGGAGCNTCCCCTTCCTTTACACTAATTCTGAATGAGGATTCGGTCCAAACTATTCCGTCNCCTTCNCCGGAACCACCNGATGANATTCTTAGATCTACATCACAATTCCTAGTTGGATGAGTGGGNGAAATATCNACAATAATTNNTACAANNGCGAAATCAGATGAGGATTTAATNTGAGGTTTCANNATTTTTGATAGTTCTGANTNATCNCCAATACTTACNGTCATTAGTGAACAATCATCAGAAACTTCTGCTTGACCAATCTGATCATCTAAATTACCATGATTTCNNANTTCTACNGTGAATTGNGTTTCNATATCTGGATTGAATTCNAGAATTTCATTGGCTTCTCCTATNCTNAANTCATGAATTCGNGGCATNTTTGCATCACCNCTNTCNTCTTTCCANTTGTTGGTCANNGATACATCAATTCCTCCAACTGTCTTCAGAGTTGCAACGGCTCTAAATTCATCTTGGGATCCTCCCGGTGAATTTGCTTGAAAAAGGTCGATATCCCCTATTCGGAAATCATCTTTTTTTGTTTCACCNGATGAAACNGAAACAACCATTGGATCATCTCCAAGTAGNGTTCCATTGAATGCTGCATCAACGGTAATTTCAACTTCTATTTCTACCAAGTAAGAATTNGAAATTTCAAANTCAACAGTAAATTCACCTTTGTNATCTATTGGAATGTTNTAGATATGGTTGTCTTCTTCTACAAATTCAAAAGACCAGTCACCGAGNGGGCCAATTTGTGCCTGTGTGTTCATTGGAACTATTGCTAATAACAGAGCAAATAGAATCAGATANGTGTAATTTCTCNTCATCAATCATCACTCCATGAACCTGCCAATGCTCTTTTCGTTAAGACTCTAAGCATTTTNCGCCTATATGCTGGNGGGAAGTAGGTGTTGTTAACTGGTTTGACTGCCTTTCGGATACNTTCNGCCAATATTTTCGCACTTTCTTCTCCATTCCATTCATTCAACGCATCTGAAGNTTCATCNNAATGNAGTCGAGGTATTGATTCACATGCAGTCGTCGCGATATTNAGCTGTTCTATCTTCTCTCCATTCTTTTTCCATGATGCTGCGACACCTGCTTCTGGGAAGTCCCANGATTCTCTTANCCTAAGTTTCTGATAATCGCCATCTAGTTCGTCTGAATCNNTTGGTAGAGTAATGTGAGTAACCAATTCCCCTGGNTCTAGTATATTCCTTTTCATTCCATCTAGTGCAAAGAAATCTGCTAATTTCATNGTCCTCTGTCCATCAGGTCCTGCAAGGTGAATNATTGCCCCCAATACCATCAAACAGGGCGCAAGNTCTCCTTGGTATGTTGCAACACATAGAGTGTTTTGATTCGGAATTACTCGACAATCCGCTTGAGTATCACAATCNCATTTGTGACACCAATCAATCGATCTTCTCCAATCTTCAGTTTGGTTAAACCAGAAGCATCTGGTATCNAGGCAAATATTTCCNCCNACCGTCCCTGATCTTCGAATAAGTGTGCTAGCAATACTTCCTGCTGCCTTCTGGATAAGGGGGTGAACNGGTCCTCTTTCTAATTCGTGAAGAGTTACCATTGCACCTATGTGGTGCTTTTCGTGCNTNTTCATTTCATCNATATTNGCAAGAGAAATGACGTGTTTCTTTGGATTAATGTGCCANTTGTAATTTGGTAATAGATCNGTTCCTCCAGATACCCAGTCAAATTGTTGATTNGAATTGTTTAATTCTGAAGCAATGGAAATCGCTTCTTGAATTGAATTAGGCCTGTGAAGATTGAATGGAGGTGTCTTCATTGTTCAGCCTCCCTATATCTTCGCTCAACATGATTCCAAGCACGGGCAGCACGTTTTGAATCATCAGCCAAATCCTCTGGAGTTGGAGTAACTGATTCTCTCCAACCTTCTGATTGTTCGTGCAATGGTCGATCAGGATCAAATCCGAATAGAACTCCATTCACATACGCACTTCGATCGATTAGCAAATCTCTTTGTAAATCACGCTTGGAATGCTCTTCAGCTCTCTTCAACAATTCATCTTGAAGTGGTGCAGGATGAAAACTAGGGTTTGGTAAGTCCATAGGATCATCAATTTTCATTTTCCGGCACTTTTTCTCTATCCTAGAATGAAGCCTGTCTGGAGTAACGGGAAGTTCATTGATTCGCACTCCAATTGCGTCATAAACAGCGTTCACTACTGCAGGTAGGATCGGAAGAAGCGGCCCTTCTCCTGCTTCTTTCGCGCCAAATGGCCCTTCAGGATCATTCGATTCAACAATGATTGGCGTAACTTCGGGCATTTCGTGAACACTCATGATTTTGTAATCCAATAAATCAGGATTCAATAGGTGTCCAGTTCTTCCGTATCTCATTTCTTCAGAAAGGACTTGCCCCATTCCCATGTGACATGAACCAATAATTTGGCCTTCAACGGCAAGTGGATTGAGTGCTTTACCGCAATCGTGTGCTGCCCAGGCTTTGATTACCTTGACAAATCCAGTCTCTGGGTCGACTTCAACTTCTGCAACATATGCTGAGAATGAATAGGCAGGAGCAAGCCCTGCAGCCGCTCCTTTGTGGACTCCACCCATTGGTGGTGTGCGATAAGCACCTGAGGATATTAGTGAACCAGTATCTGCCTGAGCTTTGTGCACTGCTTGTAACCAAGATATCCCTATGGCTGGATCTTTCTTGTAGTATATTCTACGATCTCCAAGAACCAAAGCATCTGGATGATAGCCAGTAATTTCCCACGCTGCTTTGAGCACTTTATCACGCATTTCAATTGCTGCTCTAATTGCAGCATTACAATTCATGAATGTTACACGGGAGGAATATGAACCCAAATCTACAGGGGCAGTATCACTTTCTCTACTTCGAATTCGAATCATATCCAATGGTAGCGCAAGGACTTCAGAAACAGCCTGTGCAACAGCCGTATCACTCCCTTGTCCAATTTCAGCAGCACCTGTATGAACGGTCACTCCTCCATCCATGTCACATTGAAGATGAACGGTAGCATGGGGGAAATTTTCCGGGTCCCAGTGGATTGGCAACCCTGAACCTGAAATGAAAAATCCGCAGCCAACTCCAATTCCTCTTCCAAATGGTAGTTTTCGGAATTTATTATCCCATCCTGATTGTTTCCGTACTTCGTCTAAGCATTCCCTCATTCCAGTACTTGTGATTCTAAATCCAGTTATTGTTCTGCTATGAGGTGGGAGGAGGTTAGCTAGTCGAAATGTCATGGGGTCTACTCCCATTTCCTCACAAACTTCGTCAATTGCAACTTCGACAGCACATCGTGAGTTTACTGCTCCGTGTCCTCTCATAGCGCCACTGGCTGGCTTATTTGTCCAGACTCTAGCGCCTGTGTAGTGAACCCCGCCGATTTCATATGGGGATGTATGTAGAACTCCATTATAGTAAGTCGTTACATGACCAAATGAAGCAAATGCTCCTCCATCGATGAGAGCATCAGTTTCAATCCCTGCAATTCGTCCCTTTTCATCAGCAAAAACTTCCATTTGAATTCGGCTTGGATGTCGTCCTCGATTAACCCAATATACTTCTTCTCTATCGAAGTTGATCCTTACAGGACGTCCACATTTTCTCGAAAGAATAGCTGCACACATTTCATGAGGAAATGGGTCCGATTTTCCACCAAAACCTCCACCTACGAACGTTCTGATGACGTTGATTTGATGCATTGGGATATCTAGAACTGCAGATAATGCCCTATGGACATAGTGTGGAACTTGTTGAGGAGTGTACAATTGCAATCGTCCATTCGGGTCCCAATGTGCTACTACGGCGTGTGGTTCAGTGAAACCATGGTGCAAACCCGCAAAAGTCCAATCCGATTTTGATTGATATTTTGCTTTCCTCATGGCATCAGTATGTCCAAATTGTTGGAAGACACGCTTTTGGACATTCGATTCTCCAATGTGGTATTTACCCCTGTCATGAATTGGGTCGTTGCTATCTAGGAGTCCATCTTCCATATCGTGGATAGGTTCTAAGATTTCGTATTCTACATTGATTAAAGACAAAGCTTCGATTGCAATTTCTTCTGAGTCTGCTGCAACACACGCCACTAAATCTCCTACGTGCCTTACTTTTTCTTGCGCCATAGCATGTTCATCTTTGGTCACTGGAAGAACTCCAAATTTGTTGACTGAATCCATGCCAGTGGCTACTGCTTTTACTCCAGGCAAAGATTCTGCTTCTGATGTATCAATTGACGTAATTTTCGCATAATGGTGAGGCGATCTCAATATTCGCCCGAACAACTCATTTGGTAAACGAATATCATCTCCATATTCTGCCTGACCAGTAACTTTCCATCTTGAATCAACAAGAGACGTTGGCTTCCCGATTGTTTGTCCAGTAATGTGTGGATCATGAACGTGGGGTCCACGGGGTTGTTCCAATTGTCCTCCTTGACTTGTTGGAATTCGATCAATATCTTGTAGAGAACTGTAGGGGTCTGAGCCTCCACTGCCAGGGACGCCGAAGTCTTGTTGTCCAGCAGTTCTTTTCCCATCGGTTCGACTTTTCCCCCCCTTGCCTGGGGCTTGCCGATAACCTCTGCTCATTTTTTCACCTCGCATCTCCAGGTGGCAGAGTAGGCTCATCTGGGCCTATTGGATGTGGGTCGGAAGCAGGTTCAGTTCGATCATCTCCTGTTTTTCCTTCTCTAAGCATTCGACCTGCTTCAGCTACAGATGTTACAATCTGCTTATATCCGGTACATCGACATAGATTCCCTTCAATTGCTTCTTTAATTTCACATTCAGATGGATTTTGATTTTGTTCTAGTAAGGCTGCACTTACAACTAGAAATCCTGGTGTACAAAATCCACATTGGCTCCCTCCATGATCTGCAAAGCATTGTTGAATTGGATGAAGATGGTGTCCATCTGCCAATCCTTCAACAGTTGTAATCGCCTTTCCTTCTGCCTCAAAAGCAAGGGTCAAGCAGGATAGTTTTGGAACTCCATCGACCAAAACTGCACAGCATCCACATGTTCCCATATCGCATCCGCGCTTCACTCCAAGTGTTCCTACCTTGTCTCTCAGTACATCGAGAAGAATTGCATGACTATGAGCTAAATGAGTTTCTTCAGTCCCATTGACAACACCCGTCCATGTTTCCATAGGGTCCGAAGGGACCATGGGGATATGGATGTGGGTAGACATGAATAGAGCGAACGAAGGCAACCACATCTTTGAGCATTCGGGCTTTATTGTTCTGTAATACTAAAAATGGACAGATAATTATCACTTTACTTACTTGATTCGGCATATTGGTTATATCCGACGTTAAATAATTCAAGTTAATGACTAACGGAAGCGCACCTCTGGCAAATACTGTGTTGAGTTCATCTGAAATGGATGCAGCAAAAATGGGAATGCTCGCATCAATAGTGGGTGGAAGCGTATTGCTAGCAGCAGCTGTATTTTATGTCACTACTGTACAAGTTGACTCTGATTATGCATACTTATTGCTCGGTTGCATGCTAGGGGCTTGTTCCCTAGCAGTAATCGTGTATCTTGAACTAATGAAGAGAGAAAAAGTTCCGATTATTGAGGGTGTTTTTCCAGATTATCTTGGTAGTTCAGCTGTAGTTTTTGGAACACTTTCTATGGTTTGGTTAAGCAGATTTGGAATTTGGTTTTTGGTTCAAGAAGCCGAATTGATTGCTGGAGATGTTGATAATTTTTGGATTCCTGATTGGATGACTTTGGTTCAAGCACTTTCAGTCCTAACAGCCGTTATTCTCGGTACATGGCAAGCTGAAAGACACGGACTAGGAAATACAGTTCGTACAGTATTGGTTTTGGCTCCTCTTTCGATGTCTCTTAGTGTCATGGGAATTTGGGAGGATTGGACTGCACAAGGTCTCGGTATGTGGACCACATTGGGGCACCTCATTCTTCTCACATCTGCAATAATTATCTCATTGCGTCTTGATCGTGCGCCACTATTTCTTGTTTCTGCAGGAGCTGCTACCCTTTTCCCATTACTTTTGTCGACTTCTGATTTAGGAACTGAAGCAATTGGTTTACTTGTCCCAATCGTAATCATTACTGGAATTACTGCTATGGATAAATCACTTGATCGAAAAATGATTGAGAATAGTTCTGGTTTCGTTGTAGGGGCAATATTGCTTGCCCAATTTATTTCCTCAGGTTCGCCGTTTCTTTTTGGTGGATTTGAGATTTCAACAGTGCCCTTTGATCTTTCATTTGTGCTTTGGGCTGCACTACTAGTTGGTTGGTTTGGCTCCACATACATGCAAAGAACACCGGCAATGCCAATTGGTTTGGCGTTGGCTATAGCCATGCTACAGGGCGAAGGATCTGCAATCGCTTGGCTTGTTGGAACTGTAGCATTCGTTTATCTTTCAACGCGAGATCATGCTAGAAATTGGGTAGTTATTGGGACATTTGTCGCACTTACTGCTTCCTGGTGGTTTGGTGCTGGAATGGCGGCAAATGCGACTGATTTATTGTTTGGAGTAGTTGTAGCAAGCGATTTGTTACTTTACGGAATTTTCCCGCTGTTGGTTGTTTTAGCAATTTGGCAACATACTGAGAAAAGGTTCAATTCAGCAATTATTGGATGTTTAGCATTGGTTGGCGCCTTTACTCCAGCCGTTTTGATTGACGCTGATCCTATTCTGTCTTCAATGGTAATTGCTGCTGCACTAACTGCTCTTTTCTTGAGAGTAAGAAGTGCATCAGGTGAAGAACATGTACCAACTTTGGAACTGGCACCTTCCCTTATTGCAATAATGATTGCCGCATTCTCTTCAGGACCTGCATCAGTAGGGTCTGAGGGAACATCTGATCCATACGTATTGTTTATTCTTCCACTTTCAGCAATAGCAATTCATGCAATTTGTTTCCCAATCAGAGAAAAAGAATGTTGGGATGTAAATGGAACTTGGTCGGGTGATCCGGGAACCAGGCTTTCATTGGGTGCAGTTTTCCTTCTATTGCTTCTGTCTCAATTTGTCGGTCTTTCAGATAATAATGTTGCAGATTCCGTAACTCTCCCAATCGAAGGTCTTCGATTATTGTTATTCATGGCAACTGTTGCCCTTGGTGCCCATGAAGCTGGGGCATTCAAGATAGCAACTCCGTATAGTCGAATGATGGCTGCTTTGGGCAGTATGACTTTGTTATTCCTAACCGGGGTAAATGATCAACCAGACCTCACTGGAGCAATTATTCGTGAATTGACTTTGATAGCATGTCTATTGGCCATCAATTTCAGGTATCAAGCCACTGGAAACGCCACTCTTCAAGAACGACAAACAGACAGTAGTGTTCTTCTTGTTCTTCTCATAGCGTCAATTTTCGATATTTCTGGGGGATTATGGGCAATCACGGTATTGCTGGTAGTAGTAGATAGAAGCATCAGATACGAACATGGAATGATTCAGGTATTGATTGCACCAGTTGTCATTCTGATAGGGGTAGTATCTACCTCAGATTTCCGCAATCACGATTTAATTTGGGCATTATTGGGATCAATACCTTATGTTGGAGAAATGTCCAATCTTCTTGGAGATGGAGTATTGCCTAGATGGACGGCATTATTGCTCGCGGTTGTTTGTGCAATTTCGGTATACAGACATAGATCAATTCCAAATCCTAAATCAGAATTCACCCCATATCTACCAATATTCTGGTTGCTCATTATCATTGCAATTATCGTGCCTGATGGGAGATATGTGCCTCCTTTGTTGACTATATTTGCAACAGTTGCAGCTTTGAGAAGTGGGTACTTGGGATGGTTCTGGTTCAATCCATTTGCAGCAATGTGGGCTGCCTCCTCAGTCATGAGTATGTTGATTGAGAATGAAATGACCACTATTGAGTCATTCACTGGAGCACTCACGACCTTTGGTATTGTTGCGTTTGCTCAATACATCTTTTATGTTAGAGGAGATTTACATAAATGGCAAGATAGTGAACGAATTACCCTTGAGGATTCGTTTAATTTGGGAGATGCTCCTGCAAGTATTTCTTCATTTGGGATTTACAATCGATTGCTTGGATATTCTGCATTTATTGTGTTCCCCTCCGAAGAAATGTATGATTTCTTACCTGCAATCCGAATTTTCATGTTATTGATTTTGGCTTATGACTTGTATCGTAATAGGTCAGCAATTGGGCTCAAGATATGGGTATTGCCGATGACTTTCTTTTCGATTGAATTCTTTGAGCATATCACTTATGATCCCGTTGTTGACGATGCATCGTGGATGCATTTGGGCGCTCTTGTTCTTGTTTTCTCAGGATTGTACCAATTATTCAAGTCATACATTTTTGAAAATGAAGTTGGAGAATCAGATACTGGTTGGGCAACTGGTACAATTGGAACATTATACGCACTTTCAGGAGTTTTGTTATTCGTCGATGGACATTATGAGTTGCAGGGGGCCGATTTAGGGGCATTGTCAGGATTTGCTATGGTCGGTGTCTTTGGACATCATCTAGTTCTTGGCTTCAATCGGAACGATTCATGGCGCCGCCTCATGAGTCTATTTGGCTTACCAATTGGCATAATCTTCACAGGATTTGAGTTGGGAGAATTATTCGGAGTTGTTGCACTCTTCTTGGCAGCGATGACAATGATTGCTCAAGGCATCATGTATTCTGCTCGAGGCGGTCTTGGCATGGGTTCTGTTAAGGAAGAAGGCATAAAGCATCTTGACCCAATGAAGATTCTAGGTGTTACTGCAGACCCAACTCCTATTATCGAAGAAGAAATTCCAGAACCTGTTGCGGAAGTTGTAGAAGAAGAAAGTGTAGAAGATCTACAGCCTTTGTTAAAGAAGGAAATTGGAGAGACAATTGCTGAAAGAATCCCTGTGAAAACCCCTCGAGATATTGCAGATGTTCGATTCCCAATCTTTGGTTCTGATTTACAGATGGAAATTACTGGTGGTATGGTAAAACGCATAGCAGGTGTTGTAGCTGCTGGAAATCCTGGTTACATTCCGGTGGTTCGAATTGATGATTCAGGAGTGGTTAGCATCCAATGGGAATCCACTGGCGGCTCTACTCAGTCCGAGTAGTTCTCCATCCAGTATGTTTGATGGGAGATTCTCCACGTTGAGTCCTTGCCCTACCTTCTATGATTTGAGCACAAACTGCTATTGCGATTTCTTCTGGGGATTCTGCTAAGATATCCACTCCTATTGGGCAAAGGACCTGATCTAGGATTGAATCTTGTATCCCAATTTCTTTGGCTGCAG
>PBDV01000034.1 GCA_002718215.1 Methanobacteriota archaeon
GAGACGGCCCTCCAAGCGGCCCCAAGGGTCCTAGTCGAGGTGGACCAGGCGGCCCTAAGGGTCCTAGTCGAGGTGGACCAGGCGGCCCGGGCCCTAGTCGAGGTGGACCAGGCGGCCCCAAGGGCCCTAGTCGAGGTGGCCCCCCCGGAGGTCCGAAGGGAGGACCTAGTCGAGGTGGCCCCAGTGGTCCAAAGAAGGGTGGACCTCCAGGTGGACCGAAGAAGGGTGGACCTCCAGGCGGACCGAAGAAGGGTGGACCTCCAGGCGGACCGAAGAAAGGTGGCCCATCGGGCCCCAAAAGAAAGGGACCTCCTAGGTGATCAGCGTAGTCCTGCCTTTTCTAGAGCTTCTTTTAGTACTGAACCAATTACTGACGGGTCTCGTGCAACATGAATTCCAGCTGCCTCAAACGCAGCAAATTTCTCTGCAGCCGTTCCTTTTCCTCCACTGATTATTGCTCCTGCATGTCCCATTCTCTTTCCTGGAGGTGCTGTTGCTCCAGCTACGAATCCAACTATTGGTTTAGTCACATTTTCCTTAGCCCAAGCAGCTGCTTCTTCTTCTGCGGAACCACCTATTTCACCAATCATAACTATGGCTTCAGTCTGTGAGTCTGCTTCGAATGCTGCTAAACAATCAATGAATCCAGTGCCATTAACCGGGTCGCCCCCGATTCCTATGCATGTCGATTGACCTTCGCCAATACTCATTGTTTGAGCAACAGCTTCGTAGGTTAGAGTGCCAGATTTGGAAACAATTCCAATTCGGCCCTTGGCATGAATATGGCCTGGCATAATTCCTAGTTTCGCCCCTCCAGAATCTCCGGGAGTGATTATTCCAGGACAATTAGGCCCTATTAGTCGTACTCCTGGCCTGTCTGAAACATATGCTACGGCCTTTACCATATCTAACGTGGGAATACCTTCCGTGATACAAACTATGATTCCTTCACCCTTGATTCGATCAAATGCTTCTGCAGCCTCCATAATGGCTCCTGCTGCAAATGGTGGTGGGACATATACAATTGAAGCATCGGCATCCGTTTCATTGATTGCAGCATCTACTGAATCCCACACAGGAACTTCTTTGACTCCTAAATCAACCATTTGTCCACCTTTTCCAGGTGTACATCCTCCAACTATATCGGTGCCATATTCTGCCATTTTCATTGAATGAAACTGACCTTGACGTCCTGTAATTCCTTGAACGATGACTTTAGCGTCTTCTTTAATCCATACCGACATCAGTTTCCACCTCCAATTAGTTCAACTATTTTCTGAGCCCCATTTGCTAAATCTTCTGCGGGATGAATATTCAATGAACTTTGAGCTAAAATTGCTTTCCCGTCTTCGACATTAGTTCCTGCAAGACGGACCACAAGGGGTACTTCCAAACCTAAGTTCTCTACTGCAGCAATTACTCCTCTGGCAATTATGTCGCATCGCATTATTCCTCCGAAGATATTTACTAGAATTCCCTTTACATTTTGGTCTTCAAGAATGATACTGAATGCGGTGGTCACTTGCTCCTCATTTGCCCCTCCTCCTACATCGAGAAAGTTTGCAGGCTCTCCGCCATACAGCTTAATCACATCCATTGTAGCCATTGCTAATCCAGCACCATTTACCAAGCACCCAATGTTTCCATCTAGTTTCACATAGGACAATCCTGCTTCACTGGCCCGAATCTCAGTTTCTTCTTCTTCAGACATATCTCTCATCTCATCCCATGATTGATTGTGCCTGAATTCAGCATTGGAGTCAAACCCAACCTTTGCGTCAAGAGCAATAATCTCGTCATCTGCAGTCTTTACTAATGGGTTGATTTCTACCATTGTGCAATCATTTTTCATGAAAACATCATACAATTTTGGCATCATTTTCGAGAAGGATTTGAGAGACATTCCTTTCAGGCCTAGAGAAGTACCTAAATTTCTAGTTTGGAATGGCAATAATCCTGCATGAGGATCTACCCAAACTTTGTGAATTGCATCTGGATTGTGCTCTGCTACTTCTTCAATGTCCATCCCACCTTCGGTAGAAGCCATGATTAGAACCGATTTTGCTTCACGATCTACTAACATTGCAAGATAGTACTCATGGGCTATGTCGCATCCAGATTCTACATACAGATTTCTTACCATCTTACCTTCTTCACCAGTTTGTTTTGTAACCAATACGTGGCCAAGGATATTTTCGGCATATTTCCCCACTTCTTCTTTTGAGAAAGCAATTTTCACTCCTCCTTCCATTATCAAATCACCACTATCTGGGCAGTACAAGTTTCCCTTTCCCCTGCCACCTGCATGAATTTGACTTTTTACTGCTACAACCTTAGTTCCAAGTGCGTCATAGGCGTCTAATGCTTGCTCTACAGTTGTGCAATGTTTCCCGTCCAGAACTGCAACTCCAGCGTCTCTGAACAGGTTCTTTCCTTGATATTCGTGGATGTTCATACTTCTCCCCGACCCTCCTGTGCTGAACCCCGTCCTTAACCATGACCGCGAACAATTACTACGGTTTGAGGCAGAATACACTTGAAAGATGGCTTCTTCGGACTAATATGGACGTAGTTGTACTTGCGGGCGGTTTCGGGACCCGTCTTCGTCCTTGGACATTACAAATGCCCAAGCCACTGATCCCAATATTGGACCGTACTATGATTGAACATGTGGTCAGTATCTTGCCTGAGAAAATGGTCGACAAAGTCCTGATTGCCGCAGGTTACGGGATTGAGCAGATGCGCGAACACTTTGCTACTCTCGACCTACCTTACGAGGTCATTATTGTCGAGGAGACAGAACCACTTGGTACTGGCGGTGCAATCGCGAACTGCCGTGAATATCTTGGCGAAGGTACGTGTTGTGTAATCAATGGTGATCTACTTACCAGTCTTCGCGTCAATGAGATGCTTCAAGCACACAAAGAAGCTGGGACGCTTGCATCAATCTCTTTGTGGGAAGTAGAAGACCCCAGTAGATTCGGAGTGGCAGACTTTGATTCTGAAAGTAATCTGATTCATCGTTTTCAGGAAAAGCCCCCACGCGAAGAAGCCTTTTCCAATCTAATCAATGCCGGGACATACCTGCTTGAACCAGAGGTGTTCGATCGTATGCCTGAAGGCGCATTCAGTATGGAGCGAGTTGTGTTCCCAGAACTCGCCGAAGAGGGTGAATTATCCGGATTCCCATTCGAGGGCCATTTTGTAGATGCAGGGACGCCAGAATCATACATCGAAGCGGTTCAAACCTCGATTGCAAACCAAGCTTGGATTAGTGGACGTCAATCCATTGATGCAGGTGTAGTATGCGGCACTTGGTATGGAGAAGATGTTGCCGGAGATATTGCATTGAGTCTGTTTATGGATTCAGCAATTGGTTCAAATTGCAATATTGGTGATGAATGTAATATTCAAAGTAGCGCCTTACTTCATTCAGTGTCTGTGGGAGAAGGTTCGTCTATCATTGGTTGCTTGATTGGATATAATACTCAGATTGGTGAATATTGTAATTTAGAAAATGTTGTAGTGGGTCATGGTGCAATCGTACCTAGCGACCATATCCAAAATGGCGGGACTTTTCCACAATAATCCGTCGACAGCCACTTATGGTTGTTTCATTTGTTGATGCCATGGGAGGCCACCCCTTCGGCAATATTCACTTCGCCGGAACATTACGGCCCTCTCAAGTAGCGGCCTCGTCAATTATTCGGGAAGAACTCAGAAATGGGAATAAGAGATTGCATATTGTTGCCCCTCCTGGTTCTGGAAAAACCGTTCTTGGACTGTATGTTTGGTCAGATCTTATTCGAAAACCAACATTGGTATTATCTCCAAATTCTGCAATCCAAGCCCAATGGGCAGCTAGGACTTCTCTTTTCGATCTCGATGGAAAGGACGATTTGATCAGTACTTCGCCACACAATCCTGGTTTACTCACTTCATTGACATATCAATCATTGACCTTACCAATGCGTGGAAATCAGGAGATAGATGTAGCAGCTCGCGAATTATGGGCAGAGAAGTTGATTGAAGAGAATGAGGCTAGTGACTTTAATTCAGCAGAGAATTGGCAGAATAATTTAGCAGAACGTAATCCCGATTATTTTGCTAACAGGATGTCGGTCTATAGAAAAAAGGCGAGAGAGGGAATAGAGTCTCACAACGATCCATTATGGGAACTTCATTCTTCATCCAAAGGCCATATCAAAAGGTTGCAAGAAGTTGGAGTTGGCCTGATTATTCTTGACGAATGTCACCACTTATTGCATCACTGGGGCAATATATTGAACACAGTAAAGGATCTTTTTGGTGACCCTGTAATTCTAGGTTTAACTGCAACCCCCCCTAGTGAGACCAAGAGTCAAAAATCGTTTGATACTTATCATTCCTTATTGGGAGATGTCGATTACCAAGTTCCAATTCCTGCTTTAGTGCGTGATTCTAATCTTGCTCCATATCAGGATTTAGTTCAATTTGTTCGACCAAATGCGAAGGAAATGAAATATATCGCTCAGGTGGATTATGAATTTAAGGAATTGTTAGATTTACTTCAAGCGGAAAGAGATTCAGAAGATGAAGATCGCATTGCTCCAATGAATAAGTGGTTATTGGGGGCATTAGGGAATCCAGAGGAAGTAGCAGGAGTTGATTTCAAGGGATGGCCTACAGTTCCAGATGAATCTTCAGGAAATAAGTTTCTAAATACAACGAGGAGGCATTTAGAAGATTCAGGTTTTTCTTTACCTGTAGGCGTACCAAAAACTACTGATTCCATTAAAGCAGAAATTATTCCTGATTTGGAAATGTACACTTACATGGTAGATAGATATGTTAGAAAGGGCCTACGTCTTTCAAAAAGTCCGAAGGATCACGAATTAGCAGAAGAAGCAATAGCTCGCTTCAGACTTTTAGGTAGGCAAATTACAGAGACAGGAGTTCGACCTTCTGCTTCACCAGTTGGTAGAATAATGGCTTATTCAGAGGCTAAATTGGATGCCTTGATAGAAATCTTGCGAAGTGAAATGCAAGCATTGGGTTCAAAAATTAGAGCAGTAGTCGTCACCGATTTTGAAAAGACATCTTCTATGGCAGTTGTCGAGGGGGTTTTAGATGCAGAAGCAGGTGGGGCAGTAGCCGCATTCCGCACTATTGTTCAAGATGAAGGAACAGATTATCTCAACCCAATTATGATGACTGGTAGTACAGTTTTGGTTGATGATGATTTAGTTGAGAAATTCATGGAGGAGGCAAATTCATGGATATCTGAAAAAGGTTTGAAGATTGAACTAGTGAATGTTATTGAAGGGCCTTATTTCGAAATTCAAGGTTCTGGTAAAGATTGGGTTCCTCGAAATTACATTGAGATGATTACTGAACTATTCCAAAGAGGAGTTACAAATTGTATTGTGGGAACTAGAGGCCTTCTAGGCGAAGGTTGGGATGCCTCCAAAATCAATGTGCTAGTTGATTTAACCTCAGTTTCAACTGATATGAGTATTAATCAGTTGAGGGGTCGTTCATTCCGACTTGATAGTGAATGGCCAGAGAAGGTTGCAAATAATTGGGATATCATTTGCATCGCCGAAGAATTCGCTAAAGGATTCGATGATTATGATCGTTTCAAGACTAAACATAAGCATCTGTATGGTGTTTGTGATGATGGTGCAATAGAGAAAGGCGTAGGGCATGTTCATCCTGCCTTCACAGAGGTTTGTGAAGAAGCAATTAGTGAAGGAATGGCCGTTTTCAATAGAGAGATGTTGGACAGATCTCGGACGCGTCCAAAGGCAAGAGAACTTTGGAAGATTGGTGAGCCATTTGATGCAGTCCCCCGTTCTGCTTTAGAATTGAAAACATCAGAATTGGGGGATGATGAATGGCCATTAACTGGTAAAACAAAATGGACTGACGGTTCGTTAATTGAGGCTATTGGGACTGTTATTCTTAAGACAATGATTCAGGTGGAATTACTCCCATCTGATACGAAAATGAATGGCGGAGATAGAGGCGGAGGTTGGATGAGAGTGCACTTAGAAGGCTGTTCTGAAGAACAATCTGAGATGTTTTGTAATGCCTTAAGTGAGGTTTTGGGGCCACTCGATAACAAGCCGCGATATGTTATTCCTCGCTCTGCTAAATTCTTAGATCCAATATTAATCCAAACTTTTCTATCCCGCTATTTCTCATGGCTTGGTTTTGATCCTAAAGAAGGAATTAATGAAAGAATCCAGGCTGTAATGTTGCATGGTGTTCCCAAGATATTCTGTAGGCCAAGAATACGAGCAGAGATTTTTGAGATCTATTGGAACATGCATGTAAGTCCTGGAGAATTGATGTATGGTCACAGTAAAGCAGGAAAGGAAATGATTGAGGATGCCAAAATTACTGGAATGGCGCCGAGTTGGTCGAAAAACGAAAAGAATGTGTTCATCTAGGGATGTCCTCAAAACAGAGTTACGGGGTAGAGTGGTCATGGCACCCCTGATAGTGGTCAATTTCAAGACATACGCATCGGCCCAAGGCGAGGCTGCAGTCTCTCTAGCCAAGGCTATGGCAGAAGTCGATGAAACGACAGATGCGACCATGGTGGCGGTCGTCTCTGCATTCGATTTGAGTGCCGTCAAGGCTGCAGCACCCAATCTCGAAGTCTGGACCCAGCATCTGGATCCAATTGGTTGGGGGTCAAACACCGGCTGGCTACACGCTGAGACCGCAATGGGGCACGGTGCGACAGGTTCCATCATCAATCACGCTGAGCACAAGGTCGATTTGGGTCATGTAGAGAGATTACTCGCTCAACTTCCTGATGACTTCCCGGTATGTGCATGCGCAGCTGATATTGACGAAGCAAAGGCACTGGCAGCACTTTCTCCCACATTCATCGCTGTAGAGCCACCCGAACTGATTGGGGGCGACATCAGCGTAACAACGGCAGATCCAGGCATTGTATCAGGGACTTCTGAGGCAGTCAAGGCTGCGAATTCTAATGTCCGTGTTCTCTGTGGCGCGGGCGTGAAGAACGGTGCAGATGTGGCCAAGGCNATCGAACTCGGTACAGAAGGAGTCCTCCTAGCTAGCGGNGTCACCAAAGCNAACGACCCAGCAGCAGTTTTACGGGATCTNGTTTCTCAACTTTAGAAATATCCATTATTATCGGTGCCTAGATAGGCTCCCCATGAAATNTCATTAGGNGTTGCAATACCTAGACTCCATCTTAGAATTGTNCATCCTGCACTAGAGTATCCTGTTGTGTCAGTAGTAATCAAATCCAAAATTCCATCTNCATCCAAATCTGTAATGGTTGGTGTGCCAATACTCATNCCGTCTCTTCGAAGAAGATGAACATGCTCCAATGTACATGAATCGAGTATTTCGATATCATGGTAGAANGACATGCTTCCATCATTTTCAAACATTTGACCTCCTCCTCNNATCATTAGAATTTCGTCTCTACCATCTGCNTTCATNTCNNCTGCTANTGGGCTTGTGAATCCGTTATGTGTCGAGTCGTTTTTCCATAAAATCTCNCCATTTANTCCATCGATCATTAGGCTTGTAGATGCAGAGTAATCTGGGAATGCACCAATGACGAAGTGAACGAAAACATCNGGAATTGAATCATTAGTAAAGTAGCCAATTGCTGGAGATGCATATGACTCAACNTCTGTTGAATCGCCCTCAANAGCATGTTCTTTGACATTTATTGTCCANATATCTGAATAATTTCTNCCGTCAATNGCNACCACTCGTCCATCGAAAGTAGGNGCAATAATNTCCAANATCCCATCATTTGTCACATCTGCNATTGCAGGTGGAGCCATNACACCCTTTTCTACACCTTCAATTGGTTCAATNAGCATAACAGAATTGGAAATATCTCCTGATTCAATATCTTCAATGGATGTGGACCAGAGACCTCCATNGAANGTTTCCCCCCCTGTTCCAAATAGNATTTCTGTNTCCATTTCTGCATGAGGTTTGTAGACAATTGGTGACATGTANGTCTCTCTCCCATCTGGCGTATCTGCATGTGCGATAATTTTCCCTGTNGNTCCTGAAATAATCATCATGAATCCTCCATGGCGTTCTTCTCCAGGGCCCTTAGAAGGATCNCCTCCGTTTGCAGTCAACCAATCATGNACTCCATCTCCATCTCTNTCTNCAATAAATTGACCAGTATAGAATTGGAACCAATTACTTGNAGTGAATCCATTNCCCTCGTTAGCNTCATCAAATGTCCAAATTGTATCACCTGTTANTCCATCCATTGCNAATAGTTGATGCCCCCTTCCTCCAAGAATCACATCTTCAGTNCCATCTTGGTTTAGATCATTGAATTGAGCAGTAGCAAAAAGTTCTGCATTTGCATTTGATTGCCATAGATGNGCCCCATCTTTTCCNTCTAGAGCAATGACTCCTCCNACTTGTTCTTCTTCAATTCCCATTCCATTTACAACATCCAAAGTCCCATCACCATTCAGATCAATCAGATTTGGAGAGGAAAATATTCTGAATGCTCCTGTTGNATTCCATTCTTCTTCAATTATTGGAGTNGAATATGGTTNAGATGGGTCACAAGGATGTGCTTGNGCACAGTCACTTCCTTCTGGGCAAGGNGGTGTTTGTGGGANAGGGATGTCNGGNACATNCCTGTTNTCAGANGTTATTTCNNTAGTNATNGATGGAGTGGGTGCGAATGCGATTATGAANAGGTAAGCGAGAAATAGTGCNGTCCANGAAACCCAAGGTCGCATAGTAAATTCTCCCATTTTCATCCAAATCTTGCCACAATTGGTCCTAGAATGGTGTAGGTTAGAATCCAAATGCCAAGCAATAGTGCTGTCGCTCCCCATAGTCTAGGCCGTGCACCTGCACTAAATCGTCCAAGGCTGATTGAAATCCCTCCAGCAATGCCTGCGATTCCNCGCAATACTAGTCCAATTAATCCAGCAATTACCAAGTGAAGTAGGAGTGAACCTATTCCAATCAANGCCCCAATTATTCCGGTCCATGCAGGGGCNGCAACNGTTTGAGGGATTAACAATGGATATACCATCCATGAAATCCATCCGAACCAAAATCCGATTGTTGCATCTTCTGCGAATGTTTCTCCNTCTCTCCATTTTTGGTAATTCTCAGGTAATTTCTGATGAATAAATTTGGATGTCCAATTTACTTCGAAGACATTGCCATTACGNAGCATTTGTATTGCGCTAGAAATCATCCAAAATCCAAGAGCTATTTCTACGAAAGGCCACAAACCCCCTCTAAGTGCAATTGCAAGAACAGACATTGGGATAGCAATTAGCGCGAAACCCATTGCGTTTGCTCCTATTGTTCCTAGTATTCCTGCACCTGGAATCATTACCGTTTCCGGAGGTTCTACTCTATTTNTAGGCAGTGATAGGAACAANAGTGGGAGAATTGCTCCNGCGCCAATTANTACTCCAAATAACAAATCAATCGCACTTCTTCCTGAACCGATNGTNGCNGAATCTACCAATTCGACAATAGTNTCACTTCCTATNGAACCCGAATTCCANNCTGAAACGAATCCNGCTTTGTCGATAATTAGTACTGAATCAGTTGCACCAGAAGGGAACTGAGAGGCGATTGCTGCACCATTTTCATCAAGTAAAATTGGCCAAGATCCGTTTACCGATGCAGCATGNTCATTGATATCGATNGCNCGCACATCTTCTCCAGTTGCTAATTGTGCAAATGCAATTGAATCNGTACGTTCCATAGCGTTGAGGAAATCCTTTCTTTGTTGCTCAGCATTGGGGGAATCAGTTTCAAAGACACCGAGAACTAGTGCGTCATTACCTTTCAGTAAGTCATTAATGCTGTAAGANTCTCCTGAATGACTGAGTAAATTGAATGAAGGAGCCGGCGCCTCGTCTCTTACTTCACCAATGTCGATAGATGGCATTGAAGCCGCTGGAATCATNACGGCCAANCCCATTAGTANTAGAATCAAATAAGCTGGAAGAGGTAGTGTACCAATNCTCAGAGAGGANCCTAACCAAACAAGTGTAGTTAATGGGACAAGTGCAATCAGATATCCTACACGTCCTAGAGATGCAGTTGGCTCTTCAACCATGAATCGGTTTACTACAATTAGGTGACAATCCTCATTNGGATCTAAATCNGACAAAGACATNCACACGTCAATCATATGTATNCCTGGTTCTAAAGTCCCATTTACTGACCAAACCCATACAGTCTGATTCCCTTCTCCAATTCTAGTGCTATGTGGNGTTTCAAAGTGACTTAATCTCTGTTCTTCTTGCCAATTTCCATGTACTGCCTCTGACCATGTGTTGTATGTNCCTGCAACTTCGACTACTGTCTTGGTAATTGTTTCATCTCCCCAGACTGAACCTGGGATGAATTCAACTCGTGCNGCTCCATTTTGATCGACCCTTGATTGCAAAGAGGGTGTGAAAAGAACNCCGTCTAACTCGATTCGNGTTGCAGTATCGTATCGATCAAAATACAATCCTCCAGCGACAATACAATTGTGCTCCACAGATATTTCCATTGAAATGGTGTCGCCTTGACTTAGTGTGAAGTTTAGATTCCATGCAGATGTTGTGAATTCAAANGGNGCCGTCCAATCAAATTCTAAGGCTTCTCTATTTGTTTGATTTTGGAAAATTTCTGCNCCCCCTGCTAGAACTCTNACAGTGAATTGTGTCTGAGCATCAGCAGGTGAACCNGGCAANGGATTCGTCAATCTACAGGTACTTCCTTCTACNTCCAANCCTGCNAATATNCTTACAGTAATNTTTCCTTCAAATCTNGTTGCATGATCTACGGGTGGNGAATTTACTGTGACNAATTGACTACTTAATCGATTGAAATCAATTTGAGGNGGTTCACCTGAATCGATTGGGTAAANGAGGTCCAATGAAGTTTGATTATTCAAGAATAGATTGTGATTTTCTGGATAGAAAATTGAGGTNCCAGCATNTTCGGGAATTTCTTTAGATGANGGTTCTGCTAATGCNACACTGGTNCAAATAATGAGCAAAACTAAGGCACCCGCGAACCGNGACTTAACCTGCATCTGGCCCCGATTCATACTACGATGTAGAGACAGGGGTTGTTCAAACCGTCGCAGCATATGTTCAAACTAGGCCTAGTAACAGGTAAGTTGCNCCTGCTCCNCAAGCAATCGATGCTAAGTTNACCTGTCCTTTCGTCATNAANCCTCTATTTTCGAATAAAGCNCCTAGTATTGAATCAACTTGGCACCCAGTCCAACCCATTANAGAAACGACGCAGAAAACCCGAATGATNTCTGCATCAAATCCGTTNCCAAATAAAGTGAACAANATACATCCTAGNAATGAGATAAGCAGTGAACCAGATGCAGCTGCGATTTGACCTGTAGGGGAAGTACCTCCATTTGTTCCTGCTGCCACATGTTCCCCACTCACAATCATTCTTACTCGTGGGTCCAATACACCAAATTCCGAAGCCAATGTATCTGCTGAAGCCACTGCTACTGCAGCGAGGAATGGCGCTGACCAAGCATCTGTATCTCCAAATAACCATGCAAGTATTGCAATTAATGCAGGTGCTCCTCCGTTGGCGATTACATTGGTCCAATTTCGTGCACCTTCACTATCTTCTGCAAGACCCATAGCATCCTTTTCTTCGTATGACCAACGAGTGGCAAACGAGCCTGTAACTAGGAATACTAGAAGTGTTGCAAGCCAAGTCCAATGGCCGCCAATCCCTACAACTAGCCCAATTATCCCTGCAGCTAATATCCCACTAGTATCTAAGAAACGTTTGACTGTAGCGATTATTCCCAATACCAAAACTAGGCCAATTGTGATGATCCCGTTTGGTTCAGTCAGGAGTTCAATCATATCGTTCAAACCAAGTCGGATGCTTTTGATGCATGAAGTCATCGCCTATTAGATGCTTCAATTGTCTAGAATATGGTTTTGTCTTGTTCGTCGTTAACTCCATTCAGAAACATATTGCCTAACGTAAGCACTGCAATGACGAGAATTATTGTTGAAAACAGCGAGGCCAATATCGCCATCCCTTCACTTCCAGTTGCATTCATTGTAAACCATGGTGCTGCAACTGCCGTTCCATTCCATAATGCGTGGCCACTCATAGCTGCAATCAAGGCACCCAAAACGTTAGATGGGGGGCGAATTCCTTTGCCTACATTTTTCATTTTTGGTACCACAATCGTAGGGGGCAATGTATACCAATCATGAGGTTGTTCATCTATGGAGGTAAGCATTGTTTCAGTGGTTTCAATATTGTCTCCTCTAATTTCTTCTCCAGTGTTTGGGTCGAATAATTTCCAAACCTGTTCCTCGACTTTGTTTTCTACTGATTCCATCATTTTGTTATTTCTTGATGCCATAACTCCGATTGCAAACCCAGTCATACTTGTCCAGAAAGCATGACCTGGAATTGAACCGATTCCACGGATCAGCGAAGTTAGTGCGAATCCTGTAAAACCTCCTCCGAAAGAAAGTAGGATGTATTGTAGGTTCTCAATAAGAGCAAACCCAAGCCCTACTGTAAAACCAATCTGAAACCCTCTTTTTCCACCATCCATTGCCCGCATAAATGCAGCAACAGCCAATCCTTTACAGATTTCTTCGCCTATTGGTGCACTGATAATCGCTGTCCAATTCATCAAAACTTCATCATTCATCTCCAATCCGGTTAATCCGAGAATACTTGGGAAGATGAATGAGTTAATCACAATAGCAGGGAACGCAGATAACATCCCCATAAATAGCCATGTTTCAGCATCTCGTTGGCGTGTTAATAATCCAAGACGTTCACGGGAAATAGCCCACCATGCCATAACTGGGATCGAGAATCCCAACAAGAAAAATGGTATTCCTACCGTAATTGCCAATCCCATCATGATTGCCCCGCCAACACCTGACCAAAGACCAATGGAAATCAGTATTGAAATTGAAATTAGACAGAAGAAAATCGCCCATAACTTTCTCGATTTAGGGATGTCGAGTGCAGATGAATCTCGAATCAAATGTCGATTGAATATTGTAGGCATCGGAGTCCATAGAGTTTGAAATTCAGAAATCACATGATATTGACTTCCTTGAGGATGTGGGGTTGCTATTCTGACATCCATAATTTGTGGTCGTCTAATGAATACGATAGCTGCCACGAATGGGACTCCAAATAAAATCCCACAAAATGACGTCCATGGGTCTCCGTCCAAGATTCCTATTATGCCTAGAAGTAAGAATTGAACCATCATGAAGGAAAGAAGTACAATTCCCAGGGTCCTACCATATACCTTCCATGGTGAAGAGATTCTTCCAATTGGCAGTTCGTTTTTTGGACGAGTGATCTTGGTTTGTGGCATCGCCTGATACGTGCGCCCATCTGGGCCAACTATGGTCTGCATGTAGTTCACCGGTGCCGCTCAGTTCGCCCATCAATCCATCAGGCTGAGGACACTCATCATTGCGGCGTTCTGTGCAGTGCTAGGTAGACTTTCTTCCTTCTGCTATAAATTAAAAAAAACGTCAAACTCTCATTTTGTTCAAATGCGCATAAATATTCTATTTTATTGTTCAAATTAACAATTATGTTGATATTATTTGTATTATTTGAAATTTACATCCGAATCATTGATTAACTTATTTTTTATCAGCAGTCTCTATGAGCGAACATAGTAAACTAGAATACATCTGGCTTGATGGATTTGAACCAACACAGAGCATGAGAAGTAAGACGATGATAAGAAGAGATTTCTCGGGGAAAGTCGAAGATTGTCCAATGTGGTCCTTTGATGGTTCATCTACTTTACAAGCTGAAGGGGGAGATTCTGATTGCTTACTAAAGCCGGTGTTCATTTGCCCGGATCCAGACAGAATCAATGGATATCTAGTAATGTGTGAAGTGATGAATGCTGATGGTACACCACATGAAACCAATGGCAGAGCTACAATAGAGGAAGATGATGATGATTTTTGGTTTGGATATGAGCAGGAATATTTCCTTTGGGATCCTGAGACAAAATTACCACTTGGTTTCCCTAAAGATCAGACACCGCAAGGTCAGTTTTATTGTTCTGTAGGTGCCAATAATGCCTTTGGAAGAGATATTATTGAGACTCATCTAGACATGTGCCTTGAAGCAGGTTTGAATGTTGAAGGGATAAATGCCGAAGTTGCTGCAGGTCAATGGGAGTACCAAATTTTCGCTAAAGGTGCAAAAGAGGCCGGCGATCAGATTTGGGTATCTCGATATTTGGCTGAAAGAAATGCCGAGAAGTATGGTTTAGCAATAGAGTGGCACCCAAAGCCATTGGGGGCGACTGACTGGAACGGCTCAGGAATGCACGTGAATTTCAGCGATGGTCGGATGCGCGATGAAGGCGGTGAAGCGCTAATGAGTCAGATTTGTGAGGCCTTTGGACAGAACATCAAGAAACATATCGATGTGTATGGCGCTTACAATGATCAACGATTAACTGGTCTTCATGAAACTCAATCAATTCATGAGTTTTCATACGGTGTCTCTGATCGCGGTGCATCAATTAGAATTCCAATTGGTACCATTGAAGATGGTTGGAAGGGACGTTTAGAAGATAGACGACCTGCTTCTAATGGTGATCCGTATAAGATTGGAGCCGTAGTAATTACTACGACAAAATCGTCGTATTAGTAAGTGGACGTGCCGAGATTTGAACTCGGGGCCTCTTCCATGCCAAGGAAGCGCGCTTCCAAGCTGCGCCACACGCCCAATGAATAGTCGACTAGTCGACTTGATTTAAGGCTGCTCAACCTTACAGAGGGACATGGGGGGCGAGCCAGGCAAAGACCATGTCCCAATCCATCCTGTTCCTGTAGAGGTAAGTGCGACAGATGATCAAGTCCCCGATTTTCAACCGTGGTTGGATCGTATCAAAGAAGTCGTTGATCCCTCTGAGACTCCATTTTTAACTGGATTAAGTCGGTGGCTTGAAGTGAAATGGTCCAATTCTAAATCTGAATTTCTTGGTGTTACTCGATTTGAATTGAATCCCAATGAACTCATGCGAAGGCGTAGGATGGGTGCACCTTCTGGCCCAGTTATAATCGAATTAAATCCAATACTTGTCGAAGATCAAGCTCTTCTAAATCATACATTTGTTCACGAATTATTGCATGCAGTGGGATTCACAGAACATGATGTTAGGCATTCTGAGTTAACTGAACGCTTAGCCCCTGCTCCTTCATTATCTAATTCCCCTGTTTTACAGCGGCTACGTTCTGCAGTAATTGTTGGCCAAGAAGTTCAAGGTTGGATTTGTGGGAACTGTGGAACAAAATGGAAAAGAAGTACGGTCTCCCGTCCAAAACGTTGCCCAAATTGTGCTAGGAGCGATGTTAATCCATATGACGGTCCATTCAAGGGTTAGTATCATTTCCTATACTTTATTCGATGAAATTATGAGTGATGTGAAAAACGAAGAAATATCTTTTTCGGATCGCTCCATTCTATCCTTTTTCTTGATTTTTTCAGTTCTTTTTATCTCGATTGTTTTCTATGTTAGTTCTTATGATTTGGGTGGCCTTTTTGATTCATCAATAATGCATGGAGATGGAGGTTTAACCACTGTTTTACTTTCGATTTTCCGTATTATTTGTGCTTATTTGGTCATTCATACTGCAATATTTTGGATGATTAGAAATCCCGTTCCAGGAAAAATGAATCCCTTATTTCGTGAAGGTAGTGATGTAAGAGAATATAATTCCGAGGGCTTTGAACGTCTAGTGCCTTTCAGTTCGTGGACATTGCTAATTTTTGGATTCGCAATGCTTTGGAATGGGGCTTCTTCATTTTGGGTTTTTCTTGGCCATACTCCTTCTGAAATTATACTTCATATTGGTACTGCAATTTTTGCTGCTGCATTCAGTAGTGCAGTCTTGACGGCTGCCATAATACGATACGTAATTCTTCCCAAAATGGTGGAAAGAGGAATTGAGATTGATCACATGTTCCTGCCACATGAACAAGTGATGCACAATTTCGCTCTCATTCTATTATCATGTGAATTTGTTTTCGGAACCATGTCGATTCGTCCACCGATGATTGCTTTAGGGTTGGTATATGGGGCGTGTTACCTCATTTTCGCAGAATTATGGGCGCGTTTTGGCGGTGGATATTATGTGTACGAATTTATTGATCCTAGGCCCCCCGAAGGTCCATTCATTCTTGTTGGATTGACATTGGTATGTGCTGCATCTTTTTCTTTTGGAATGTTGATTACATTTGTCCAAGATCATAATGCAATCATCTCTAATTTTTTGATTCTTATTTTGATAATATTGTGTACTAAGTTTAGTGCTCCAGCGGACTATGAACCGAACTCTACATGAGTTCAGTTCAAATGCAGTAGCGTTACCGGCAAACAAAGGGCGATTGGTGTAGTCTGGATATCATGGTGGCCTTCTAAGCCGCTGACACGGGTTCGAATCCTGTATTGCCCACCA
>PBDV01000035.1 GCA_002718215.1 Methanobacteriota archaeon
ATCCCCACAGTCAAAAGAGCAGTGGGCATTCCTTCCAATGCTTCGATATATTTCATGATTCGATCTGTTCTTTCTTCCTCTTCACGGTCTGCCTGTCGACGTAAATCAGAAATTAAATCTGTATTAGAGGTAACATTTGTCTTTAAAGTAGTGAGAAGTCGTTTGTAACCAGTAGATTTTGTGCGAGATGTTGCCTTTGTAAGTTCATCTTCAATGCGTCTTCCAGCTTTGACTCCATCCATGATTTTCTCCATATCCTTGCTTATTGCACCATATCCTCCTCGTGCAATATTGATTAGAACCGATTCAAGACCGACTCCTGCTCCAAGAAGAACGTCAAAAGCACGGAGAGCAGCCAGCAGGTCTCTTTCTTCTGCTTCCATCTTCACGCCTCCGTATCCTCAATCAAGATTAATTCGACCACTCCAGTTTCAGAATCGTAACTCATCTCCTGAATCGCTACCAACATTTCACGATCAATGAATGGATCGATAAAAGAAGGCTGGCCTGCCCTAAAAAGCCCCTCAAGCACTTTGTAACCACGCGTATCTACTGTAAGACGAACGGTATAAACAGCAGATTCAGAACCTTCATCCTTCACATCATCTCCTTCTCCACCACGAACGAGCTTTCTCTCAAGACGCCTTTTGATGTTGACAGAAACATGACAATCCGCTAATTCCATCCACTCTCCATCCTTAGCGCGGATGAAGCAAGCGATGCCTGACATGTGTGTCCCCCGTCACCTACTGGAGACTTGGGGGCATCAAAGTATCGCACCAAAGGACGTCATAGAATCTCAAAGTAACCAAACTCAGGTTCTTGAATTAATGCTTGTACGTCTCTAAGATCATCGATTACTTCTTCTGCCGTTAATCGAGTAATGCCTACACTTGAACATGCACGAATAAGAGTGTCATAATCTACTGGAGCATTCGAGTTACTAAGGCATTCCATAATGATCTCTTTCGCCTTACCAATTGCCTCTTCACCTTCAATATTCTTTGGAGTTTCAGTAACCATTGGAGTTGGTTCAACAGAATCTTCAGTAGTATGAGTTTCTTCAGGTGGAGCAATCCCTTCACTCATACTAATTGCACGCATTACTGCTACTTCGTATACTGAATCGTCTACATCACCATAATGTTCCTTGGCCTTTAGTAACCCTGGAATAAGATCTGAAGGGATTTCACCTGATCTAAAACTTGATTCGGATGCATCTAACTCTCTTGATTTTCTATGTGCGTCTATCCTTCTCATTGTTGCATCTGCGGTTCTAGCCAACCAAACATGATATTGTGAAGAATCAATTTCACGGAACCCTTCAGTTCGAATACTGGTGAAAACTCCTCCATCTTCTGTTTCGTAATGTCTCGAACGACCCAGCATCAAAACAAGGAAACGATCTCCTCGTTCAAAACGCGCCAATATTTCTTCAGCATCTGCATGTAATTCGGGATTAAATGGAGCGATATCGAACATATGTAACCCTGTAGAATCACGTAATCGCCCCCTGTACCCAGGGCCACTCTCTGTATCTCTTCTTTCCATATTATCTATGACTCCTGCCACCAACATTCGCGAAGTCATGGCTCCTAAGCGACTTACCACAAAAGAGGGATCAAATTCACCTTGGCCGACTATGGGAAGTGATGATTGAGAGAACTCAATGGCAAACATCCTCAAAGCAGGCTGCCTCTGCCTACTAGAACCGCCTATGCTCAAAGAACCACCCCCCATCTTTCACGAACTTCAGCAGCTATGGCAACAGCATCATCTGATTGTTCAACAATAGAATCAGCCATTATCATTACTCCACGGTCATCGACAATTGCTCTACCATTAATCGATAATCTAAGACCAAACAATCTACTCTGAAGTTCCTTCACGAAACCGCTAGGCCCCTCTTCGTTGACTCTACTCTGAATAGAACTCATTTCAGTAGCAAGAAACTTTTCAGATGCAGAGCGCCCCACCACTACGTTTGCAGTTGCTAAACCATCATCAATTACAAATCGAAGTCGAAGATCTTCAACACCATCGACGACTGCATCGTTCTCGGGACAAACTCCATCCCTCAGAACTCGACGACAATCTGGGCATCGAAGGAGGATACCACAATCATCTCGAACTACCAATACTTCCCCTTCAGTCTGAATTCCATCACGAGAACCACTATTCCTCAATTCATTTAGAGGAACTCGAACCACGTGAGATTCAGGATCTATCTTTTCCCATGGAGATTCATCGAGAATCGTTACTTGTGCTGCATCATCTACAGTGATGTCTGGAGTGCCTTGAAATGCTCTTATTCGCGCCTCTTGTACCGAAACAACTTGTCCTGGCTCCAATTCAATTGGAGACCAAATCGTCATCTTACAACGTCCAGATGGATCTAAAACCCGAACACTAGTTAGACTGCGTTCTTCGCCTTCTCTCAGAAATGTGCGAGTCTCAATAGATTCAATTTGGACTGTGATATCTACCCCCCTCATTCCATCTCGAATGTCTTCAATTGATGTTTGTGTCTGAGACGCTAAAGCATCCATATCAGGGAACGAGGCGTCTCTAAAAACCTCAATCTTGGTACGATCACTAAAATTAATTTCAGGAGTATCGCGGAATCTACGAATATTTGCACCTTCAAAACGCAATAATGAACCAACTTCGTGGTTGAATTCACCCCAGCAGAGGAAACTCATCTGTCCTGAATTGTCTGCAAGACGGCCGCGAACAACTTCGATTGTCCCACTCCCATCTCTCTTGACTATTTGATCAGGACGAGATGCAATAACTCGTGCAACAAGAGAGACTGGTCCCTCCATTGTTGCAGCTGTAGCCAAATCCACAGGTTCAGATGTAGGAATAGAAGAACCGGTTCCTTCCTGTAATACAACTACTCGAGAACTCTGATTAATGTTCAATGAACGCTTTCCATTCCACTCATTTACTGAAACACCCTCTAATCGAACAATTGAACCAGGAGACAAGTTGCTACTATGGTTCCCCCAATCCTTGTAATCCCAGCGAGTGCTGTCCTCATTTGAGAATGGAAGATCCTCAATCCATCCAAACGCAATCTGCCTCTCTTCTCCTGATTTCATTTTCTGCATTCGAGGAGTATATGTTACTACTGCAACCTCAATCGTGACATTACGATCATCAGAAACTAACTCTGAAAATCTCTCAGCCTTCTTACTAGAAACCATGTCATCCATTCGAGACTGGATGGTAGTATTGGTATCATCTTTCTGAAATCTCTTCATTATGGATCGAACAGCATCCTCTGGTTCAATTCTAAATTGAACATGGTACTTCTTGAATTCCTCAAGAACTGCATCTCTATCTGCATCTGGAACTTCTTCTAGAACTCTATCTATGTAGGTATCATATTCATCTGTCATGTTTTCATTCTCCGCGGAAGGGGGAATCCCGCTCCAGCGTATACCGAGTCACTTCATTGTCAGAAGAAAGGAGAGATGACTCGGCGTAATGCTGCTGAAGTCTGGACACCACATCGCCTCCGGAAACTACGGTTATTTCCGACGGTTCTTGAATCATACTGATGTCTAAATGACCGATGACATCATGACGAATAGGGTAATACGAGGAGTGATGAGGGCGCCTTTCCACTTTGAGGGAGTCGATGTAAAACCCGGCACTCAAGCTAGAATCCCCCTAAAGATTGGGTTGGACCCTTTGGGTCGTGAATTAACCATTCCAGTCCACATCTTACATGGGAAAGAAGATGGGCCAACTCTTACGATAACATCAACAATACATGGTGATGAATTAAATGGAGTTACAATCATCAGACATCTATTGTACGGAATGGACCTGAATCCATCAACAAGTGATGATTTAGTATACGTTGAGAGGCTAAGAGGAACACTCTTAATTGTGCCAATTTGTAATCCTGAAGCAGTGATTCTTGATACTAGAAGATCAAGTGATGGGCGAGATTTGAATAGATGCTTTCCCGGTTCTCCAAATGGAACCCATTCAGCAAGAATTGCCCATGCAATTTTCGAACAAGTAGTGATGAAGGGCTCGTATCTAATCGATTTACATACAGCTCCTGCACGAAGAACCAATGCTCCGCATGTCCGAGCAAATTGCGACAGGGATGATTCAAAAGAGCTCGCTAGGGCATTTGGCACCCCAATTGTACTACATTCTATTGGTCCAGAGGGATCACTAAGAAGAACTGCAACAGGGGTAGGAATCCACTCGATTCTCTTGGAAGCAGGTACAGCAAATGTCTTCGAACGCGGAGCAATTGCTGTAGGAGTTCAAGGAATCATGAACGTCATGATTCACCTCGATATGATTGATGGCAATTTGCATCGACCAGAATGGCGCCTAATCGTTCGGAAATCAAGATGGGTTCGTTCACCTCGAGGAGGGATGTTGCATCCTGCGATAATAGCAGGAGAATTAGTAGAAAAAGGTCAGCCGATTGCCTATGTAACAAATCCACTTAGTGGAGATGCTGAAGCAATTTTGAGCCCGATGTCGGGGGTGGCTGTAGGACTTGCAACTTCACCAATTGTTAGAGAAGGAGATCCTGTAGCAAATATCGCATCAGTTCAGAATAAAAAGACGCATCAAAAGATTAGGGCTGCTCCGATGACTGAATGGACAGTAAAGGATGTTGCAGAAACTCTAGAAGATATCTCTGATGATGAAGCGGGCTTTTGTATCGATGATGCACCAGAGGATTGAGAATGAATAAGAAGAAAATTTACTTCGGATATGGTTCAAATCTTAATGAAAAAGATTGGAATTCTTTGGGAAAATATTCGCCTTGGTCAGAAGTCTTGACAATAATGGAGCCAGCATATATGTTGGATTATGTTCCAGTCTACCATTACTATTCAGGAGGAAGAGGCGGTGGAGCATTAGACGTCTATCCAAGAAACGGTGGAATTGTTGAAGGGATGCTATTCCTCCCAACTGAAACCGGGTGGAAACACATTGATTCAAAAGAAGGAAGTCCCGATTATTACGCTCAAAAAGAAGTATTGGTACAAACCGTGTCTGGAAAAATCATATCGGCTTTAACGTACGTAGTAAACCCTGAAAAACGCGAACATGAATTCATTAAACCAACTGAAAAATATGCCAAATTAGTGGAAGAAGGAATGATTTCACTAGGATTAAACCCGAACGGACAAAATGCTGCTGCAATAAATGAGGATAAAGCCGGAATGTGCAACCATATCTTCGTTTATGGAACTCTAAGGCAAGGAGAAGAAAGAGAAGCCGCAATGAAAGTAGGAAGAAAGAAAAATCCAGAACTCGGTAAAACTAGAGGGAAACTAGTGGATCTTGGAGGCTATCCTGGATTAATAGATGAAGAAGGAGAGGTCGTTGGAGAAATCCATAGTTTTGAAGACATTGATTCTGCATTAAATCGATTAGATTCAATCGAAGGATTTCGTGGGCATGGCTCCCAAAATAATCTATTTGAACGAGTAATTTGCGATGTAATCACGAAAGACGAAGTTTTCCAAGCATGGACTTACAGGTGGAACAATACCGGTGGAAAAATCATTGAGTCAGGTGATTGGAAAGAACGATGAATATCTTATGTCGAACCTGTCCCTGGGCATAGCATGGAGGCGAGGATTGGGGTACTCACCATTTCTGACCGAGCTTATTCTGGTATTTACGAAGATGAATCCGGTCCAGCAATTATTCAAACATTAAATCAAATAATTACTTCAAAATGGGAGCCAGTAAGTATTCTAATTCCTGACGAAACTAATGCAATTGAAGATGCAATAATCAATTTGGTTGATGAAAGCAATTGTTGTTTGGTCATTACAACTGGAGGAACTGGGCCATCTTCTCGAGATGTCACTCCTGAAGCAACCGAAAATGTATGCGACCGAATGATGCCTGGATATGGAGAGTTAATGAGGAAAATTTCTCTTCAATATGTCCCCACAGCAGTGCTTTCTAGACAAACTGCTGGGTTAAGAGGGAAATCTCTGATTCTGAACCTACCTGGATCTCCTAAAGCAATCAATCAAACTCTAATTCCTCTTTTCGAATCTATTCCCGCCTGTATTGATTTCATGGAAGGCCCATTTATCGAAACTGACCCCGAAATAGTGGTTGCTTTCCGTCCAAATCATCGGTAATTCTGAACAAAGGGTTCAACTCCTACTCATTAGAGCAGAGGATATGGCCAAGATGAAAAGCGGGTTCACCCCAACAAGATTGAATGATGAAATTCGTCAGATTGAGGTAACTCTAGACTTCACCCAAAATGCTCTTGCATCGGTATTATATCGACAAGGAAATACCATGATTCTTGCATGTGTAACAAAGGAACGTTCACTTCCAAGATGGTTCCCACGTGATGCTACAAAAGGATGGGTTCACGCAGAATATTCACTCATGCCTGCTTCTACAGATTCTCGATTCCGTCGAGAAAGAAATGGGGCAAAGGGTAGAACTCAAGAAATTGAGCGCTTAATTGCAAGATCGCTTCGTGCTGCAGTGAATTTGGAAGAATTGGGGCCTATTGCGTTAAACATTGACTGTGATGTTTTGAATGCAGATGGGGGCACTCGATGTGCTTCAATTACCGCTGCAGGGATAGCACTTCGACTCGCAATTAAGAGATTAATTTCTAGTGGAATATGCCTCCCATCTAATCGTCGTGCGGAAGCAGCTGAAGGAGAAGTGACCCTTAGTGAAGAAGAAGCAATGGACCATGAAAATGCGGTGATGCCTAATGATGTAGCAGCAATTAGTGTTGGGCTATTAGAAGGAGAAGTGTTTGCAGATTTGGATTATGACTTAGACAGCAATGCAGATGTTGACATGAATATCGTCATGACATCTGATGGGCGTTTTGTAGAAGTTCAGGGAACAGGAGAAGAATCAACATATTCTTCTGAAGAACTCATTGCACTAATTGATTCAGGAACAAGGGCGATTAAACAATTATTTGAGATACAGAAAGACACTCTTGCTCAATAATCAATCTTGATTCACAGCGCAAGCCTTGAATGGGAATCCTCAGTCCCGAGAACACTGCGACGGTAACTCAGCTGGGAGAGTGCCAGACTGAAGATCTGGAAGTCGCCGGTTCAAGCCCGGCCCGTCGCACCATCTCAGAACAAGTCGTCTTCGTCTTCTTCCTCATCTTCGAATTCTATTCTATTCGAAGCCGCCTTCTTGGAAGCAGAAGGTTTTGCTGCTGGCGCTTTTTCTGCTGGTGCGGGGGCAGTTGAATCCTTCTCTCCCGCCTCCTTTCGCAAACGTGCTTGTTCCTTTTCTCTTGCTAGTAATTCTTCAGGATCAAGTCCTGCTTCAATAGCTAATTTGATTCGACGTTCTTCTAGAGCACGTCGTTCCAATAACTTCTGTTTGGCTTTGTCATACTGTTGCAACATATACATTGCATCATGCTCAAGCAATGGAGAATCAGAGATTACTGTTACATCCAACCAATCGCCTTCTTCAGCGAGATATTCTGCAAGAGGCTCGAACTTCAAATCTGATTTCTTCAATTGAGTATAATGCATCGCATTGCCTGAACGGTGCTCAATTCCCGAGAAATGACAGTAAAATTTCTTACCACCATATTCGGAACGTACTTGATCAAATAATTCAGCAAAATCCTCAGAAGTCCTTAGTGAACCATTTCCTCGAGCATGAATATGTGCCATGTTTAGGACAGGCACGGTTCCTTCAACATGATTGACTACCTCAATTACCTCATCAAGAGTACCCCAGAGAGATTGTTGTCCACTAGTCTCAACACCAATCAGAGTCGGTTCTCCTTCTGTAACCCAAGGAAATGCTGCATAATCAATCTCATCCTCTTCTTTACCCCACAACTCACGACATCGTTCAACTACTCCCTCGAGTATATTTGCAAGATGTTCATTTGTTTCTCTTCCAGGACGACGCTCACCATAAGGGCCCACGTGATATGTAATGTGGCGTGCATTGACTATCTTGGCTGCTTGTAAACTGGTTTCCATTTTCATCAATGTTCGTTGACGTGAACGACGATCTCCAAGTAAATCAGCATAATATGGTCCGTGCATATTCATCTCGAAATCTGATTTCCAAGACAGAATTCCTGCTTGCCAATATTCATTGAAATGTTGAGGTGCTACTGTTCGAACAGTCTGAATCTCCATTGTCGATAGACCAAGAGCAGTTATGTCGTCCATCCCTTCAACAATTGTTCGCCCCTTACAAGACAGAGGTACCCCTGCTGGACCGAAACGAAGTGGCATCCAATTGACCCCCGACCTCCTGCCCGAACCGGTGGCCCTTCAAAAGGGATGGCACGAAATCATTGATTTCGTTCATATGAGAGTGAAGTAAATTAATTCAATAATCATAGAAATTTAGGACAGCATCATAACCTCAATCATCATCGTAGAAACGATGACTAGACGGTGGAGTAGTTTAGCAGTAGCCTCACTAATGCTACTTTTACTAATGATTCCTAACGCTCATGCATTCAGTGTTGAAAAAGAAAATCCTGGGCCTACCCATTGGCAACTTGATATCCCCGAGAAGATTTACCCGGTAGATGGATTCGGGCATCACGAAGTAGATTCTCTAAAAAATTCTAGAAACTCAGATCTAATACGATTAATTCCTTCAGATGGAACAAATGATAGTGATTGGATTGCAAGAAGCAATCTCCCAAGTCCTCGAGAGATTAGTAATTCTATTTGTTACAATCCCAATGGTATGGAATTAGATGAAGATGGTCTATCAGATATGAACTGGCTTTGGGGGCAATTCGTATCGCATGACATTGACTTTACGCTTACACAAAATGGAAGAGTAGAAGGAGCCGCTGAACGAATCGACATACCAGTTCCATCGGGAGACCTATGGATGGACCCACAAGGAACCGGTTCAAACATGATTATGATGTTTAGATCAATTTACAATCAGTCAACTGGAATCGAAAATATACCTAGAGAATATCCAAATTCAGTAACAGGATGGATAGATGGATCTTCTGTTTATGGATCTACTCAAGAAACATCTGATTGGTTAAGAACTGGAGAAGGAGGTCGCCTAAAGGTCACGTCTGATCCTAATGGAGACCTACTACCTTTGGCTGCGGAAGATGATGAAACTGCACCTAGCATGAGTTTTGTCGGATTCTCTTCTTCTGAGAGATATATTGCTGGAGACTCGCGTGCAAATGAACATGTGGGGCTCACAGCTATCCACATAATATTCCTTAGAGAGCATAATCGGATTGCGGAAGTACTAAACTCACAAAATCCTGAGTGGACAGACGAAGAAATTTATCAAACGGCTAGGAAATATGTTACTGCATTAATGCAACAAATAACGTATCAAGAATATCTTCCTTCAATGAATATTTTTTCAGACACAGGGGAATATGATTCAACTGTAGATCCATCGATAAGTAATGCGTTTGCAACCCTAGCATTTAGAATGGGGCATTCACAAATAGGGCCCCTTACATTACGTTTAGAGGAAAATCGAACCTCTATACCTCAAGGAAGTATTGCGATGGAAAATGGTTTCTGGGACCCCAATTCCCTAGTAACCGATGGAGGTATAGATCCTGTTCTTCGAGGTCTAGCATTTACTACTCAAGAAGCTAATGATGTAGGATATATTCACGCTCTCAGAAATATGTTATTTGGAGAACCTGGGATGGGAGGGATGGATATGTGTGCTATAGATATTCAAAGAGGTAGAGACCACGGAATACCTTCGTATGGAGCATTTAGAGAGTTAGTTGGACTGGAACCAACTAATAATTGGTCTGATGTAACTTCAGATTCTGAACTTGCTTCTAGATTAGAATCAATTTACCCAAATGTGAGTACAGCAGATCCACTAATTGGAATGTATGCTGAAGATCATGATTGGATTCATCATTTTCCGGAATCAAATGAATTTCTTACAATGCATAGCACTGTAGGACCATCGATGCACTATATCCTCGAAGAGCAGTTTCACAGATTAAGAGTAAGCGACCCCCTATTCTACGAATGGGATCCAGATCTATCACAAGTTCTAGACGAAATCCGAAATACTACATTGACTGATGTAATTCTTAGAAATACTGGGATTGAAGGAATGCTATGTCTTTCAATGATTTCAGAACAACATTGGTTGGAGAATTCAGAAGAAGATTTTACAACTTCTGAAGACTATTGTTTGAATNAAAATCTAAATTTTGCTCCGGNGCCTCCTGTCGAAATAAATAATCCATCTCAAGANAGGTCTACTGTTTTGAATGCNAAAATGACTGAAAGAACTGCAANAAGTGGATTGGGTGGAATAGACNTNGGCATGANTTCANAATGGGCAAGTTATGGCCCNTCNATNGCACCAGGAGATTGNGATGGAGATGGATTAATTGACATTGCAGTTGGTGCTCTTTTCGATCAGGAAGGATGGGAAAAAGGCAGTGATTTCCATACTGGAAGAATGTATTTAATGAAAAATATCGGTGATAATCAATTTATCGACATTACTCAAGACGCAGGACTACCCACATCAAATTCAACTGCATTGGGATTAACTTGGGCTGACTTTGATAATGATGGAGATTTAGATCTCCATGTATCCAACTTCGGCGAAGCAGATATAGAAAATACATCTAGTGGTGCTCCAAATGAGCTATTTAGAAATGAAGGAGATTGTACTTTTACTGAGGTAGCAGAAGAAGTAGGAGTAGACAATTCTGGGCACTCTTCTAAGGGAGTTTGGGCAGATTATGACCATGATGGAGATTTAGATCTATATTCAATGAATTTCGGAATTTTATCGGAAGAACATTTACTTGTCCGTCAAGAATCAAACATTCTATATCAAAATCAATTGAAGGAATCAGGAAAGGCTAATTTTGAGCCAATTACTATTCTTGCAGGAAGGATAGATGGAGGAACATTAGAACCTATTTTAGATGGAGAAGTTGCAGTTGGGGATGCGAACTCAATAGCAATTACTTCTCCTGAAAACCCTTCTGCTCAACTGCAAACACCCTCAGACAGAGACCCGAATGGAAAGGGTTCTGGAATGTCTTGGGCAGGTATCTTTGTTGATATGGATGGAGATACATGGGAAGATATCTTTATCGCATCAGATTTTGGTTTCTCTCCATTCTATAATGGGAGTGATTCGGGAATTTTCAAAAGCTCTACTTTTTCCCATAATTTCACACTACCTGGAACCGGAATGGGAGCAAGTGTAGGAGATATAGAAGGAGATGGAGACCTAGATCTTTGTGTCAGTAACATGGGCCCAAACTATCTTTGGATGCAATCTGAATCAACAAATTGGGAAGAAGTTGGAGTAGACAGAGGAATTGCAGAGAATATTCTAGTAAATTGGGACTGTAAATTCTTAGATGTTGATCTCGATGGAGATTTAGATCTCTGGTTCGGGGTAGGCAAAATTAACCCCTATTTTTCCTTCAATAACAATTCACTATACATCAATGATGGAACCGGTCATTTCATTGATGGAATAGAAGCAATAGGACTTCTTGATCAAGGCAAAACAATGGGATCCACATGGGCAGATTTTGATGGGGATGGCGATTTAGATCTAGTATTAGGTGACTCAAATATTGGAATCAGATTCTTTGAAAACGATGCTGCTCAAAGAGAAAATGTAAGATGGATTGCAATAGATCCAAAATCTACAAACTCAAATGAAGATATCAATAAAGATGCTATTGGCTCAGTAGTTGATATCGAATTTTCAGATGGGAAAATAATCAGACAAGCAATTCTAGCAGGAGATGGATTCGCAGGTTGTTCTGTTTCCGAAATAAGATTAGGAATCCCTTCAGATGTCGAAATCGAAGGAATCAGAATCATTTGGAATGATGGCGAAGTTACAACCATGGACAAATGGACATTAAATCGAATCAATGTACAAAATTATGATCCAGATCTAAATCTATTTGATGATGATGTAAATAGAATATTTTTCATTATATTTTTCTTAGGCATATTCTTGATAGCGATTATTATATTCAAAACAAAACAAATTAAAAAACAACCAGAAGATGATGAACAACAAAATAATGATTGATGCTTGGAACCGAAAATAACGGGTATGAGAGGCCCCTCCGCGAGGCATGGTGTCGGGCGTAGGGCAAGCCATTGAGGCATTTTCCAATGGAAAGCCAGTTCTCGTGTTTGACTCTGCATTCAGGGAACAGGAAACTGACCTTCTGTTCCCCGCTACTGTTGCTCATCCTGCTGCAATCAGACAATTAAGAAAAGACTGTGGAGGATTGTTATTCCTAGCGATTGGTGATGAAGTAGGTTCAGGATTTGGGCTACCATGGTTGCAAGACTTACATACTGATACCGATTTAGTAGCAAAAAATCCCGTTCTAAATCACCTAATCACCAATGATCTACAATATGATGCTCGCTCAGCATTTACTCTTAGCCTAAATCATAGAGAGACATTCACAGGAATTACTGACCGAGATCGTTCACTAACAACACGGCGTTTTGCAGAACTTTGGGTTGAAACGGAAAAACAAGGATTAGCCAATGAAGAGCGAATGAATGCTTTAGGAAATGAATTCAGAACTCCAGGACATATCCCGGTATGTAGAGAAGCTCCAGGGGGGCTTACGAATAGACAAGGACATACAGAATTGGCAGTTGCAGTTGCTAGGATGGCAGGATTACCCCCAATTGTGATAGGGGCTGAAATGTTAGAAGAAAATGGAGATTCAGCGCTATCTGTTGAAGATGCTCGCGCATATGGAGAAAAATATGGTATTCCATTCTTGAACGGAAGAGAGATTATGGAAGCAGCAGGGTTTTCGGAAGGTGATGAATAATGAAGAAAGTCATGGCAGTGGGAGTGTTTGACCTTCTACACGCAGGACATTTACATTATCTAGAACAAGCCAAAATGTTGGGAGAACACTTGACGGTAGTAATTGCTCATGATGATACTGTTCGAATTAGAAAGCATGAGCCAGTAACGAATCATGATTTGAGATGCCGTATGGTTGAAGCCTTGAAACCAGTTGACATAGCATTGATTGGCAACCCTCCAGATCAACCCATGTACGATATCCTAAACATTGTAAAACCCAATGTAATTGTACTGGGATATGACCAAGAACATGCAGAAGAAAGAATCAGAAATGATTTACAAGAACGAGGATTTGATGAGATTGAAGTCTGTAGAGTAAGTGGGCTATCAGATGATTTAGATGGAACTAGGAAGATTATTGCTAGAATATTGGAGATGAGACAGGATTCAGAGTGATGTTATGTTTTCAGGTATAGTTGAAGGAACGGGGACCATAACTCATATCGAAGAACTAAATGACCATACTCATTGGAAGGTAGAACTCCCTAGCGGAAGCGAAAGTGGGGTTGAAATCGGCGCCTCAGTTTCTTTGGATGGTGTTTGTTTAACCGCTACAAGTATTGAAAAGAATACAATTGGATTTGATTTAATTCAAGAGACACTACAACGAACAACACTTGATGAAAGGAAAATAGGTGATTCAGTAAACATAGAAAGAGCGCTGCGTTATGGAGAAGAAGTCGGAGGGCATCTCGTTTCAGGACATATTATGGCAAAGGGCACCATTCAAGAGATTAAATTTCCAGTAGAACAATGTGGAGGACACAAGGATAAAACCGCTGATATTCGAATAAGTATTCCAAATTCATTGATCGATTACATCTTTGAAAAAGGATACATTGCAATTGATGGAATCTCTCTAACCATTGGGAAAATAAACGAAGCAGGTGAATTCAATCTTCACATTATCCCTGAAACTCTTCGAAGAACCACATTGGGGATGAAAAATGTTGGAGATTGTGTGAATATCGAGATTGATTCAATGACACAAGCAGTAGTCGACACCGTCAAACGTACGATGCACTCGGAGGGAAACTAATGGACAATATTGGGTTAGTATGTGGTTCATTTCACAAAGATGAGGTTGAACAGATGATTCAACATGCACAAGATGAAGCAAAGAAACAGAACTTGAACATCATCGAAATTGTTTGGGTCCCTGGTTCTATGGAATCTCCTCTAGCTACAGCTCGTCTTCTCGAGGAAGATAACATCGAAGGAGTTGCATGTTTAGGTATCATCGAAAAAGGAGAAACGGGGCATGGAGCAGCAATGGGGCAAGCAGTGATCAAGAGTCTAATTGATCTTCAACTTGGATACGACAAGCCTGTTGGACTTGGTATAATCGGGCCAGGAGCAGAACCACATCATATTGAATCACGATTGGAACCACATGCTAGGAATGCAATTTCTGCAATCAGAGCAATGATTTGAGGGTTTATCTTGATTGAAAAAATACGGTTTTTTTCATCAATAATACTTGGAATTGCTTTTTTGAAAATAGGCATAGATCATTTTCTTGATCCAGAATGGTTTGAGCCAATAGTTCCTGGGATTCTAGGTGCTCCTCGATTCTGGGTATTAGCCAGCGGGGCGGTAGAAATCATCATTGGAATGATGCTAATTTTCCCAAAGACACAAAAAATTGGAGGAAGAAGTTGTGCAATATTACTCATTATTCTATATTGGGCAAATCTGAACATGTGGATTAACGATATACCAATAGGGGGCCAGAGTTTCGAAGATAAGTGGCATGTACTTCGACTAATAATACAATTATTGCTAATTGGCATTGCACTTTTCATAGGAAAAATATTTCCTATTACTGCAAGCACTACAGAACCTACGCCCAAAAAAATAGCAAAACAAGACTAGATGAATTGAAGGAGTGTCTGCTGTTCCGCCGATGATATGGGCGACGACGAAGTGCACAACGTAATCATCATCGGCAGTGGTCCAGCAGGTTATACTGCCGGCCTGTATACTGCAAGAGCAATGTTGGAGCCAGTTATGTTTGCAGGTTACATGTCGGGTGGCCAGCTAATGCTTACTAGTGATATCGAAAACTTTCCAGGATACCCTGAAGGCATTGGTGGGCCTGAAATGATGATGCAACTTCGAGAACAAGCAGAACGCTTCGGGCTCCAAGTTCACGACAAGAATGTGGAACGAATCGATACGTCCCTGAAACCATTTTCTGTTTGGGTCGAAGGAGAAGAACACAGGGCACATGCCCTCATTATTTGTACTGGAGCAGAAGCAATTTGGTTGGGAGCAGAAGGAGAAGACGAACAAAAAGGAAGAGGAATCTCCACATGTGCAACATGCGATGGAGCCTTCTTCAGGGACGAGGAAATCATTGTAATCGGCGGAGGGGATTCTGCCATGGAAGAAGCGACATTTCTAACTCGATTCGCTAGTAAGGTCACATTGATTCATCGACGTGATGTGTTTCGGGCGTCTAAGGTAATGTATGAACGGGCTGCGAACCATCCAAAAATCGAAATTAAGACGTTTCGACAAGTCAAGAAATGGCTAGCCGATGAAAAGGGATTATCGGGGGCAGTTTTAGAAGATCCACGAGATGGAAGCACTGAAGAAATCGCTTGTACAGGCGCATTCATAGCAATTGGACACACACCGATTACTGGATTCCTAGAAGGACAAATTGAAACAGATGAATCTGGCTACATAATCCCAAAAGAATATACTATGACCAGCGTCTCAGGAGTTTTCGCAGCAGGAGATGTAGTAGATACACGATACAGGCAAGCAATTACAGCCGCTGGGATGGGGTGTCAGGCAGCTATTGATTGTGAAAGGTGGCTAGAAGAAAATATCCATTAAAGCAAATAATTCAAATCAAACACGGGGGTATGGAGAATCATGCAACCTGACGAAGAGGACCCGTTTGCTACTGCTGCGGCCGAATTTCAAGCTGCAATTCAGAATTATCAAGCAGAGACTACAAAACAGGGTTCCAACATTACCCCTTCTCCTGTAGCTTCTACTCCAATTCCCACAAGTCCTGTAGAGTCTTCGGGTCCAGCGCCTGTTCCAAACCCCTTGGAAAATAAACAAAGAAATGTGATGGAAGAACACAATCCAATTCCTACTCCAATGCAAAATCAACCAATTCCTGGAACAATGCCTGGAACAATGCCTGGAACAATGCCTGGAACAATGCCAACTGCTCAACCTGCTCCAGTAATGTTAGCAGGACAGCCACAAACACCAGCCATGGTTCCAATGGGGAATCCGATGGGAATGGGCGTACCTCCTGCTACAAACGCTGTTGTGGCACTAGTATTAGCCATCCTCGGGTGGGTTGGATGTTCGCTTTGTACTGCAATCCCAGCATTCTTTGTCGCACAATCTTCGATTAAAACCGCCTCAATGTACCCAAATCATCCAGATATGGGTATGGCCAATGCAGCAAAATGGGTTGCTTTGATCAACATCATTCTAACAGCGCTTGGAATTCTATTCTACGTCCTAATGGGTGCATTGTTTTTGGCAAGTGGAGATTTTGATAGTGGAATGTTCGTGTGCGATAATGGTGATGTAATTCCTTCCGATTGGGTCGGAGATGGAGATAATGATTGCGGAGACTGGTCTGACGAATAGTGACTGAATACCCAAGTATGATATTTGCAACTCTCCAGCCTCAACCTATGTCCGACAATCGAGATGCTCGATATGCTCGGCATTTGATGCTCCCCGATTTTGGTCCAGAAGGGCAGACAGCATTGGAAAATGCGCGAGTTGCGTGCATAGGAGCAGGGGGTCTGGGGTCATCTGCACTACTGTATATGGCTGCGGCTGGAATTGGTACAATTCGAATCATTGATCATGACCAAGTAGAAATTAGTAACTTACAGAGACAGATAATCCATGGAACAAAGGAACTTGGAAGACGAAAAGTGGACTCAGCATGTGAACGACTGCAAGATGTAAATCCATTAATCAAAATCGAGCCTATTTTTTCTAGACTAAATGGCGAAAATGCTCTAGATTTACTTGATGGAATGGATTTGGTAATTGATGGAACAGACAATATTCCTACTCGATACTTGCTAAACGATGCATGTGAAATTCTAGGTATACCTTGGGTTCATGCTAGCGTTTTCCGTTACGAAGGACAATTGACTGTGTTCAACCTTAGTGGAAGTGCGAATTATCGGGATTTGTTTCCTAAGGCCCCTCCGCCTGGCAGCATTCCTAGTTGTTCAGAAGCAGGTGTATTGGGCGCATTACCTGGTATTCTTGGAACTATGCAAGCAATGGAGGCAATCAAAATAATAGCAAAAGTTGGTTCACCTCTTACTGAACAACTAATGATACTAGACACTAGAAAAATGAATTCTAGAACACTAAGTTATTCTAAAGACACATCTAGAGCCAGAGCAGTGAAACTGGACCGACAGAACGAATACATTGACCCGGGGTGTGAAGTACAGAAGGTACCGGATATGCAGTCAATGACCGTTACCACTCTTCATGATTTGATGGATGGAGAGAATGGACCATTTCTATTGGATGTTCGACGCCCCAATGAGGAAACAATCTGCACTATTCCCGGAACTGATTTGAGAGTAGAACACACACAAATCGTACAAAATCTCGATTCCATACCAAAAGATCGTGATGTTGTCGTCTACTGCCGAAGTGGAATTCGAAGCATGTCTGCCATCGCTGCCCTAGCTGCAAATGGTTGGAAATTTGAACAATTATGGAATTTAGATGGTGGAATTCTCGCATGGTCTCGAGAAATCGACCCAACTATGCCCAGATACTAACAAAGTGGCAAATTCTGCCCTTCGTAGATGCAAGGTTGAAGTCTATCAACAATAAATTAGTCACATGCACACTGTCCTCATTGCTGACGAGCAAGATGGGCGCAGGAGTCTTTTGGCATCCAGTATCGAGAGACATGGCTTCGAGGTTACACGAATTAGCACACTACGTCAGTGTGAAGGAACGGCGTTAGCCACAATGCCAGATGTCGTTTTAGTCGATGGAACATGGGCCACAGGTGATGCACTGAGTTCTTGTTCAAGACTAACATCGGATCCTGAATTTGCTCTTAAGTCTCGAATTGTACTTCTTTCAAAACATTCTGATGATGACCATTTGATGGCAGCAGCACAAGCAGGTGTTTCAGAAGTTATCCAGAAACCAGTAGATATGTCGATGCTTGTAGGCCAATTAACGAAACATGCGAATAAGGCATTTGTCCCTCCTCCTGCAGAAATAAAAACTGCTGGAAAAAGTACAGGAGTTTTCGAAATTAACGTTACTGCAGATGAGCCAGGATGGGCACTCCCTATTCTAAAAGAGGTACTGAATGATGCAACCATAGATGAAGAATTTGTGATGAATGTTCTTGGAGACTTGGAACTTGATGGAGATGATGTCGAACCAGAACGAGTAATGGCGATTCTTCGAACTGCTTTTGACCGACTAATCGTAGGGGCCGATGAAGAATTATCCGATAATGAAGATAGAGATAGAGAAGTAAAACGTGCCGAGGTCAGTAGTAAAATGATTGAAGCCATGGAAAATCGAGCCAAGGAACTTGAAGAAGAGATTGCCTTGTCTTTGGAGCGATTAATGGTGATGCCAGACAAGGTTGCGATTATTGCTGATGAAAAAGAAATGATGAAAGTGGACCCCAATGCCATGGAAATGACTCGACTAAGTTTAGAGGTCATTGCAGATCTATTGTTTGAACTCAGCCTTCCTGGAAGAGTAGATGATACCACTCTTCTGACTCAAGTTCAAGATGCAGCGCAAATGGCTAGTGATGCCTTAGATGCCCTAAGAAATGGGGAAGATTAGCCGAATCGTTTGAATGGCTTCTGCCGTTGGTAGATGTGAGGGGCGGGGAATGCAAGGAGAAATGACCCCGATTCGAGGCGAAGAATGGAGGCCGAGAAGACACCTAGATTTCAACCAACCAATTGACTCAAAGGACGTTCGAAATGAGCTTCTTAGATTTGTAGCAGAAAGGCATGACGGCCACTTGCGGTTGGTGGAACATCTATGGGCAGAATTGCATCCAGAATCAACAAAATTCGATGGAGCAACATTTCATGAAATTAGTGAAGATTTCGTAAATCATCTAGAGGAAAATCTCGATTCTCGCCGTTCTGAAACTACATTACAACCAATAATTGATTCAGAAGTAATACCTCGACGCCTTGGACACTTGCATCTTAATCGAAGATTGATGCGTTTTCTAATCGATATTCGACTATGTCTGAGAAGAATTGCATATTCCTGTATGGTAACAACTGAAATGAGAATGGAATGGCAGAGATTGATGCATCGCACCCGAATTCTAGATACTCATCTGAAAGATCTCTTTGTGAATGGAGTCGAAACTCCTGATGGCGGCCGTTTTGGAGGAAAGGGATTCAGATCCACTTGGCAAGAGGCTGTGGTCGCTTGTTCTTCTGCTCTCAAACGTGCTGTTGATCTTCCTTCAAATGAAAGAGATTCAGCAGATGTAATTGCACCAATGATTCGAGATGTAGGATTGGCTCTGGGAATGGGGCAAACTCCCAAGGAAATTTTTGCGGCTCAAATAGGGAAAGCAGAATCATACATGGATGGAGGACATCCAGGTTCAGGTGGACGAGATTTACACATTGGAGAATGGGATAAGAGAGTTTTACCACCCACTGCCCCTCTTCCAATAGCATCTGCTACTCTAACTGGTGTTGCACTTGCATCATCTCTACTGGATGTCAGAAGATTTCACCTAGCTCCAGTTGGAGAAGGCTGCAGCAGTTCAGGCGAATTTTGGGAAGCGATGAACCTAGCAGGTGCAAGAGGGCTACCAATTGCTTTCATGATTCAAAATAATCAAATCGCATTGGACACATTTGTCACAGGACAATCAGGAGTAGAAACCTTTGGCGATAAAGCAGCAGCAATGGGTTTTCCAGGATGGACAATTGATGGATCAGATCCAGTTCAATTCTTTTCTTCAACAGCCGTTGCAAGGGAATTTGCAATGGCAGGTGGAGGTTCTACTCTAATTCACGTTGAAACAATGAGAGGGTGCGGACATGCCCACCACCATGACGATCTATACCTTGGAGCACCTGGAGGAAATCCACCCGGTTATGTTGGACGTGATCTCATTGCCTATTGGGAATCAAAGGACCCTTTGCCAACACATCGACAATTGCTCATTGATTTAGGAGCAGAAGAACAAGAAATCGCCAAAATCGAAAAAGAGGAACAAGAATCAGTAGATTCCGCCCGAGTTGAAATGGAAAAAATGTCGTGGCCAACACCTGAAACGGTCACTCGGGGAATCACTAGCCTTCACGATGCTGATTCACAGTCAGCAAGAATAAATCGAATTAAAAATCAATCAATTTCTACTACAGAAGGCCCTGTAGAAGTTGGAAAAACAACCATGGAATTCTCAGAAGAACGGAGTGCATGGACCATGGCTCGAGCAATACAAAATGGTATGATTTCAATTGCGGAACGTTATGGAAGATCGACGGTTTTCATGGGAGAAGACATGGAGATTGCTGGCGCATTTGGAATGAATATTCCTTTGAAAACCGCTGGCCATGGAGACTTACTATTGGATATGCCCTTATCTGAAGCAGCGATCATCCATTCAGCCACTGGGGCTGCTCTCGGTGGAATGAGGCCAATAGCCGAAATCCAATTTGGCGGTTTTGCTGCTCTTGCTATGAATGCGCTAATCAACAACGTAGCCCAACTTCGATGGAGATGGGGGGCTGAAGTGCCATTGACCGTTAGAATTCCCTTGGGAGCCAAAACAAGATCTGGCCCATTCCATGCAAATATGATTGAATCTTGGATGATGAATGACCCAGGACTAGTGATTCTATTCCCTTCATGCCCTCAAGATGCATACGACTTGTTGGTCGAAGCTGCTGCACTTCCTGACCCAGTGATTTTCTTAGAACATATTGGGATGTATGGACTGAGAGGTGGACGCACAGGATGGGGTGATTCCATCAATCAAGATGTAGATACAAAATCTGTAAATCTTCGAATTGATTCAGGCGAAAAGGTGGGTGAAATTGGAAAAGCGAAAGTTATCCGAGGTGGAAAAGATGCTACAATTATCACTTGGGGGGCAATGGTACATGTTGCTCGACATGCTGCTGAAATTGTAGCTACTGAAGGCATAGAGATTGAAATCATTGATCTCAGAACACTCGTTCCATTTGATGCAGAAACCTGTGTCTCATCCATACAAAGAACTGGACGAATGATGGTATTGCAGGAAGCACAATGGAGTGGAGGATATGGTCACACAATTTCAAGTCGTATTCTTGAGGAAGCTTTCTGGGCTCTTGAAGCACCTCCAGTAGTTGTTGGAGCTCTAGATACGCCCGTTCCATTCTCTCCTCCACTTGAAGATTATACAATTCCAGATATTGCACTAGTTGTAGAACATCTTCGAATGCTAATGAATGGATAAATCAACAATATTCTCCCGACAGCGTCATTATCTCCACACATGAGGCAAACAACATGGAGCAAGCATCTGTCCCGAACAATCGGAGACTTTTTTCGATGCAAACATGCTTGATAATGACTGCTGCAATCATCCCCCTCACTCTTTTTACTGGTGGAATTGCAATCACCATAATTTTGCTAATCCTTTCCATGGTGCTACTGATTAGTAGTGCAGATACATTCGTTGAATCTGTTAAGAAAACTGCACGACATTTTGGCGTTTCAGAATTGGTAATTGGACTAACCATAGTGAGTATAGGCACGTCACTGCCAGAAATCCTCGTGGGTGTAAGCAGTTCCTTGGAAGTAGCAGCAATTGGTGGATGTACCTCAGAAATATGCCCTTCAGACTTCGCTCTCGGAAATATCTACGGTTCAGTACTGGTTCAAATTAGCCTGGTTTTGGGTATTGTGGTGTTAATTCATCCTCTAGAAGTAAGACCAGATTGGTTGGCAAGAGATGGATTACTGATGTTTTTAGCAGTGATTCTACTGACTGCACTCATTCTAATTGATGCAAGATTGGACAGATTAGAAGGGGCGATCCTCTGTTTAATTTACATCTTTTATTTGGTCAACTTACTGCATCAAAGTGATAGAATTCGAGAAGATGAATTGTTGCTAAGTGGAGAACAAGTTATTATTGAAGAAAAGGTGAATCCAAGGAAAATTCTTCTTGGAGTGATTTTAGGGCTAAGCCTAGCAATTTGGTCCGCCAATATATTGGTAAGTTCTGCTACAGAAATCGCAGATAGCCTTGCAATTCCTTCTGCATTCATTGGAGCAACAGTTACTGCCATTGGAACCTCACTTCCAGAACTCGCTGTTGCTCTAACTGCTGCTAGACGTTCCAAGGGAGTAGCAATTGGAACACTCATTGGATCAAATATCACTGATCCACTATTGTCGATTGGCCTCACAGCCCTTGTATATCCAGTAACAGTCGGTTCTTCTGCGATTTTCTTTACGCTAATCATTCCTGCAACAGTTCTCACAACGGGACTCAGTCTTCTTTTCATGTATACTGACTTTGAATTCCAACGTTGGGAAGGAGGGGTTCTCGTATTCTGTTACTTCATTTTCGTCGGCCTTCTTATTGCGGCTACAGGACTGGTATGATTCCTTCCTCCATAGGGTGAAGGCTAAGTCGGGTCCACCTATGGCATGGCATGGTCGACCTCACTCTGTCCGAAGAGCAAGAGATGTTGAGAGAACTCGCTCACGAATTCGCCAACGATAGTATCCGCCCTAAAGCAGAACATTGGGATGAGAATAGTGAATTCCCAATGGATACTATTGCTGAAGCACATGAAATGGGTTTACTGAATCTCCATATTCCTGAAGAATACGGCGGAATGGGAATGAATTGCCTTACTGAAGCAGTAGTCCAAGAAGAGTTTGCTTGGGGCGATCCCGGATTCGCAACTGCTGCCTATTCAAACGGTTTGACTGCTGCTCCAATCATCACAGGTGGAACAGAGGAACAGAAGCAGAAATATCTCGGCTGGCTGGTTGAGAAACCTTCCATTGCAGCATATGCTGTTACAGAACCTGGAGCAGGAAGTGATGTTGCGGCAATTCAAAGCACAGCAGTCAAAGATGGAGATGACTACATCCTAAATGGGAACAAAATGTGGATTACAGGTGCAGGGAAGGCAGACTGGTTCTTCGTTCTAGCATACACTGACAAAGATGCAGGATATAAAGGAATGAGCGGATTCATCGTTGAAGCAGATTGGGATGGAGTTTCGTTAGGAAAGAAAGAAACAAA
>PBDV01000036.1 GCA_002718215.1 Methanobacteriota archaeon
CTTGAAAGGGTGCCTGCAGATATTCGAGCTGATGGAGGAGTTGCCCGTATGAGCCACCCTGATATGATCTTAGAAATTATGGAAACAACATCGATTCCAGTAATGGCTAAAGCAAGAATTGGTCACGAAGATGAAGCACGTGTGCTTGAAAATCTAGGAGTAGATATGATTGATGAATCTGAAGTATTGACTCCTGCTGATCCCTTTTTCCATATCCCCAAAAAAGATTTCACGGTTCCTTTCGTTTGCGGTTGCACGAATATGGCTGAAGCAGTAAGGCGAATCGTAGAAGGAGCAGCAATGATTCGTACCAAAGGAGAAGCAGGAACTGGCAATGTGGTATCTGCAGTCCAACACGCTCGATTACTAAATTCAGAAATGAGATTTATTAGTGGAAATCCTGAAAAACATATAGAAGTAATTGAACAAATAATTCAACCATTCAAACGATTAAACGATGTTTCAGAATTTGATTTATCAATCGAACAAACACCCTTTGGTTCAATTGACGAACTGAATAGTGAAATTGAACAAATTGTTTCCCAAATAGCAAGTAATCAGCGTCTTCCAGTAGTAACATTCTCCGCTGGAGGAATTGCCACACCTGCAGATGCTGCACTAATGATGCGCCATTCAATGGATGGTGTTTTCGTTGGTTCAGGGATTTTCAAATCATCAGATCCTCGTCAAACTGCAGAAGCAATCGTATTGGCAGCACACCATCACAATGATTCAGCAAAAGTAGAGGAAGCTTGCCGAATGGCTGGGACCCCAATGCCGGGATTGGAAATAGAAACACTGGATGTTAGAATGGACAAGAGAGGTTGGTAATCACTCAAGAGGGTGATCGACTCCAATTTCTCCAAGTACCCAACGTAGGGTTTTGACTACACCTTCAAGAGCCTTGTAGTTTCTTGCAGCTTCCTTCATACCTTCACGATCCCCATTGGCCTTACATTCCTCAAACCAACCTCTCCATTCTGCAGCACGCTCTTCAGCCAAATCAAGCATTTCCTCGATTTCATCCCAGGACCGATCATAGGTCCTCTCGGGTCTGTTTACTCCAGCCATGGTAATTCTCCAACATCACCCTATATATTTCAAACGCCGAATAATACTGAAAAAAAATGTAGTTACTTACTTACTCTAGGCCGACGAACAACTCCTGAACGTGAACGTCGTTTACGATCTGATGAATTTCTCTCAGAAGATTCTCCTTCTTTGCGCCGAGAACCACCTAAAGTAATACTTCCACCTGATAGAAGTGATTCTGTAATTGATTCGGCTAAATCCTTGTCTTTGTCTGGGGTCATTCGAGATTTACGTACCGATTCATTATGATCTGTAATCCACTTCTCGGCTTCGAGTTTCTGCTCATTTAATTGATCTCGAATCTCGTTCACTTCAGATAACAATGAAGTTAATTGTTCATGAACTGAATCTGCCTGCCCTCTAGCCTCAAGCATAGCATGATGGTGACGATCTGCTTCCGCGGATAATTGATCTCTATCTGCAAACATTACCTTGATTGATTCCCACATTTCATCAGCTAAATTCATTGCTTCTACAAAAGATGCGTGAGCAGCATCAGCTTCTGCCCTGAGAGTTTGAATCGAACCCTCAATATCTTCTAAATCAACTGTAATTCTTGCTTCTTCATCCACTTCAGGCAACAATTCTTGTCGCTTTCCTTCAAGTGTTTTTAACCGTTTTACCATCGCTTTCTCAGCATCTAAAGAAAGACTACCATCGGTCATCAATCGATGATTAATTCGATCAATATCGCCGACTGTTTCAGCTAGTTGAACAACTTTTGACTTGGCTTTATTGTGATGGTTTCTTCCGGCCTTAGAACGATCAATTAAAATCTTAATCTGCTCTTGAATTCCATCACGGCGAGCTCGTTGAATGTTCATTTTATCTCGGACTTTTTTCTGCTCCGCCATTCTGCCATCGATTTCTAATTGTATTTCTTTCCTCTGCGATTGTACTGCATTTCTCTGAGATGCGCAAGAACGTGCATTATCACTATGAGAATTTCTAGTTTGCTTGAGACGACGTAGCTTTGTCTCCATTGCATGGAGCCTTTGTTGCAGCTCAGGATCTGCTGCCTCATCGGAGTCCGTCATCGAGTTTGCGACAATGGTGGGGGTTTTGAAGTCGTTGACGATTAAAATCCGCCTAAGAATCCCAAAACTGGTAAAATTAGTAGCCATATTGCTGCGGCTGCACCCGTACTGACCGAAATAAGACCTGCCCACCATCTAAGTCTTCTAAGCATGTCATACTGAATTTGAACAGTAGCTACCTTTCCACTGAGTAAATTGCCTGATTTGTCTTCCAAACGAACTGTAACTGTAGCCTCACCTGTTTGTCTTGGCAACAATGTCTGCCAAATAAATCGAGACTCTTCAAATAAATCACCCATAGCTGATTTCACATCTGCAGCAGTATTTGGCATAGTTAGACGTTCAACCGAACCTGGATTTAGATGAAGACTATAATGCGTCTCAGTAGGACTAAAATCAGGAGTTTGGATTCTTACGACTAATTCCTTTTCATTCATTGTACCATTATGGATGAATGTGAATAAATGTGCTTCACCTTCTATCAGATTTTCAATGTCTATATCAAACCATAATCCACCAGGAGGTCGTTTTCCTTCACTAATATCCATAGCATTGTGTAACAATCTGTCATGCAAACGAAAATAGGGCTTAACCCTGCCCTTAGCATGGTCAATTAGAGCCCTCCATGTCTCATCCCATGGCTCATCCTCTGAACCGCGCATTTGTAGAATTCCGTCCTCTCCAAGAATGCTTTGTAACGCCTCATTGACATCTTTTGTTTTGAGGCCGCAATGTTGCTCGAGATAAAGAAGATGAAGTATCCGTTCCTGCATCTGAAGTGAACTATGTCCTTCAACAATATCTTCCGAAAGACTTTGAATGAAATCAGAAAGTTTTGCTGCAAGTAGAGGATCAATATGTGTCCCAATAACGTCACGGAAAGGATGAACAAGTAATGCAGGGTGAACTGGAGGCGAATAAATTCCAAGGAGCCCATGTGGATTTACAGTGTTAAAATTGGGCCTGAGTGAGAGGAGATGTGCACCGTACCCAATTAGTAAACTCGCTGTACCTATCGTCATTAATTGAACTTGCTGGATACTATCTGATACAATAGTTGATGCTGATAAAAATACTATAGAAAACAATACCAAAAAAGCAGTAAGAAGGTGCTGTCGATGTACTGACTTGATAGTTGAAATCAAAGAAGCATGGCCATGAACTGCTCTAAAATCTTGACCATCTATTTCCCTAAGATCAGTTTCAATACGAACGCCATTAAGTGTAGATTTGATTCTTCTAATCGTAATAATGAGTGCAACAAGATAGGTCGACAGAACAACTATAGAAAGCATCCCAATTACAAGACTGAATTCAAATCGACTATTGCCTTGAACGAATTCCGTCCACCAAACTGGTGATTGCCCACGAAATGTTCGAGTTAATGCAATCAATAGAATAGAAAGTACAGGTAAGATATGCAATAACCTTAGACCCGTAGAAAGAAATTTCTCATCTATTCCTTTCCAACGCTTTTCTTCTGCCAAAGCTGCTGTTCGAGATTCAATAAGCGATATTGGAGAAGAGGTATTATCAGGTATTTGATTGGAGTCATCAATACTTGCATTTTCTTCGTCATTTATTTCCTCTTCATTTGTTTCGTCTGAACCATTATCGTCAGATTCATCACCCCATGGGACATCATCAAAAGATTCGTCCGCAGAGTCTTGTTCTTCAACTCCTTTTTCTTCAGAATCCGAGCCTTCTTCGGTTTCAGAGATGTCGGCGCCCATGATACCCTCAGATTATAACTAACCATGAATATTCTCGATAAATATGGGTGCGAAGTAGAATTTTTTCAATTTACTATTCGGACCAACAACCGAACATTGTCATTCCACAGAATAGATGCTCCATCGAGCATTGGACCATTTTCACCTTTTACCAATATCGCGCCAGGAATAATCCCAACAGATTCTAATGCGGCCATTTCTGAAGGGGGTGCCAACAATACCACAACTTCGCACTTCTCATCGACCGCGATATCATCAATTGCTAAAATCAGATTTTGTGAAGATGGTTCCATATCTCTTCCAATTACTGGAATTCGTCGTCCATCGCCAGTTTGAGATGGGTAACCAAGGGTTCGATCAAGTGCAGATTCAACGACTGAATCAATTGAATGTTCCATACGACACGAAATCTCGGTAACTCCTTCTTTTATTCCTAGAATATCTGAAAGAAAAATTTCCAACAAAAGCTGCCTTCTCTTGATACTAGCGCCACGGTGAAATCCAATAGGAGTTAATCTACAACCCTTGTAAGGAATATAAGTTACAAAATCACGTTGAGCCAATCTCTGAATCATTTCAGTAACTGACGCTGAACTAATACCCATTAGTTCTGCAAGTTGAGAGGTTCGAACAATTGTATCTGGGGAATGGTCATGTACTTCGAAAATAGTCTTGACGTACATCTCCTCGAATTCAGTTAAATTATCCATCAAACCCCCTCCAATGCCTTGAATTCAATTTTACATGCAGGACATCTTGCTGTAGCAGGGCGTTTAGATAATGGCACCTTCAACACTTGATTACAGCTGGGGCAATCAAGAAGATCATCGTTGCTACGTGCAATCAAAGTGTCTTCTTCTGATTCAATTTGTTCATCTTCAATTTCTTCGAGGTCATTGTCTTCTTCCATTGGATTTTCATCTTCAGTAACTTCCATTGAAACTGAAAATTCAGTAGAACAAGGTGGAGCGCAACGGGCCCTTCCAGAATACGAATACGGTACCAATAAGGCACGATTACATTCAGGACAATTCACTTCTCGCTTTTCGGGTTCTTCGACATTTTTCTTTACAGGTGCGATATTCTTTTTCAGATTACGCCCCACAGAGGATTTCCGTCCTTTATTTGCTGACCTCAAAGCAATTGCAACCAAAATCCCAGATACTGCCCCAACGATCAAGGTTATCCAAGGTATTTCTGTATCTGAGGTAGTAACTATAATGTTAGAAATAACCGAAATTTCAAACTCAGACACCATCTCATTAGAAATCCATTCAGCTCGAAGATCCACAGGATTACCTTCTGGCCATGATTGAATCATTAATGTCTCAATAGATTCAGAGAAATTAGGAATTGAAGAGGTAGATTTTTCCTCCAAAACTATACCAGTTGATAATGAAATTAAACGAATCCTGCCTGCCCCAATTGGATCAGTACCAGTATTGGTGATTTGAACCTCTACAGAAACTGAGTCGCCTGAAGTAGGTGCTTCAGGGCTCAAAGACAAAATCTCAATGGAGCCTGAGATTATTGGCATAGACACATCTATTTGATCTGATGCTACAGAGTCGGATATCCACTCAAAAGGGGTAATCGTAACCAATAATGAAGAAATTTCAGGTGAGCCCAATGATAGAGTGAAATGACGCATTCCAGGAGACAGGATTGCATCAAATCTCTGAAGCAACACATTGTCTGAGCCCGAAATTCCAGAGACTTCTATGGAAACCTGCCGCTCTCTTCCCTCTTCAAGAATAGATCGGAAGGAAAGGTCAAGTCCATCAGCTAATGTCCATGAAGAGTCAATTATCTCAACATCAAGATTCTGAGGTTCGTCTACAGAGATAGAGGATATACCGGATAGATTTTCTGAAACAATAGAATTTGAAGAGATAATCTCCCAAGTTACATTTATTTGACCTGAAAATGGAAGTGTGAAAATTGCCTGTACCTCTCTACTAGAACCAGGTTCAATGAAAACTTCATCCCCCACAATGGATTCGCCATCAGGAATTGAAAGACTAAGTCTAACAGAACCTGAATCTTCTCCTTCATTGTGAATTAGAGATGAAAAGATTAGATTATCGCCCTCATGAGCAGGGAGGCCGACGATTGCAACTCCTCCACTTCCTGCTGAAATCATAGAACCAGAGGAGGCAGATATAGTCAGTGAAAATACAGGCATCAACAGAATTACGATGAGAATACTCAACACCCTACCCCGTGCCATAATATCCATCCTGTAATGACCCATGATAGGGATTACTACACAATTTCACTCTTCGGGTGCCTTTATGTCACGCCGACTGGTGGTCGTGTTGGAAATGGCACTAGACGAACTACTAGGCATCACTCCAGAAGAGTTAGTCGGCAGACTGCTTGACAGAAGAAGACTTCTTGCAGACCAATTACCATTTATCATTCAAGGCCTAGAAGAATCCGTAGATGAATTTCAAGTAAAATATGACAAATTATCGCCAAAATACAGAAATGCAATGGAGAAATTAAGAATTGAAAAGGGAGAAAGAGACGAATCTCATACATTAGCAAAAGAATTGAGAATTGAAGTTTTTCGAGAACAAGAAGAATTGGTTTCTTCGGGTCAAATGATTAATTTGGACCCAAATTGGAAACGTGATAAATTATTGAAAGACCTCAAAGAAGTTGATGAAAAAATTCAGACCTCGGCACTAGACCATATTGAGGAAAGAATGCTACTGGCCAAAAGAAGAGAAATTATCAAACAAAATGATTCTTGGTTAGAAAATAGAAAGATAGCAAATCCTGAAGTCTCAAAATACCTTGAAAAACGATCTAAAATGTCTAAGTTATACAAGAAAGGAGAAATCAAACATAAGGCATACATCGATCAAAAAGAAAAAACAGCACCACTAAGAAAAGAATTCGAAGCAATAAGAAAGGATTTGAAAGATTCTAAGGGGCAATTAGAAGCAGCAATTCGATTGCAAAAAGAGTCGGACAGAGCATTGGAATATTGGTCACGTCGTACAAGTGAAGGTGTTGGACGTTTGGATAGTGATTATCTAGATCTCATGAGATTCTCGAATAAAGTCAAATCAGGAGGATTCTCACGCGCAGGCATTCGTCGCCGAAAACGAAACAAAGGCGGTGAAGAAGAATGAGACGAACACAAAATAAAAAGGGTGGGAATCGTCGAAAAAAACAAACGAAAAAATCGAAGAAAAGAACATATCTTTTTGACGATCTTGAAGGTAAATCCAAACAAGAAATTATAGAGATGCGAGCAGATACTAAAGATGCACTGCAAACTGCAAATATTCAACGTGTAGAACTACAAAAAGAACGGAATCAATTGGTTGAGATAGTTCAAGAAATGAGAAAGACATTCAAGGGCAGAACCAAAGAAAGAGGGGAATTATTAGATCGACTAAAAAAGGCACAATCTGAACGTAATCAGGCTCAGAAAAACAGAGATAATGCAGATGAGAAAGTACCCCCTTCACCAGAGGATATTGAGAGATCATTGAAACAAAGACACAAACCTCTTTCCACCATGATGAATGATCTTAGAGAGATGCCCACATTGAAGCGAGAAATTGCTCTTTTTGAGAGTTTTTTTGAATATCAAGAAATGCATAAAATTGCAATTTTTGCTAATGATGAACACAAAAAAATGATGGCTGCAATGAATGAAATTAAATCAGTTATGCAAGATTTCAAAAAATTGGACAAAAAAACAGAAGAAGAAAACGCTAAACTTGAATTAAAATCAGAAGAAGAAAAGAATGAATCTAACAAATTAGGATGGAAAGAAATAGAGAGAATATCTTCCCGAATCAATGAAATTGATGAGAAAAGGAAGAAAATCAAACAAGAAATTGGAACTCTTACAAATGAATTACATCGAATAGAAGCTTTCCAAAGAATGCAAAGTGATGCTGCAAGGAGAATTGAATTTAATCCTGAAGAAATTAGAGAAAAAGCAGCATCTGGAGGAACATTGAGTTTACAGGACCTCTCAACACTAATCTCATCAGGTGGGCTGGAAAATCTAAACGACAGTGAGAAAAATGATGGTTCTGGATTCACCAAAACAGACCGCAAAAAGAAAACTCGAAGGCGCTCTAATGCACGAAGAGGAAAGGCTCGAACAAGTACACTTACTCCTAAAGAAGAAAGGAAGGATTGAATGTCACGTCTTCAATGGAAATTTTCGAATTTACCAATTTCGGAAAATCTCTGTTTGGAAATTGCTAGAATTCTACGGTTAACCACTGGGGAACCTCTATTTCAAGATCGGATTGCAATGCTCCCATTAGCAAAAAATGGAGCATTATTGCTAAGACAAAATGATGTAATAGTTGGTTCATTACTTTGGATGAAAACGAATAATTCGACTGCGAGAATACTGGGATTTGGAGTTCACCCTGAACTTCAAGGGAACGGTTATGGTACAGAGTGTTGGCATATGCTAACAGCAGAACTTCTCAAACAAAAAATAATGCAGGTGACTCTAGAAGTTAGAGAATCGAATACAAATGCAATAAATTTCTATCGTTCAAAGGGATTAATTCCCAAAGGATGGATTGAGAATTACTATCAAGAAGAAAGAGGCGTTCTAATGGAACAAAGAATCAAAACAGAGAATAGTTGATTTATCGAAACATTAGGGCTAGAATTGACTATGCTTGACCGGTTGATGGATGACCTTTCATCTCAAGATGAAATTTCGTGGGCATGTTTGGTAGGAAATGATGGCACTCCAATTAGGATGCGACCTGGTGTTCTTTCAACCCCTGAGGCAGCAGCAGCCCTCGCAGAACAGACAATTGCAAAAGCAGAAGAACACCTAAATGGAGGGGAATTGCAACGAATGAGCCTAGTTGGAGAAAATGGGATAATTGTACTAGTTAGAATAAATGATTCTCATGTATTGATTTCTTGTGGTAGAGAAAAACGCGGCCATGGTACTGTAAGAGCAATAACTACCGAAATTGCGAAAAGAATGAGTTCAATTATTGCCTCAGGAATTAATCGAACAAAGGACCAATAATTTCGATGCCGGTCTGACCAACTTGGAGGGCTTGTTTTTCCATGCTATGTCTAACATGTCTCATCTTTTCAACCTGAAGCGTTCTAACAATTTGACCATTTCTTAAATCGACTCCCATATTTAGAATCGCGTCTGCAAGGAATCCTTCGTTACCCTCCAATTCTGCTTGTTGATCTGAATAGCGCTCAGTAATTATGAACGTGTATAATCCCTGCTCACGCAAAAAGTCAAAGAAATCAAACATTCTCTTTCTCATTTCTTCATCAACTGTAGTAAGACTGTAAATAGCTCCTAGAGAATCTAAAACAAAAACACGAAAATTATCGCCCTGTTTCTTCTTGAAATGTTCAATCATCTTTCTAGTAAATTTTAGATAATCCATATCTTGATTACTTCCACCCTTGCGAAGTTCAGTAAAATCAGTAATCTGGAGACTTCGAGGTAGCCTGATTCCTAGAGAACGCGTACTTTTCTGTAAACTAGCTACTGTCTCTTCAACAGTGCAATATAATCCAAAACCGCCTTGATTTGCTAGATGATTAGAGATCATAGTCATACAAAAACTAGACTTCATTGAACCAGGTGGCCCAGTTACAAGAGTGAGATACGGGGGCTCAACATCCCTTTCTAAAACTCGATTCATTCCTGCGACACCCGTGAGAAACATGGCACAACCTCAATTTAACGCGGAGACTAATCGGAGATAACCTTGCCGCATTTCGTTGGAGCAGTGTGGCGTTCTAAAGGGTCGTGCTTATATCCCGTAAACGACTCGGTTGATTGCTGGGCGTAATCCCATTGGTGGTAGAATGAAATCACTTATCGGAGAACGAAAAGGCCTAGTCGAGAAGAAGACACAGCAATCACGTGACGAAAGAAACAAACAAAACGATGAAGTAAAACGCTGGGTTGAGACTAGAAAAGGCGTTCAAGAGACTCTAAGGAAACTCATGGATGAGATGGATCGGCAACAAGAAATCAGAGAAGCAGAGAACAAGAAAGTTCGCGAATTGAAGGTTGTTCGGGAAGAGAAAACAAAAATCATGCAATCAATTCGGACAGAATTATTCGCAAATGTTGACGAAAAGAGAAATAGTCAACGAAATAAGACTAGAGGAATTAAGCAAATAAAAAAGGCCATGGATGCCCTTGAATCATTACAGATGAGCGGAAAAATTAGTGAAAAGAAATTCCAAGAAGATAGAAAGAAATTAATTCAAGAAATGAACGAAGCGAAGGAAAGTAAGGTCTCCTTTACAGATGGCCCTTCTGAAATTAGGCAACAACTCAAAAAGGCCGAAGCAGAACAAGAAAAGGCTCATGCAGCTGTTGACGCGGCAGCAATTGTGGCCCAATCTGCCCATGATTTAATGGGTGAAATCAAAAATGAAGTTACTAGACTAAGAGATGAACATTCAGATGCACACCGTAGAGTGGAAAAATTTCGGAGAATAGCAGATAAACATCATAGAAAATTCTTGGTAGGCATGCGTTGTATCCAATCTATTGATGGAATCCTAAACTCCTCAATGGATGAAGTAGAATCTGACGAACAAGCATCAAGCGTTGAAGCTAGAGACCTGATGGACTTGTTGATGTCAGGAGAAACGTTAGGGTTAGACGACCTAATGGCATTCCAAAGAAATAACTAGATGTGATTATATGATTCTGCAGGAAGATATCGGCAAAATATTGGAAGATTATAATCAAATGAAGTTGAGAATTGGGATGACTGCCAGCCATAGCGCCTTAGACATCTGCGATGGAGCAATCGAAGAAGGATTCCCGACGGTGGCATATTGCCAAAAAGGCAGAGAGAAGTTGTATTCCGAATACTTTCGCACACATCGTTCACCGTCTGGAAGAGTGAAGAGAGGTATGGTCGACAAAGCAGTTACTTTAGACAAATTTGATGCAATTCTTGACCACGATTTTCAAGCAGGAATGAGAGATAGAAACATGATTTTTATCCCCAATAGAGCATTTACATCCTACTGTGGCATCGATTCAATTGAGAATGATTTCAGAGTCCCCATGTTCGGTTCAAGATCAATGCTTCGAATGGAAGAACGAACAGAAGAATTCGATTATTACTGGCTTCTTGATAAAGCAGGTCTCCCAGCACCTGAACCAATTCATGACCCTCAAGACATTGATTGTTTAGCAATAGTCAAACTACACCATGCACAGAAGAAATTGGAACGGGGGTTCTTCACATGCGCTTCGTATGAAGAGTATGTTGAGAAATCGTCTGAACTATTATCTCAAGGTGTAATTGATCAAGAAAGTCTAGATGGAGCCAGAATAGAACGGTACGTCATTGGCCCTGTTTTCAATCTGAATTTTTTCTATAGCCCACTAGAAGAAGAAATGCCAAAATTAGAACTTCTTGGGGTAGACTGGAGATTTGAAAGTAGTTTGGACGGGCATGTACGTTTACCTGCCCCACAACAAATGACTATGCCAGCACATCAACAAATTCCAGAAATGACAGTCGTCGGACACAACACTGCAACCATCCGCGAAAGTCTACTAGAAAGGGCATTTGAGATAGGGGAGAAGTTCGTTGAAGCAAGTAAAGAACACTATGATCCAGGAGTTATTGGTCCATTCTGCCTACAAACATGTATCGACAAAGACATGGAATATCACATCTATGATGTTGCCCCTAGAATTGGAGGAGGTACAAATGTACATGTCAATGTAGGACACCCATATGGAAACTCATTGTGGAGAAGACCCATGAGTACAGGTAGACGAATCGCGTTAGAAATCAGACGTGCTGCAGAACAAGATAGACTTCTTGAAGTCCTCACATGAATTTTCCAGACGTGAAAGGATACAGATTACCATTTACTGCATTCAAAATATTTGTAGAAGAACCTGGAACTTCCATTATCCATGCAGGAATCAAAACTGGGACTGCATCAATTTCAGTAGAAGAGGGGTCAAGTGACCAAATACCTTGCAACCTTACAGAGGACATTGAATCGGGAGAATATGTTTTTCTAGATTCAGTAACTCTAGCAATATTCTCGAGAACAATCGATTCTTCCATCCATGCAGTAGGGGGTAAAATTCGCAAATCAGGGCGATGGCCAAGGAAAAGTGGATCTTCTATAATCTCAAATGTATCAAATAATGGTGATTCCAAAATCCCCCACCATGCCCGCTCAGTATTAGATTCAGGGCCTCTCAAGATTCCCATCACACTCCAAACTCTTGCCTCAACAAGTACTGCAGTAGGCCGTACATTTCCAATTGGATTTCTCTCAATCCATGTTTCAAGATCAACGGAAGGTGACATGGTACACAAATTATTTCTAATCGATTCAAACCAAGCTGATTCAAGACGTATTTCCTCGGCTTCGGATGAAGTATCTAACCCTTGATTAGAATCAGAATTTGATATTTTAGCTACTATTTCACCCGATAATATTGCCTCCCCCAACCAATTTGAAAGCATCTCAGGGTCCCAAATTACTAATTCAACACCTGGCTTCTCAGGGATGCGGAGATTTGCTGCTAATGGGCGCTCAGAAAGTATCCAATGTTGTCCAGGTAATGCGTCAACTATCCAGCGATCAAGTTCAACACGATCTAGAATTGTCCACCCATCAGGCGCATGCCAAACAGTAGAATTCATTCTTGCAGGGCCATTATTTAGTCCAATGGGTGGTTCAGAAATTCGGCCCAATGGGCGAATAGATGGAGTTCCAATAGCTAACTGATTGGGTTCTAATACTGCTCCTCGATGCCGCAAAAGTCCGGCAATCAATTCATCCATTGATCATCGAGAGTTCAAAGAAGGCCTTCAACCGATTGGTATGAAAACGTCTCTACTCCACATTCGGACGAAGAGTCAGTAAATCCGAATCACCTGCATCAATTACACAAATCGAACTAACAGGAAATGGCTTTGCACAAGCAGCACCTAATTCTCGATTTACCATCTCAACTTGGTGAAGAGGTACATCAGGATGACGTGATTTCAGATTTTGTATAAATTCAACTGGACAATTTGCTGCGAGTATCACCATTCGGGCTTCGCCTGAAACACATGACCCCATAGACTGGTTCTGTCCGAACAGTAGGGAACCGCTCGTGATTGCGTTTTTCAATTGTTTTGGTAAATCCATTTTATCAACTCTCCATTCTCAGCCAAGGGCGTCTCATGGTATTATTTTCACTCCTCATTGGGCACATAGTACAAATCAACACTGCCCGTACCAAGGGCAACCGGCTGTCCTACGATAATATTCTCTGCAACACCAGTCAGATAATCGACCTCACCACGAACACCCGCATTCAACAAATGATTTACAGTAACTTCGAACGCAGCACGAGCAAGAATACTGTGCTTATTACCTGAAACCCCATGACGCCCAATTGCTCTGACCCCTCCTTCTGAAGTCATTACATCTGATACCGTCAAAAGATGTCGTACATCCACATCTAATCCTGCACCTTCCAAAGTCATCAACATCTCATTGATAATCGATTGTCGAGCAGCTTCAATTCCAAGATATTTGTAAATCTCCATGATGTTGTTTGTATATGTTCGAGAACGATCAACTCCTTGGAACTCACTAACCTTTGCTAGATTACTACCGATTGTCGAGATGTAATATTCACCAGTATCTTTAGTCGGACCTTGGATGTTCGCACGAATTACATCCTTTACGCCTTTGAGTTTGACTTTCTTTACCTTGTCTTCAAGCGCTAGAAGATCTGTATATGTGGGAGGATTAGATGCCAAATCTGCCATTTCCTCCTCCTTCTTGATTCCTGGAACTATCGTCAATTCCTTCGGCTTTACATCATCATCTGCTCCAACAAATAACCGAAGACTTCGCGATAATTTGTCACGAACTTCGCTTCCAGTCATATCCTTCATCCTCAGGTTCTTATTATTCAGAGTCAAAGTCAAGAATCGCTGAGCAACATTCACTTCAATCCCAGCAATATCTGAAGTTAATGTTGTTTCAAGAGATGCTGCAAGTTTTTGCACTTTCTTCTCCTCGGTATTAAACGGCTTACCCTTCTCATCAGTAGCATCCAGATAGATATTCATTGTAGGAGTTTCAGGTGTCTTTCTAGCATCAACTATCTCAATAATCCGAGGTAAACCTTGTGTGACGTTTACTGTAGCTACCCCCGCATAATGGAAAGTTCTCATCGTCATCTGAGTACCAGGTTCACCAATGGACTGTGCAGTAATAATCCCTACTGCTTCAAACGGATCTACCCTGGTTCGTGATAGAGCAGAAGACATTGATTCAATTACTCCTTTAACTTGCTTAGCAGTAAGTTTTGACTTACCTCTAGAATGTAATCCAATGACCAAATCATGAATCATCCTGGGAGATAGATGTAGTTTCTTTTCTTCAGCGGCCTCTTTAATTTGTGCAAAAAGCGGGTCCTCACGAGTTTCAAAGAAATCTCTCTCGATTTGTTCCATTTTTTGCTCCTCATTATAGTGTTGGAGACTTCTAACAGATTCAGTTCGCCGGCCCCGGCGCTTTCTCTTAACCGAAAATGTCTGAGCAGCAGCAACCTTTTTGCCCTTACCTGCGGATTGAATTACATTGTGAATTTGTTCTCCGGACTTGGAATCTGTTCCACAAATCTTCGCAATTTCAACAGGAGTCAGTAATTTCACATCATCCCATTTACGGTCATCTGCTAGTTCGTGAGCATAATTTTCCTGAATGCCCAAATCTTGCAGTTTCTTCTTAGTTGCACTCTTGACGGTCATATTCAGTTGCCCCCTAATGCGTCATCCAATACAGATTCAATATTGACTGGATCTCCCTTCTTTGAACGAGCGGGATCAACACTATCTTCTCCATAATGGAATTGGATAATTCGATTTGCAGTATTTCTAACTGAAGATGCTTTATCATCCCAAACCTTCAGATCATCCATTGCGTTAATCAGACGTCGTTGCATGTATCCAGACTTAGCAGTTCTAACTGCAGTATCCACAAGTGACTCTCGTCCTGAAACTGAGAGCATAAAGAACTCAGTTGGCTCCAATCCTCTCTTAAAGGAGGAAGAAACGAAGCCTTTCTCCTTTGCACCGCGTTGTTTACGTCCAAAGTGTGGAAGAACACGATCTTGATATCCACGTTCAAGACGTTTTCCTCTAACCTTTGGTTGTCCAATAGAACCTGCCATCATTGCGAGGTTGTCCATGTTTCCGCGAGCGCCAGAAGTTGCCATTAGTACAGAGGCGTTATCATCACCAAGGTAGTCTTTAGCAACATTCGAAGTAGAACTTTTGCACTGGTCCAAAATCCCTAAGATATTCTGTTCAAGAGTTTCCAATGGCGTTCGGCCTGGAGCCTTTTCGTATCTTGAACCGTCCTTACCAAATTTAATCAATTCAGCATCTACTTCATCGGATGCTGTTTGATTAATATCGCGAATTTCTTGTCTAGCTTCTGGCGGTAAATCTTGATCATCAATTCCAGTAGTGAATCCCATTGAAGTGCAGATTGCAATAGTCATTCTAGTCATATCATCAAGGAATTTTGCACCAGTCTCTGTACCATGAGTTTGAACCACAGCATCAAGTAATCTACCATCTTCTGCACCAATTGCTCTTTTATCCAATGTCCCACTAACAAGTCCTCCCTCAACATTGACGGTGTCGTTACTACGGCTAGTATATTGGAGCCGAAAACCATCAGGAACTATTAGACTCATCAAATCAGTACCGAGATATCCAGTGACCCCATCCTTCTCTTGTAGTTTGGGTAGTTCTCCAGTGTAATCGATTTGTCCAAGTACCTCTAATGCAAGAGCCTCCGGAATGATTCTTTCGCCATGAGTAAGTAGGTAAGCCCCAGAAATATGATCGTGAATTCCACCAATTACTGCACCACCATAACGCGGAGTAATAATATGCTCTTGAACACGCATCAAGATCTTTGCTTCAGCACGTGACTCTTCTGACTGAATAACATGCAAGTTCATTTCATCACCATCAAAATCAGCGTTGTAAGGAGTACATACTGCTAGATTGAATCTGAATGTCTTGCCATCCATTACTCGTACTTCATGGGCCATCATCGACATACGATGAAGTGAAGGTTGACGATTAAAAATCGCAATATCTCCGTCAATCAAGTGACGCTCGACTGTCATACCTGGCTTAGGATTTCCATGAATATCGTATGTGGAGAGTCTATCTTCTACTTGGTGTCTTGCTATCGTGCCATCCCCTAGTTCAAATTCTGGGCTCCCACAATGAGGGCAATATACTTCTAATTCCTCAGGGAATTCTTCACCAGGATTATTTCTCTCAAATACCCATCTTTGATGCACGATAGCACGCGGATCTCCGTACGGTAAGGGGCGTCCATGTTCATCTTCACCTCTGAGATTTTGAAGTGTTGACTCAAGATCAACATGATATTCTACGCTTTCTGTTCCATCTACTGATTTAGATATCAACTTCTTAGTGACAACTCCAGGTAGGAAGTTTGGAGCCTTAATACACTCATTAAGCTCTGGTNTCATNCCCACNTAGGGTTCNTCGTCATGAGTTCCAGGAACACAAGCANNATTCAAGCAACGGAATCCAGCCCAAATCCACTTGGTAGNATCAGTGATTCGTACTCTGAAATTATCTCCACGAACGATGTAATTNACNCCAGGATGAACATCNGGACCACGNAGAATCATTTGCCTCATCTGTTCCATGTTTCTAGAAGTCACACGAATAGGNACTGTAAGTTCTTTAGCAGTNNGTAGAGGAACTCCNACCTCGTTAATACTCAACTTNGGGTCAGGGCTGATTACAGTCCTAGCACAGAAGTTTACTCTCTTACCNGANAGATTNCTTCGGAAACGNCCTTCCTTCCCCTTAAGNCGTTGAGTAAGTGTCTTNANAGTNCGNCCTGAACGGTGTCTAGCTGGTGGAATTCCACTAGTTTGATTATCAAAATAAGTCGTAATATGATACTGNAGNANTTCCCATAAATCNTCNACAATAAGTTGAGGNGCACCAGAGTCTCTGTTCTCCCGNAATCTNTGATTAATCCTTAGAACATCAACCAACTTGTGAGTTAAATCATCTTCAGAACGATCTCCACTGTCNAGAGTAATTGACGGGCGAACAGTAATCGGAGGAACNGGTAGAACCTTCATTATNGTCCACTCAGGACGACTGGTNCCTCCCTCAATTCCNAAGAAAATCAAATGCTCATCNGGTATTCTCTCTAACCATTCGCGNATGTCCCTAGGATTCAATTTTCCTTCGTGCTTTTCGAACTTTTCTTTGAATGTAGACGGTTTGTCTANNTGTATAATGCCCTGTTCTTCATCACAGTGCATACATATGCGNCTCTTCGCACTCTTACATTCNTTCTCAATATCTTTGATTAATTTCGAATACTCTGGAGAACCTACNCCATGCTTCTGTTTTACATCGTTAATCGAATCTCTATAGTAATCCTGCTCAGACTTTTCAGGNTCTTGAGGGTGAGTTCCTTTCTGACTNTTCAATAGAATCNTNCTNCAAGNATTACANGTTGAACTNAGNCATGATTTAATCAAAGGAACNAATCCAATGTGNACTACAGGNAATTCAAGTTGAATATGNCCGAAATGNCTTGGGCANTCCTCATGCTTATTCCCACANGTANNNCATCTCATNCCTGGATCAATTACACCCATCTTCGTATCCATCAAACCTTGNCGGAAAGCATGACCNTCATCCTTGTATGTNTCAGCNGTTTTCACCTCTACAGANGACATCTTTCGAATTTCNTTCGGGTCCATCAAAGTGAATTTGATTGACCCGATCCTCTTAGGGATCTTAGCAACATCTCTAGTTCTCATCTTCGGTCCTCCAGNTCGATTCTCATAGCAACTCCAAGAGATTTCATCTCATCAAGGAGTAGTTTGAATGCATATGATGTCTGAATAGTGTGGANATCAGCNCTATCTCCACATACAGGNCANACNGTTGCTTTACGATTCCAATCATAATAGGNAGCATGNCCNCATCCNGNGTTGTTACAAANCATCATNTCCCAACCATCACTCTCGTCAAGAAGACGATCTTTGATNACCATCGATGCNCCGTGNGCAATCAAACAATCACGCTCCATNTCNCCGAATCGAAGACCNCCCTGTCGAGCTCGTCCTTCAGTNGGCTGNCGNGTAAGAATCTGTACTCTTCCTCTACTTCTTGCNTGNAACTTCCCACTAACCATGTGGTGGAGTTTTTGATAATAGATTACNCCTGNGAAAATTTCNACNGGATACTGCTCNCCNGTCTCTCCATTAANCATAANCTCNCGNCCAGTNTGAGCAAGNCCATTTCGNACNAGAGCTTCCCTNAGAGAATCTTCCTTCTCTCCATTGAAAGCAGTACCATCAATCTGTCTTCCTTCCATAGAACCAACCTTTCCACCAATCATTTCNAGAACGTGTGCTACAGTCATTCNGGATGGAATTGCATGAGGGTTCATCAAGANATCTGGAACTACTCCAGAACTTGTGAAAGGCATGTCCTGNGGTTCAATCAAACGACCAATTACTCCCTTTTGNCCGTGNCTTGATGCGAATTTATCNCCAAGTTCGGGNATACGATTNGTTCTAAGAGTAAGGCGAACCATTAATCCAGAATCAAGACTCTCNGTAACGAATACATTGTCTACAAATCCTTTCTCNCCNTGTCGAACNGTCATNGAAGATTCACGNCTTTCAGGNGCNGCAAAGAANGCNCCNCCNGCATTTTCTTCAAGGAANCGAGGNGGNCTGGTCTTTCCAACAAGNACTTCNCCACTNTCTANNTANGTCTCAGGGATAGGAAGTCCNTCAATCTCAAGGTGTTCATANGNCTCNANTGGCTTCAATCCCTTTACCTCATGATTAGGATCGTTTCCNGGAACTTGTATTGTTTCTTCAAGACCTCCAGGGAANCGNCGGTTTTCAGCATTGTANGTTCGAACGAATGNAGAACGNCCAAGANCTCTTTGAACACTAGCCTTGTTCATGATTACTGCGTCTTGCATATTGTATCCATGATGNGATAAAACNGCAACTACGAAATTCTGACCNCCNGGNCGNCTAAGGAAATTAGTCTGTTGCATTGCCCNAGTNCNAGTCATGGATTGCTGCGGATANTGCAGAATATGNAGNCNAGTNTCTGGTCGAAGNCGATAATTAGCGCTAGGTAGACCGAGTGCTTGCTTAACCATCGCNGTTCCNCCNGTAACACGCGGAGTNGAATTNTGTTCNGGATATGGNACAAGACTAGCNCATACTCCAAGAATCAATTGAGGATCAATCTCAACGTGNGTNAAACANANTACNTCNCCNGACTTCTTTTGCTTCTTCTTNAGAGAGTCNAAATTTGGGTTTCCTTCAGCATCAACCTGATGATAATTNAGAGGTAGTTCAAATTCCTCNAAGTCCTTATCTCCATTCGGCATNATAATTTCAGCACGAAGTNTAGCNTGTGACTGNCCNGGTTCNCCCAAATTTAGCCATTCAATAGTTGCAGGNTTTAGNGGTCGATTGTGCTTTGGACTCCTNGCTGGTANGTCATATGGNCGNGGAGCAATTAGGAGNTCTTCCTCTTCTTCTGCATCTACCCATTCAACAACNCCTTCCCAAACGAGTTCTCTAAAACTCATTTCACGAGAACGGAGTCTTTCCAAGTGCNCCTTGTTCAGAGTCAAATCNCCATTTTCTAGAACGAGAAGAGGNCGAAGAATTCGCCCNTTATCTGTNTTAATGAAAACATCCTTGTTTACAGAATCNTGTCGAATAGAAACCTCTGATTTGATTTTTCCAGTTCTTCTTCGAGCTTTCATTCGAGCGACCAATTTGTGAGCATCCTTGTGAAGNCCGAAAATATCTCCATTAACGTGAATTCGAGANCCTTCGGCCCAACCNTCCGGAGATGAATCAACACCTGCCTCTGAAAGCATTCCCTTAATCTCCTCTTCNGGAACATTTTCNCTAACGTCAATCATTTGCGCTGCATTCTTTACTAATCCACAATTCTGTCCTTCTGGAGTCTCATTCGGACATAATCTTCCCCAATGAGTNGGGTGAAGATCACGTGCTTCGAAATGAGGTTGGCTTCGAACTAATGGNCTGGTAACNCTACGCATATGNGAAAGTGCAGCNANATATGTGGTTCTATCGAGCAACTGACTAACTCCGCTTCTACTGCTAACCCAGTTACCTGTAGCAAGNGCATGCATTATCTTAGAGGTCAAAACATCGGGNCGTAGACAAGAACTAATNTTGAGATCNCGCTTCCTATTGTGATGNCGTTCAAGTTGATACTTTAGGTCTCTAGCNAATTGTTGAAGGCTGACTCNGAANAGGTCCTCCATTAAGTCGCCAGCAAGACGNACNCGCTTGTTTGCGTAATGGTCCTTATCGTTGGCTTCTCTGTCNGTAACTGCCATTTCCAANACTTGACGAACNACACGNCCAAGGAAAACCGANTTNTTGCGACGGTTTTCNGGTGTTTCCCCTAAGTGAGGAAGNAATTCTTTGTCCAACATATTTTGAATACGTTGTTCACGATATTCTTTTTGCTGTCCAGCAGCNAATTTCTTCTCCAACCAGGCAAGGGCTTCTTCNGTAGTATGCACCTCATACTCATTATTATCCTTAATTTCGTTAATGTTGGCAACAGTATATTTCATNGTCTCAACAGGNCCTGCAATCGCTTGGAAAATCTCNGCNTCATTATCTACTCCAAGAGCTCGCATAAGAAGTACGACTGGGACTGCNGTGCTTCCTGCTGAAGGAATCTTGGCCATCANCATCCCGTCTCNGCGTTTTTCGACATTGAGTGGTTTTCGAGCACCATCTCGCTGNGAAAATATCTTCGCAACCTCAGTTTCATATGTATACTTCTTATTTTTCTCAACNGTAACTCGATTTGGGGCAAGATCCTCCATCGAAATAAGTACTCTTTCNGTACCATTGATGATAAAGTANCCACCNGGNTCNAGNGGNTCTTCACCATATTTTTCTAGAAGGCGATGATATCTATTTTTGTCTTCATCNGACGTTTCAAGATTGAGTTTTCCTGCTTGACCATCNGCGGTAGCAATGTTCTTTGGATGNAGATTACAAATTTGNGAACGTACCATNATNGGTAGATTNCCNATATGTACTTCTAATTCTTCNTCAGGAGCAGGTTTATCATCTCTAAAAATAGTAAAATCAAGTTTCAATGGACTCATNTAAGTTAGTTTTCGAAGTCTACATTGAACAGGAGTTGATTCATGGATGGAACCATTTGCTTCACGAATNACTGGTTTCCCTAGTTTGATATTCTTGATTCTAACCTTAATGTCCTTATCCAATACGTCAAGTGCAATTATTCCACCTAGACCATCANCCATAATCTCGTCAGTACCNACTCGAATATTNCGGACNATGTTNTCCATTCTATTNAGCCGAACTTCNGAGCCATCACTTGANGGGACACAGTCGTCATACGATGCTAACTGGTGATTCACCAAACTCCTTTGATTGAAATATGCCTCTATAATTTCCTTCATCACAATNCCTCCCTTAATGGGCCTCCACAATTAGTCTGTATGCAACAGCAGAACCAGCAGATCTGCTATATCTGACAACCTTGACTACACGATTTGTCAACCATCCNGCAGGAAGGCCTTCAACCTTNGACTCTTCCATTTCCTTCAATACTTGAACNGCTGGATCNTTAATNAGAATCTTAGGTAGTCTTTCCTTAGCTAANCGNGGNTTTCCTTCNGCATCANTAGTGAGNANACCCCAAGGAANTAGCACACGNTCTTCATCGTCAANATCNACTAANTCATGATGAGGAACTANTTCGTGATTCAAAATATTGAANCGNTCNCCATGNGCAGGNATATCNTCATCTTCCATTTTTTGNGTGATTGTTCGCTTAACNGAACGTGACTTNCGATTTCTCGTAGGNTGATCTCGCAAAATTGCCATATATCTCTCNACAACTTCNTCATCTCCCTTCAAACCGATTCGNGCTCCAATCTCATCNGCACTAAGCATTTTGAGTTGGCTCAAATTNGTATCATTNGCCATCGCCGAGGCATGATCCTCGGTCACTCCTAGTTCGATCAANTTCTTTTTNGTGGAACTCTTGACCGCCATTTTNNACACCCCTATNCNCAACAAAAANCNTGAGCCTGAGACTTAGTTAGGCGGGCCTGAGGGGATTTGAACCCCCGGCCAACGGATTAAAAGTCCGTCGCTCTACCTGGCTAAGCTACAGGCCCATGGCTAATGCTGGGCCTCCTGCGGACCGATGGGGTGTTCATAAATATCACGGTTCGGGAAGGAGACCAACATAACGAGGTTCCCTCATCTATGGTGTTCATGAACCCTACTCTCTGAAGAGTCAAAATGGGCATTGAACCAGAGAGAGAAGTTGAGATTTCTTTGGGTCAATCTAAAGAAATAATTTGGACGGATTCAGAAGGGAAAAAAAGAACATTGGTTGTACCTCCTACAGTATACCCCCCTCGAGAAGATACCAACATGTTACACGAATCATTAATGCAAATAAAAGGAATTCCGGGGCGCCTTCTAGAAATTGGAACAGGAACAGGAGCCATTGGAATTTCAATGGCAGAAATTGGATGGGAGGTTTGTGGAGTCGACGTCAATCCACTAGCAATAGTTGCAGCCAGAGGAAATCATAAAACTGGTAATTTTGTAGCATTAGAGAAAAATATAGAGGATATAGAAGCTGAAGAAAACAAAAGTTGGGATGTAATAACATGGAATACACCCTATCTAGAGTGCCCCAGTGACAATAGATCTAGGTTAGGCCCTTTCGAAGAAGCAGCACTATCATGGGAAGGGGAACACCCTATTCGACTCCTTCTCAAACTAGGTTCTAAGCCAGGAATACTGAGTAATCAAGGATGCATAATTGCCCTAGTTTCCCCTAGCCATCGAACCAATAGAGAACTTGGAATTGCTATTTCAGAAGGATGGTCAGTGAGACCAATCCAAACTAGATGTAATGGTGGAGAACGTACCACAGTAATTGCCCTGTGGAGAGGGTGGGAATGGGACCCAATAATCAAAAATTCAATTTCCTCAACCATGGAACTTCTCGAACAAAATACACCTGCGGGTAAATGTGCCATTGCAATAGAACAAACAAACGGTTATGGAAGAAACAATTCAAACTGGATTTCACTAGAGGGAGACATTACTGCAACATGGAGGATTTGTGGACCAAATCCCCCTAAATTTAGCGTTCAAGAAATGCATATGGCAGCATCTCTAGCAGTCCATGGAGCCATTTGCACATGGAACAATATCACTCCACAATTTACCACTTGGTCCAAAGAAGAAAATTCGCAGTATACAATCAAATGGCCGAATGATATCTACTCGCGCGCTGGTAATGAAAAGGTTGCTGGGATATTACTACATGCAGAATCTAAAGGTGAAAAAGCATGGATTTCTTGTGGAGTCGGAGTAAATGGAATCGATAGAAAAATAGATGGAAATGAAATCAAGGGAATTTCAAAGTCCGGGTTAGAGGGATTAGAAATACACCTTCATCGACATTTTTCTTCTTGGTTTGAAGAACATCAAAGAATACCGATTGTAGATGCGAAATTTCTGCGAAAAAGATGGTGGTCAGCAGCATCAAAAACTCAAATTATTGGATCAAAGGGAAAAGCAAATGATGAAACAGGCATCATATCTAAAATATCAGATTCAGGATTAGAAATTGTTACCCGTTCTGCCATTAAACAAATTTCAGAATTAGAGATGATTATCTAATATTATTGGCGACGGCGCCATTCCCCCCATACCAATAAGAAAAGTCCAAGGATTGCGGGAATTGCTTCCAATGGAAGTTGCCTTTTCACATTGATTTTCACATCATAATCCCCTACTCCTTGAACTGAAATATTTAGTGGCCCTTCAGATGTTCTTGAAGAAGTGAGTGAATGCCAGGATTCTTCTTCTGGGAAAGATAATTCTTCCAACCCTACATTCACAAGAATATTGCAAGGTGTAGAATTAGCCCCATTGCATGATTCGTCTGGAAGCACTGAAATCTCAATAATATCTTCAGAACCAAGGAAGCCAACATCAACACTAGTAAGCCAAATTGGCTCACCCCCTTGTTCTAGACTTACCTCATTTGATGGAGTCCACAAAGCCATTAAGATAGTCCCAATAAGCATGGTTGCACCCATTAGAGAGGACAAGTCCCAAACAGGGATAGGTTCACTTGTTCCTCCTCCGCCCATAACATACGCAATTCATCAAAGGTGATGAATGCTTCATCTACGAACCTTCGGATGAGGGATTTCAAGACGTTCTCTCACAAGACGAATCTTTCCAGAAGTAGTAATTGTTTGTAAACGAGGATCTGTTTCACATTTTACCAGAAAATCGGAAACTTCTGAAAGATTAATTCTGACTATTCCGTAACATTTACCATTGATAATTTGTAAATCATATAGTTTCAAAGAATCAGAGGGAAATATGTTCTCAAGAATTGAATTTACCTGCACCCTACCCATTTCATCTCTGACGTGAATTCCAACCCAACGCCGCTTCGGACGTTTGGCCTTAGAAGGGTGCGCCATGTACTTTGGAGGGTTGACCGTTTATTTCAGTCCCCACCATGCGATACATATGGAACGAGGTGAACTTGATGCAGTTATAGAGAGTCCATGGGAACTAATCAAGACACTTTTATCACCAAGGACAATGCCACATGTTTTCCTACTAATCGCGGGAACTGGAGGTTTATTCGCACTTGTTTCCACAGTAAACGAAGATCCTGGTTTCGCAGCTATTATCTTCACTTCTGCAATGGCGTCCTACACAATAATCGGAATTATTGGGGACAATCCGCGCGTTAAAAAATGGCTCTTAGTAGAAGGTTTTTCATCGAAGATAGGGAAAATCATTGGGCCGATATTTTTACCCATTTCCCTCATGGTTTTGATTGGAGGAGCCATACTCCTTACGATAGCGGAAGACAAAGCAATTCGAGATACTTGGGCAATTGTATTGTCTTCACTATTTGTATTCTGGTCAATCGGACAAGGATTAGCTCTGAGAAGCAGTATTCGAGGAGTATTTATTGGCGCAAAATCAAGTAAACGTTTAGAGAAATCAGAACCAAAATCATGGGATTTTCGAATACTTTTCATCGGCGCATTTGTTTCTTCATCAACTATCGCATTAATGAGAGGTGTTTTGATTCCAAATTTTACTGGAAATAATCCCGAGATTTTATTGTGGGTGATTTATGTCATTGTATCTTTTTCAATTACTGGCTTATTCCTTCAAATGTCCAAAGATGGATTTATTCCGTATGATCTATCTTGGACCAAAGGAGATCGTTCAAGAGTTCGCCGGATTGGACAATTGATGATTTTACTTATTGCATGGCATCTTTCTAGTGCTTGGTCGCGACTTTCAGGAGAAGGAAATAACCTCATGCTTTTGGAAGAAGCGATTTTAGTGGTAATAACTGTAGTAAGCGCAGTTTGGGCAATGACTAATCGAAATAAAAGCAGTATTGGTTTTGTTTCAAAGGATACAGCAATCCATTGGGCTA
>PBDV01000038.1 GCA_002718215.1 Methanobacteriota archaeon
TGTTCTTGGCCATGTTGATCATGGAAAAACGTCTTTATTGGATCACATAAGGAATCTGGGTTCTAAAACTCAAGGTTCTGTAATGGCTAGAGAAGCTGGAGGAATTACTCAACATATTGGTGCAACAGAAGTGCCTGCTGATGTTCTTAACACGTATTGTGGGCCACTTTTAGGAGGGAAAGAATTTCTGTCACCAGGGTTACTTTTCATCGATACACCTGGCCACCATTCATTCACTAGCCTCAGAAGTAGAGGAGGGGCACTCGCAGATATTGCAATATTAGTTGTAGATGTAATGGATGGGTGTAAACCACAAACTCTTGAATCAATTAGAATCTTAAGAGAAGCAAAAACGCCATTTGTGATTGCTCTAAATAAAGTCGATAGGTTGTATGGTTGGAATACTGAACATGGAAGATCTATGGCTGTTTCATTGAAAAAACAATCAAAGGATGCAATCGGATATCTAGAGGAAAAACACTGGAAAATTGTAGGTGAATTGGGGGATTCTGCGTTTAATGCTGAACGCTATGATCGCGTTAATGACTTTACTAATACGATCGCCATGGTCCCTTGTTCCGCGAAAGAAGGCGAAGGAATTCAAGACCTACTTGCAGTTGTTATCGGACTTGCAGAACGATATTTAGATACTCAACTCACCGATGTTGAAGGGATGGGGACGGCAACTGTTCTAGAAGTAAAAGAAGAACGAGGATTAGGAAAAACCCTCGATGTAATCCTATCACGTGGATCAATTGGTAAAGGTGATCAAATTATTGTAGCTAGTGAAAGTGGACCTAAGAAATCAAAAGTTAGAGGAATGTTTTCTCCAAGAGGAATGAATGAGATGAGAGATGCGGGTAATCGTTGGGACCCCGTAGAACGCGTTTATGCTGCTGCTGGTGTGAAAATTAGTGCTGTGGATTTAGATGATGTATTAGCGGGAACTACGCTCCATGTAGTAAATTCAGAGGAGGAAGAAGAAATTGCATGGATGAAAGCAAAAGAAGAATCAACACTAACTTTGGAATTGAACGAAACTGGAGTATGCATCAAATCAGACACATTAGGTGGATTAGAAGCGCTAGCATTTGAATTGGGTGAGAGAGAAATACCCATCAGGGCAGCGAGTGTGGGAAAAATTACTCGAAAGGACATTCGAATTTCAGAAGTAGGGAAAGAACCTGAGGAGCGTGTGATTTTGGCGTTCAATACAAAACCACTTCCTGAAGCATCTGCCGAATTTGAAAGTCCTAACTGTGATGTTCATCTAATTACTGGAGACATAATTTATCACATCATAGATGAACATGAATCTTGGTTGAAAGAAACACTAGAGAATAAAGAAAAGGCAGACAGAGAAATGGTTGTTTATCCTGGAAGATTGCTCTTCCTTCCAGATCATACATTTAGAGCATCTAAACCCGCCGTAATTGGAGTACGAGTACTTGGAGGACGAATTCATGTGGGTCAAAGACTAATGAAAGAAGGAATACAATTAGGTCAAGTCAAATCCATTCGTTTAGGTCAAGATAGTCAAAAAGAAGCAAAACAGGGTGATGAAGTTGCAATTAGTATCAGCGGCGCAGTGAAAAAACCAGGAGATGAAACTTCTGAAGCAACTCATGTAACAGTTGGAAGGCAGATAAACGAAGGTGATGTATTACTAGTAGATGTTCCTGAATCTCATGTAAGAGTTCTAAGAAAACGTAATCTCACAGAAATGGAAAAAGAGATTTTAGAAGAGATTGTTGCAATGCATAGGAAGAACTCGAATTCACCGCGTTGGGGGCTTTAAATCTCCTGATGCAAAACGAATCGACAACCACCAACCTTGAAGTAGTTCAAGATAGGGTCGTTTGATGTTAAAGGGTGCTAATATGGTCTCAGAGTATTCTGGAGGAAGCGGGGGTCGCGGTCGAGAAGTTGTCCGTGTTGTTAGTGACATTTCTAATGCGTTGATGAATGAGGTTTCCAAAGTTATCATTGGAAAACAAGAAAATCTACGGCGTGTAACTATTGGAATTTTATCCAATGGAAATATGCTTCTAGAAGATTTTCCAGGATTAGGAAAAACAATGCTAGCAAATACATTTGCACGTTCTCTAGGCTGTAAATTCAAGAGAGTACAATTTACCCCTGATTTGTTACCCTCAGATATTATGGGGACATACATGTATGATCAAAAAGAAGGTGAATTCAAACTACGTCCTGGACCACTATTCGCAAATCTACTACTCGCTGATGAGATTAACCGTGCACCTCCAAAAACTCAAGCTGCATTACTCGAAGCAATGGAAGAAAAACAAGTAACAATCGAAGGTATTACTCACAAATTACCTGCTCCTTTCGTAACATTGGCAACTCAAAACCCAATTGAACAAGAAGGAACTTATCCTCTTCCCGAAGCTCAGATGGACCGTTTTCTCATGAAAATGAGTATGGGGTATCCAAATCGCCAAGAAGAAAAAGCAATTCTTGCAAGAAGAAAAATGCGTGGAAAGGATGATCACGATGTCGAACAAATAACTTCTCCGAAGAAAGTTGTAGCAATGCAAAAAGCACTCGAAGAAGTTCATATCGACCCAGCTATTCTTTCTTATATCGTTGAAGTAGTACAACGTTCTCGTGAAGACCACAGAGTAATTACTGGAGCTTCTCCACGTGCTAGCCAATCTCTATTCAAAACAGGTAGAGCAGCAGCAGCAATTGATGGTCGAGATTATGTAATTCCAGACGACATTAAATCGGTTGCACTACAAGTTGTTAGTCATCGAATTGTTTTGAAGCCTGAAGCAAAGATTCGGGGAATTACTGGAATGCATATCATGCGCAAAATATTGAATGAGGTCCCAGTGCCTGTTATCCAATAATTTCGTATCTAATTGTTGCATTTATCTGCGAATACTGATGTAGGACGGATTCGGGAGTTGTGCTGAGACGATGGACCCGTACAAGACTATCATAGCGTGCACAAACCAGAAAGGTGGATGTGCGAAGACTACTACTGCTGTGAATCTAGCAACTTCTCTTGCTGAAGGAACCTCTAAACTTGGAATCCCTCCATCGAAAGTATTGCTTATCGATTTAGATCCACAAGGAAACGCATCAACCAGTTTTGGAGTGGACAAAAGACTCGACGTACCCACAGTTTACGAACTATTGATGCAACCTACCGGAGAGGATCTAAATGTTCATGATTTCTTAATTGGACCTGAAATATTGACTGACGAAATGCAAAGATCTTTCAAAAATATGAATCAAGATCAACGAACTCCTAAACGATTGAAGGTAGAAAATCTATACCTCTTACCTTCCAATATTCGGCTCTCGGGTGCTGAAATTGAGTTAGCAACTAAACTAGGTAGGGAAACAAGGCTTCGTGAAGCACTTGCACCAGTAATGGATGATTTTGATCATATCATAATTGATACTCCACCTTCATTGGGTTTGTTAACAATAAATGCACTTGCTGCAGCGAATTGGATATTGGTTCCAGTGCAAGCAGAATACTATGCTCTAGAAGGGATGAGTCAACTAATGAATTCTATTCGTTTAATCCAAAGAAGAGTCAATAATCATTTGAAATTATTTGGTATTGCAGTTACAATGTATACTCCTCGATCTAAGTTATCTGATTTTGTGGAAAAAGAAGTGAGAAAACACTTCGGAGAAGATGTCTTCCAAACTGTAATTCCACGTTTGATGTCGATTGCTGAAGCACCTAAAGATGGGGCGCCCGTTGTATTACTCAAAAATCCTACAAAAGGAAACAAAGGAAGTAAACAATATTGGGCATTGGCAAAAGAAACACATCTTAGGATAATGAAAAGAAGAGCTGAATTTGGTGTTAATCCTGAATCAGTACTTCGAAGAGAAGCTATTGAACAAGGTGATCCTGAACATTTGTGACTTGATTTGGAGAATCACTAAACTCTATTGGAATGCCCTCAACTACCTTATTTTCACCGTCATACCTATGTTCGGGAAGGCTAACATCGATACATGGGTTCACCTGATATGACCTCGGTCTCAGTTTCATTTGAAGTACGAAGACGCCTTAATTCATTAAGAGCAATGGAAGGAGTGAAAAGTATCGATGATTTACTAAAATCCGTACTGAAAGAATACCGTCTAAATCGCTTAAAGGAAGAACATGATGCTCTAAGAATTCGTATATCTAATTTAGATGAAGAGGATATAGATTCCACGATTTCAGCTATAGGACTCTTGAGTGATTAATGTGCGTGGACAACCTCGTGTACTACGTATCGATGGTACAACCATACTGCGAGGTCTAGTATTCCCAAATAGTGATGAAGAGACGCTCCTTCATCTAGCAGCATGCGAAAAAATCGAGTTACACTCATCCACAAGCGATTGGAATTTGATATTAAAGGGGCTAATGGAACTTAGTAGAAGGGCTGGCTCAAGTCCAATGAGTGGTGATGAATTAAAACAACTCAGAATATCTATCCCTGTAAATTTCACATAATATCAAACACATGAAACAAAAATAGGTGCAGGTAGTTCTGAATCAACTATTCTTCTCTAACCATTCATGACCATACCAACGCCATTGATCCATTGTCCATCCCTCAGGTAGACCTCCTTCGGGGAGAGGAGGGGCTTCTGCAGGAGCACTTGTCGATTCTTCGGTTGCTTGAGGTTCATCCGAAGTAGCTCCTTCTTCGGCATTTTGGTAGACCTGCCATCCTTCCTGACCGGCTTCCCAATTCCCTGTTCCATCATCTACTTCGGATGGTTCTTCTTGTGATTCGTCATTACTAGGCTCATCTACAGGTCCTCTTTGTTTTCCTTCAGTTGACTCATTATCCTCATCTACGATTTCTTCATCAGGTGAAGTTTCACTCAAATCCAACAATGATGCTACATCATCATCCCATTTCTCATCCTCTATGATCCCTCCAATCTGTTCTACAGAACCAGTTTCAATCTCCTTAGTAGCACCACGTCTGGTGTATTTCTCTTCATCAGTTTCAGATTTCTTACCCAACTTACGTCCAACAATCGAAAGTACACCAATTACAACCAACATTATCCCTGCTATTGCTGCACCAATTGGAGCAAATGAAATCAATTGACTTGCAAGATCTGCTTCTTGTTGTTGATTTACTTCGAGATTCTGATTTACTTCCTCTTCTTTGTCTAGTGTTGCGCAAATTGAATCGTTAACATTCCTTTCACAATGATCTTCAACAGTCTGGACATTAAATTCCCTATCGTCATAATCAGTATTTGAACCCAAACAATCTCGATCTTCGTCCAACCATTCTGTTGAATTTCCTACTAGAGAACCGGGGCAATTATCTGCATCCCAATATGCTTCAGATTCGTCTGCATATCCATCTCCATCTGAATCTGGACACCCATAACTAGAGACCGTCTCAACTTTATCTTCCACTGGATTGTAGAGCAAATAACGTGTACTTGTTCCTGCTTCATTTGCACATCCATCACCTCGGAATCCCTGCTGAGCATCTCCATATCCGTCTCCATCACTATCCATCCATTGAGTAGGCTCTGATGCAAACGAATCGCCTTCATCTGACCAACCATCGCCATCCAAATCAGGACAACCTAGTCGATCTTCTGTTGATGACCCACTAACATCTGGACAAGCATCTGGGTCGGTACCCTCTAAATTATCTCCAAAACCATCTCCATCTGTATCTGCCCACTGAGTACCATCTTCTGGGAAACTATCTCCATCTTGCCCGTATGTTGAATCTCCGTACCCGTCCGAATCTGAGTCCTGATATTGATCGGGATTAGATGGGAAAAGATCGGGATTTGTTCCATCCGGATTATCACCATAACCATCCATATCTGCATCTTCCCATTGAGTTGGATCATCTGGGAAACTATCAGATTGATTTCCAGTTTGTGAATCACCATATCCATCACCATCTCGATCTGAAGTTTGAGAAGGGTCTAGAGGGAATGCATCAAGGGAATCAACAACATTATCTCCATCTGTATCAATATCAAAGAGTAATACATCAGATGAACTTGCAAAAGACATTAGAACAACTAACGAATTTGAATCTCCAGCTAAAATACCCATTACCTCACCATTTCCATTGGATAGAGATTGGATTTGGTTGCCACTTGTTCGGTTCATAATATGAAAAAGGCCGTTGGAACCAGCAAGTGAGATGGTGTCTGTATTCGTATCAAAAATTCCAATTAATTCTGTGGGTGGACTAGGAGTGGATGAATGTGTTAGAGACCAATTTACTGATTCATAAACAAGATATTGTCCATCTTTAGTTACAGCATGTAATTTTCCATCACTATCTCCCATTATTGCTGTGACCTCTGCATTCGGCTCCGAAAGAACGCCAAGTAGACTCCCATCATTCGAATGAACCCGAACAACTCGGTCTCTTCCTCCAGTTACAATGTCGCCTTGGGGAGTAACTTCTACAGAAGTAATACCAATTGTATGAGATGTTGTTTCAGCTCCTGTTGCTACTCCATCACTATACTCGTATGCTCTTTTTGAGGCACGATCTGAAACCCATAGATCTCCACTAGGGTCAAAATCCAACGAATCAATAGGCCCTCTAGAAATCGAATAAATTATTGCTTCAAAAACTGTAGAATAAATGACTGCCCCATCTTGATGACCCACAGCAATCAATCCATCAGCGTGGCTATATGCCATCGAAAGAGCTGTTACATTGAGGATACCAGTCCAAATAACCTGTCCGGCTTCATTTCCGGTTAATTTGATTGCAGTAATATTTCCTGATTCATTGACAATTGCAACATCTCCATTTCCAAGGTCTGCCCAACCTATAGTAGAACCATTCAATGTTTCAATATCTCCAGCAAATCCAAGGTCTCCTGCTTCCGCACCAATGGAAGGAACTGTAATTGAAATAAGTAAAATCGCGACTGCAATAATGCTCCTCGACGGATGACGCATGTATGTTGAGAGTACCCCCCGCCTATCAATCCGGCGGACTAATGCTTGTTTCATTCCTCTTCGGACGATACTGGTTTCATTACCTTTACAGGACGAATTGAAGATGATTTCTCTTCACTAATTGGTTGAAGGGTCTTTACTGGCTTAATTGAAGCAGTTTGACTGTCAGAAACTGGTGTAAGTAAACGTCTATCAGATGCTGGAACCAATTCTGCGATATTTACGGCGTCATCTGAAACAGTTTCAGTTTCTGGTTCAATTGTCTTTCGAACTGGTGGACCTTTGACGGTGGTAGATGCAGGTTGACGAATCATTCGACCTCCTCCAGGGGGTCCCTTTACTGGTGGACCTTTTACAGATGGTCCCCCACTCTTGATCATTCGACCTCCTCCAGGTGCCTTCTGTTCTACTTCATCATCTACTTCCTCTGCAGACTCATCGATTGTTGGTTCCGATTCTAATTCAGTCGGTGTAATTGGTTCAATCTCTGGTTGAGCTCCGAGGAAACCAGGTGTTCCTGCTTGAGGTGCACCCAATGGGGCTGCTGAACTACCTATAGGTGCTCTAGCAGGAGCCAAAGGTGCCTGCCCCAATGGACGTGCGCCCAATGACGCTGCCTGACCATCTTGTTGAGCCGCTGCGGCACCGAGTGCAGTCATAGGACGTGCCTGGCCAATGGGTGAACGAACTGGTGCAGCAAGCCCACCACCTAATGGAGCAGGGGCTTGACCTGGAACATTAAGTCCAGTCATTGCTGCGGCACCAAGCCCAGTTCCTTGATTCTGAGTTCCTAGGTTTCCAAGCATTCCTGCAGCACCTGCTGGAGTTTGGGAACGAGCAGAACCTAATGCACCCATCCATGCTTCTCTCTTAGCAAGTCGCGCATCTTCCTCGGAAGCCTCATCCTTTGCTTCTAATTGAGCAACTAATGCTTCTCTTTCAAGATCTTCATCGGTAATCAAATCCTTTTCAATATCCTTTCTTAGACGACTTTCAGCTAATTGTTTGAATTCTTCTGAACGTGCTTCTAGAGTCGCCAGTCTCTCCTTAATTTCTTGACGTTTTACTGCTAATGCTGCCTCTATTTCTGCACGCATTTCAGCTTCTCTTCTTCTTACCTCAATCAGAGCCTTATTGCGCATAATTTCTTCGCGCTTAGACATCTGTCTCTCAAGTTGCTCAACTACTTCACGCTCTTTGCGTTCCCTAAATTCGCCCAACCTTTGCTCCATCTCTACTTCCAAATCTAAAGCAGTCTCTTGACGAACTAAATCCAACGAGGTTTCTAGGGAAATTCTTTCATTTCTCAATCTGGCATCTATCTCTGCCATTATTTGACGCTTCGTTGCTTCTTCTCTTGTGGAATATTCTGCCTCAATCTGTTCGACCCAATTTGCCCTACGAGTTTCGTGATCATCTTCCATCTCATTTCTGAGTTCATTTTCACGATCATGACGGAAACGAGCAAGTTGGCTTCCAATCTCTGCCTCACGTTGAAGTCGATATGTTTCGAATTGATGTTCGATTCTACGGTCCAATTCTCCTTCTATTTGTCTGGTAAGTCCAGCCTCGATATCATCGATTGTTTGCTGGAAACTAATATCGAAACGATCTCTGAGTCTCTGCTTTCTTTCCGAAAGCCTTCCAGCATATTCTGTCTCCAATGCCTGGAGAACACTCGAACGCAATTCCTCACGTTTACGTGCAACTGCTAATTCCAAATCTTCTTGCATTCGACTCTCTAAACGATGAGTCTCTGCAACGAGGCGTTTCTCCAATTCCGATTGAATATCTTTAGCAACATCTTCCTCCATTCGTAGAGCTCTACGCTCATACTCTGCTCGAAGGCGAGTTTCACGATCTTTCAACCTCTGCTGAAGTTGTTGTTCAAGACGATTACGTAATGCACCTCTAATCTGAATCTCTCGTTCAGCTAATCTCTCGTCTAATCCTTCCTGAATTCGCTGTTTCTGTAAATTCTCCTCATCGCCAAGTTGATTCTCCATATCTTTTCGAAGTTCCGATTCTAAATCCCTAACTTGACGCTGAAATGCTTGTTCGGCTTCAATTTCCATTCTTTCAGACAAGAAGGCTTGACGTCGACTGAACTCTTCGTCCATGTCTTGACGTAAACGTTCTCGAATCTCTTGTTGTGAAACTTTGATTCGTCGTTCTTTCTCCAACGACAACATTTCTTTGAGTTGATTTTCCTCTCTTTCAAGTCTGAGAAGTAACTCCTGTTTGAGAACCCCTTCTTCTCTTTCCAAAACTTGTTGTTCGATAATCGTAAGTTCTTCTTCCAAATCAGAACGCAATGAAAGTTCGAGATTTCTGTATTCTTCATCATGAATTATCTCGTTTGCTTTACGCATTGCACTACGCATATTAGACAATCGTTCTGCTTGCTCTGCAAGACGTAAACGACGTTCGCGATCTATTCTAGAACGAATGCTTGCTTCCTTATCCAGAGATTGAATTGATTCCTCAGTACCCTCAAAAGAACGTGACTGAGACCCTACTACACTACCTCTCAAATCGGCTAAAGAAGGCTTGCCAGCCTCTTGACTCTGTAAGGTCTCCGACACATCATCCGTAGCCATTGGGTTCCCATCCCCGAACTAATACGGTTTTCTCATGGTAATTAATGGGAACAGTTCCTAACACTCTCTAGAAGCCGTTTCTAAGGATTTGAGGATAAAGCGAAATTCAAAAATTTACTTTGAATGCTTCCATGCATGCTGGACAACGTAATTTCCTTTCTCCGGGTCGCTGCGGTATTCTCAAACTCCGTTCACAGGCGGGACACTTAATTTCGACTTTGATTACCTTAGGAGTTAATGTGAATTCATGTTTGCATTTTGCACATCGAAGATCAGCTGGCCTTGAATCTATTCCAGCTACCAAAACATGTTTACATGCTGGACATGTGACCTTTTCCTGTTCCCAAGATGCTCTAGTTGGAGAGTGCTCTACCTTTACTTGAGCAGCACAAACCACGCATTCCAACTCACCCAAATTAGAGGGTAATAATGACTCACAAACTGGACAATAAGCAGGGGGTGGAGATACTCTACTTTCCACTTGGTAAGGTATTGGAGTATCCTCGCTCATACATTGCCCCCCATTGTTCCTCATTAGATGACATATTTCAAGGGGTCGATTGACCTTCAACACCTTTACCTAGTAAAATCTTGATTGAAATGATGGCCTCATTGTAGACATCAACAAAAATACTTCCAACAGTTGAAACACGTTTTATTCCGGTTCCTGCAACCCACATTCCATTTAGAATCACTAAGAATGCACTAGCCTCATGAAGTAAAACTCCAAATGCCATTGAAATCTCTACTCCCATTAGTACACAAGTAACTAGTATAATCGTCAGCAATACACTTAACACAATATTTACTTGAACAATACGGCGTGCAGATTTTGCTAATTTTGTTAAAGTAATAACTGCACGAGGATCTTCCCCAGGTATCAATACATCAGCCGCTTCAAGATTAACTTGATCTCCAGAACCTACTGCTATTCCAACATCAGCAACTGCTAATGCTCCAGAATCATTGAATCCATCGCCAGCCATCAATGTCCTTCTAGAAACTGAACGCTTTTCTACAAAAGATGCCTTTTCTTCAGGAGAAACATTACCGATACATTGCTCTGCACGAATACCAAGACTCTCTCCAAATGATTCTACTGCCTTCTGTTCATCTCCAGATAAGATCTGAACCTCTATTCCAGACTCGCGAAGAGTAGATACGAGTTCTAGAGCACCATTTCGTGCATCATCATGAATAAAGCGGAATAAAGCAATGGCTACTCCATCTTCAGATAACATGGATGCGCCGTGGCCAGATTCCCTAACGTTGTCCATTTCAATGGATAATTCGTTAGGAATAACTATTCCTGAGTCCTCTAACCAATCAACTCTACCAATTCTGATTTCTTTTCCTCGGAATTTACCAATTACTCCTGCTTCTCCATCTATTATTGATGTAACATTCATTGGATTATTACCTTCTTCCAAAGACTTGAGAATTACATTCGCATAAGGGTGGTTAGATCTCATTTCAAGGCCAGCTGCTAATCTTGATGTTCTTGTCCGATCTATTCCATTTGCTAATGAAACGCTATGAAGACGGGGTTTACCAGATGTGAGTGTTCCAGTTTTATCAAGAAGGACTAAATCGACTCTAGCAGCCTTCTCTAAAACATCTCCACCTCTAGCTACAATTCCTTTTGTTGATGCATGTGATAAAGCAACAGCATGAGGAATAGGTGCTGCAAGTAGTAAAGCACATGGGCAAGAAACTACCCACAATAAGAGAGTGGTTAGAAGTGCTTCTTCAGTTTGGCCATATGATAGTAAACCAATGACTGGAGAGAATATGAAAACAATGGGGACCCACCATTCAGTAAATTTTGCAATTGTTGAATGAACTGATGGAGGACGTTCCTTGTACCTATGAACCATGTCTATCAATCCCGCTAATCGTGTATCACCTTCAATAGCTGATGTTTCAATAATTATTGGACCTCTAGTCAATGTCAATCCCGCTTCAATAACAGAACCGGCAGAAACTTCAACAGGAAGAGATTCTCCCGTTAAGGGAGCTCTGTCTAAATGCCCAGTTCCCTCAATTATCTTGCCATCTACAGGAACAATTTCTCCGGATCTAATCTCTATTTTATCACCAATCTGAAGTGATGCAATTGGCACCATATTGGTGGATGGAGCATGGGATTGAGGATGAACAGATGATAATTTTTGCATATTCACTGAAGAAATTGAAGAAATTGTATCTCCTATGTTTAGTTTCTTTTTGAATACAAGTCTCGCTTCCCTGGGTAATCTATCCAAACCCCCTTGCATTGATTCTCTAGCCTTTACGATTGCATGTTCTTCTAGATGAGAAGCAAAGGCAACGAGCCCTACAACCATCAAAGCTTCTGAATATTCTTGAAGAACCATTGCACCTGTCACAGCAGCAGTAGTGAGAACTTGGAAAGCGAATACTCCGTTCTTTAGACTATTAATTGCTTTAATTAACATCGGCCAACCAATCAATAAAACTGATGCAAATGCAATGATTTGAGAAAGCATCAACTGTTCATATGCTTCTAACAATAATATTCCACCTAATATTGGAAATGTAGCCAATGCACCGAGAAGTTGCCATTGATCCTGTCTAAGAGAACCCCCCTCACTAATCGACAGCATTGGATCAATACCAACAATTTCGAATAAGCCCTGTCTTAGATCGGAAGTTGCCTCTGAATCTAATTGAGGCACGCGTTTAATTTGAATTTGGCCATCAATCATTTGAACATCTAATATTCCAGGCACATTCTGTATCTCTCTTCTCAAAGTTCTTCGATCAATTGTTCGATTTTCTTCTACCATGTTAGGAGTTACCCCTTGAATCGTCTCCCAAGGACAATCAGGTGGATGGCCAATACTACTCAATATTCTAGAAATTCGATATGCTGTAGTTAATGAAAGGTCAATTTTTATCGAAATTTTACCCTCTAAAACTGAAACTTCAGATGATTCAACACCATCTATCCTCGATATGGCCTGTTTGGCTTTAGTAGCACAATCTGGGCAATCCATGCCCAATATCTCCCATTCAAATGATTGGATTTCGGCAGCAACCATAACCATCTCACCTTGATTTGCTTTATTCTCTGCTATGGCTAATCGACGAGTTTGTTTTTCATCTCTAGATTGACGTATTGATTTAGCCTTTGAAGAAGCCGAAGTTGCAGTTGATTTCAACGAACTCATTATCCTATTGAAAATTGAACCTACTGATTCAAACATTGATGAAAATGCAGAAGAAACCTGTCCTTTAAGCGGAATTGGTGCAACCTCTGCATTTAGAACATCATCAGATGAAGAAATATTCGTAACAGATTCTGCAGCATTGGATTCATCAAGGTCATCGACAAGTAAAATGTCATTGTCTGAATCGTCCATTGCTCTACTCGAAGTAATGGTCATCCTTGAACATCACTACCGCGGTTGATTCAAAGCAGTGTCCAGTCAAGAAGCCCCATGGGAGACGGGGGGCGAGGTACACTTACCAACCAAAAAAGACCCAAGATGCTCATTTGTGACATTGATGGAACCCTAACTGATGAGAACTACACATTACATCCAGAACTCCCGAGGGCTTTTCGAAAATTGGAATCTAGTGGAGTCCCTGTTGCTTTAGCAACTGGAAATGTTAGACCTGTTGCATGGGCACTAGCTCGCCATCTTGGTTTATCTGGCCCAATAATTTGTGAAAATGGAGGAGTTGTTTGGGATTGGAAAAGGGATGAAGAAGTCTATCGTTTGGTAAATGGTGAAAGAGCAAAAAGGGCATGCGAATGGTTGGCTACTCAAATTGAAGGATTGGATGCTGAAGGTATTCTTTCCAATGCTTGGCGTGAATCGGAATGGTGCCTATACACCGAAGAGGAATATGTTGCAATTGTAAATGCTCTACAAAATTCAGAATGGAATGATTTGGAAGTTGTTCGAACTGGATTTGCCATCCACATCAATGAACCTGGATTAGACAAAGGTCGAGGAATTACTTTCGCTTTAGAAAAAATAGGAATATCCCCTGATGATTGTATTGGAGTGGGTGATTCTCCCAATGATTTGCCTATGTTCGAAACTGTGGGATGGTCTGTTGCTGTTGGTTCTGCATTTCCTGAAGTAAAAGATGCAGCCGATGCAGTAGCTGATGAAAGCCTCGTCGGAGGACATGCTGTAATTGCACTAATCGAAGAAATTCTTGCACTACCGGAGTGAAAGTATGAGGAGTGATCATCTACCATTTGCAATGCCAGAACGTTCCCATTCATTGATTCAAGAATGGAGAAATCTATCGTTCTTACATTGGGAAGTAGATCCTGATTTACTATCAAAACATATTCCTAAAGGACTAGAAATTGACACTTACAATGGAAAAGCGTATGTTGGCACAATTCCATTCATCATGAAAAATGTTAGACCTAGATTCACATTTCCTGTTCCGGGAATTTCTACATTTCCTGAATTTAATGTTCGAACATATGTGACAAAAAATGGCAA
>PBDV01000039.1 GCA_002718215.1 Methanobacteriota archaeon
CACATGATTTGATGGGCCAAGACAGTCAGGAATATCGGGTTCGATTACAATTTCATCAGTTTCTCCTGTTGCAACAGAATCGATTGCAACTGCAATGTCTTCCATTACATCGATTGTAGCCATCCACCATCGACCCCAATTATCAGAAGTAGATGCAATACGAATGCTACCATTATATTCGGAAATAGAGAATTGATCTTGGACATCACCCTTTACACGCCCGGAACCAATGTATTCAGTATTGGCTGGTTCAGAGATATCGAAAGCATGGATGTTGGTCTCATCTTCATATGTTTCATCAATACCCCAATACCACCACCAATCATTGGCTGGTTCTGCAAGAACCATCATGTTCCCAGATGCGTATACGTTAACCCAAGATGATGCAATATGGTCAACTTGCAAAGTAGTCTCCTCCTCAAACAATCCTATTGTTGCAATAGTGGTGAAACCACGAGACATGACGTCTTCTGCGGATGAAAACTCACTACAATCTCCCGCTGTAACTGCATGAGTGAAAACACCATCATTGGTCCTTTCATGTATCCGAGGAGAAAAGTCTTCCAAAGTCAAACCATCAACTAATTCACGATTATCGTTGATTGCCTTCGTAACTGAATTGTTCCAAATGTCCATACGTTCGTATCGATCATCAATATCCCAATAATTTGAAGGTAATTCTGGGTATGTAAGAAGGCCATCGATATACGTATCTGCATGAGTTACACTTCGAACTGTTTCATTCACCAATCTAGCTGTATGATAGTAGCCTTCGATGTAAATTTCCCGTTCTACTTCTGGAACACTACGATTTGAAACATCCATAACAGTATATTTGACCAAGTTCGAAATCCTATAGTCGTAGTACCCCCATTCATTTGGTTGATCAAAGGCCATTATTTCTCTAAGAGGATCATTCGATTCAAGATTCCAATAATAAACGCTAGAAACGATTACCAAACGGTCTTCGTCAATGAGCATTTGAGTAGGTGTTCCTTCAAGACTCATGTTGGAAAGTATCTCTAATTGACCAAACTCTGGAACTCCTAGAATGACTAATTTACCATTATTCAACACATAAATCCAACGACCATCGGTCTTCATGAAATCGGCTTCATCTACTCCCTGTTCCTGATTATTCGTTCCAGAGAAATCCGTACCAGCAACCGGTTCTCCTGAATTTGAATCAGTTGAACCAACGGAAGGAGAACTTATTCCAGTGTCTCCATCATCAAAAGAGGCTTCTTCTGCAATTGCACCATCCATGAGGGAAGGTTCTGCACGATAGTAATAGGAATCTGTCCAATGCCAATACGCACTCTGGTCCAATGAAACTAGAGATTCTTCAAACGCTGCATTTCGAAGATCTTCGAGAAGATTCGTGCACTCATCATATTGAACTAATGCAGGAGATGAACGAGTTCTTTCACCTAATTCTAATGAGGGATAATCACTCTCTGTACCTTCTATTTCATTAATCACATCATCTAATGCTCGGAGACAACCAGATAAACTACAAAATAGCAGAAGTAAAGTCAATACTAGTGCATTATTGCCGCGGCTCATAGCAAAATCTACGACCCGATACGATATGAACGACTCGGTATTTTGATTAGGATTCGGACGCGTATTGAATAACAACCCCTACCTTTGCGGAATGAGTACTATGGATGCGGGGGATGATGATGTGGATACATTGGCCTCACAATCTGTTGATGAAGAGAAACTACGTAATTCTGCAAAAACAGTCATAGAAACATGTATGCAACTTCGCAGTCACGAAAATCTATTGATCATCACTGACCCAAATACAGCTGAAATTGGGCAAGCACTCTACGAAGCAGGTTCACAAGTTTCAGATCGAGTTCTAATGGTGATGATGCCAAGTACACATAGGCACGGGCAAGAACCACCCGCGCCTGTAGCAGACTTAATGAGAAGACAACATGTGGTTATTGCAGCCACCCGATATTCTCTAACTCACACAAGAGCCCGATTGATTTCATCCAAAGATGGGGCTCGAATTGCTACAATGCCAGGGGTAACTAGATCGATGTTAATCGAAGGAGGGATGACAGCAGATTTTGATGAACTACAAAATCACATTGCCAGCATGGCTAGAATTCTAAGGAAGCACAGGAGTGTGAAAATCATGAATGATGACGGAGACACAATGGAATTTGGAATCTCTGGGCGTTGGAATCTAGAGGACAACGGAATCTGCAATCGTCCTGGACAAGTTACGAATTTACCTGCAGGAAAAATATTTGCAGAAGTCAAACCAGAAAGTGTTAGTGGAGTAATGAAAATCAATGGAACATGGGATTCAATTTCGATTACAGAACCAATCTGTATAATTGTAGATGAAGGAAAAATTGTGGATATTCAAGCCACAGATGATGGCGTTTTAGGAGAACAAATATTGGAATTTATAGACGAAAAAATGGACACCATAAAAATAGTAGAATTTGGATTTGGAATGAATCCAAAGGCAAGAATATCAGGAAGTGCTCTTGAAGATGAAAAGGTGCTAGGTAGTTGTTACATTGTACTGCAACAACCTGCATCAAGGCGTTCTCACGAACTAAGAGCGACTGGAATTCTTACAGGGCAAACAGTGATGTTAGGTGATCATGAACTAATCGACAAAGGTGAATTTAACGAATAATCAAATCAAGCGATTCGAACAAACTGGGCAATGCCGCCAATGATGTTCTACTCCAATTCCACATGACGCACAATAAACACCTGTTTGAATTGTCGAGCGAATTCCAGGAAATCCTCCTCCTCTCACTTTTCCCGTTCCAGCTGGGCGAGGGGCAGGAACAGAAGGTGAGGCACCAAAAGTTGGTTGTTCAGAATGAATCGAACCAAAGGTAGGATTACCACTCTGTGATCCAAAAGTAGGCGTACTAACCGGTTTTGATGCACCCACGGGCGCCCTGGCCGGAGCCAACATTGTGGGTTGAATTGATTCTTGAGGAGTCTCGACGGGCGGTGGAGATTGAACTGAAGGTCCCGCAGCTTCAAACGCAGACCCAAGAATATCAGCCTCTTCAGATACAGTTGAAACCGGTTGGGAGATGGTTTGTTCTGAAACTGGTGGAGATGAAGAGAACGCTGCTGCTAATGCATCTTCTGCTGAATTTTGCTCAGGGGACGAAATCTCCTCAGAGTCCTGAACTGCAATCTCTTCTACTTCTGGAGAAGGTATTTCTACAACGGCTACTGGTTCAGGAGAAGCAGTTTTCGGCAGATCCTTTGGAGCCTCAATTACCTTCATGGCTACATTGGTTGTACCCAATACGGATAATCCTACAACTTCCAATGACTCTTTTGCCTTGTTCAAAACTTGGTCCAGCTGATGATGAAGTGCAATCAGTCGAACCCGATTCGTATCGGGATCATTTACCATCTCTGAAAATGCTGCAAGATAGAGATCCAATTCCTTGATTCCTCCAATTGTATGCCCAATCGCTAACATCTTCAATAATCGAAATGGGTCATTGAATGCATCAATTGCATTTCTTTCTTCGGCGGGGATCCCTGGATCTGTTCCTTGATTTCCCTCAGAATCCTCCTGCCCCAGATATAACCTAAGCCCATCAGTCATAGTAAAAATCTCAAATGGTCCTGAAAGAAGATAGTATATCTCTCCAGATTCGCATTCAAGTCTCTCTGAAACTACATCAAAATCGAAGGAGTCAGTAAGCAATAAATCACTGGTGAGTGTTAGGAACTCTCCCAAACCATTGAGACGATCAGTTGTATTCAATCTCATGATTAAATCAGCAGTTTTGGTAACCCCAAAATACGCTGCAGTCTCATCAACATCGATCCCGTCAGAGGGTAACGATGCGCCATCAACTTCTATCTCCGACATACGCCCCCCCCTTCGTTCCCGTTGAACAATCCCACTTGAATCAATCTATAAGACCTCAATTTCGGGCAACATCCAGAATAAATCGTGACTGCTCGGCTGACCAACCATCTCCTCTCTGAAGACGTCTCAAGATTTCTCTATCCTCTGAACCAGAAGATATCATTGATTTTGCTGAATCCAAAGATGAGGAATATGCTTCTTTCTGATCTTGTTGGAAGAGATCGTTCCAACCAGTAGATTCCGATGTTTTTGGAGTAGTTTTCTTTACTTTCTTTGTAGCTTTCTTTGTAGCTTTAACTTGTCGTGTAACTCTCTCAGTCTTTTCTTCAGTTGTAACGACTTCAGCAGTTCGACGAACTCTCTTTGCTGGTTGTGTTGTCTTCCTTGGGTCAACTCGTTTGGTGCTAACCCTTGGAACAGATTCAACATCAACAGGGGCTGAAGTTCGTCGAACTGTTTTCGGAGATTTGGAAACAGAAGCAGTTCGTGAGGGAGGGGTGCTCTTGCGTGCAGGGGGACCTGCACGAGAGGGTGGTCCGCTCTTGCGAGCAGGGGGGCCTGCACGGGATTGAGGAGGAGTTCGCACGGGTGTTTGGCTAACACTTGATGCCCCTGCTAGAGGAGATTTTCTAATTGGTGAGAAATCGTCGTCATCGTCGTCATCGTCATCATCAAACCAATCGTCGTCATCTTCATCATCATAATAATCACCTCGACCTGAAATAAATCGTAATGTAATCACGATTAGAAGGAGGGCTCCAAGAATCCCCCCTCCCATGATAGCATAAGTGGCATAATCAACAGTTTCCTCTACTGATGTAGATTCTAACTGATCAGATGTACAACCATTAGAATCTACGAAAACCCCTGCAGGACTATCTGAACATTGGTCTGACGAATCATATACTCCATCACCATCTGTGTCGGTCTTATCGATATACGGACAACCCATCCACGGTAATTCAACATCTTGACCTTGATAACCATCATTTCCATTCTCTACGCCCGGAACATCCGGACATAAATCAGCATTAATTCCATCCGATTCATCACCAAAACCATCTCCGTCTCTATCTCTCCATTGGGTTGGCTCAAAGGGGTACGAATCAGCAGTTCCAATAGGTGGAACCGGATTCATTGAATCTGGATCTGACCAACCATCTCCATCACTATCGGGGCAACCATCTCGATCTTCAGTTGATGTTCCAAAAATCGAAGGACATTCATCTGAATTTACTCCTTCTAAATTGTCTCCAAAACCATCATCATCAGTATCGAGCCATTGAGTAGGTTCTGTTGGGAAAGCATCATCCTTGTCATCAATCCCATCATTATCTGAATCGACTCCGGCCAAAACACAACCCTCGTCATCAACAGCAGCACCTAAGGTAGTATTGGGGCAAGCATCTTGATTATCAGTAACTCCATCCTCATCTGTATCTCTTTGATAATCAGCACAACCGTTTGTATCAACAGATGAACCAGAGTTTGTATTCGAACAAAGATCGTCGAGATCACGAACACCATCATCATCTTCATCCGAATTTCTCTGATCTTCACTACATCCATTAACATCCACTACTGCACCAATGGTGGTATTTGTACAAAGATCAAACGGATTCAAAACTCCGTCTCCATCGTCATCTCTCTGATCATATGAACATCCGTTTGAATCAACCGCTTCTCCCGAAATGGTACCTGGGCAGTCATCATCCTCATCTGCAACATTGTCGGCATCTTCATCATCCATAGGAGCAGGACATCCGTCTCCACCCAATCCGTTTAGAACTCCGGCTATGCCAGGACATTGATCACCCCCTAACTCCATTGGGAAATCGCCGAAACCATCGCCGTCTTTATCCCTCCATTGGAATGGGTTTTCTGGAATAGCATCTCCTGATTCAGAAGTTCGTAATCCAGTATTCTCATCAATTTCGTAAGAATAGAGACTCGAATGACCGTCTCCATCTACATCCAAACACCCTACTCGATCAATTGTAGAATTACCCGATACCGACGGGCAATCATCACTCAAATTTGCTTGAGGGACCCATTGTCCAATCCCTCCCGCACGACTAGAATTCAATTCAGGGTCATCCCAATTATCACCAAAACCATCGTTGTCAGTATCGTTCCATTGCCAACCATCGGTTGGGAATGCATCTCTCAAGAATGCGCCTATCGAAGAATTATCACCGAATCCATCGCCATCAGAATCAGCCCATTGTTGATGACAAACGGAGCCACAAGTGTTCTCCGCGGATGTATCGGTAGGGGCCCAAGGCCACATATCGGCTCCATCTGAAATTGTCCAAGCATCATCGTTAGCTGTACTAGTTGCTTCAGTCGGATCACTATATCCATCACCATCACTATCGACACAACCGGCTCGGTCATATTGACTCAAACCAAACAAACCAGGACATTGATCGCCATCTGGATCTGAATTGTTATCTCCAACTCCATCATTATCTGCATCAATCCATTGTCTTGGATTGAAGGGGAATTCATCAGCCCCATCCATTCCACAACAATCCGGTCCATGATTGTCCAACAATCCATCACCATCTTGGTCCCGGGCTTGCATCCAATTTGTGGGAGAAAGATCACCTGAAGCATAATCTCCTCCATTGTTCGACCACCCGTCTCCATCTGCGTCACTACATCCCTTTCTATCAATGTAGGAATGGCCAGCTGTAGCACATTCATCGGAATAATCCGACCAACCATCATTATCAAAATCGCCACAACCAATCTCTACAAACAAACTCGGGCCTGCATCTGAAGGGCAATCATCGAAGGATGAAGAGACAGAATTGTCCCCAAAACCATCTCCATCATAATCAGACCATTGTCCGCCTTGATTTGGTAATTCATCAAGAATATCAGGAATAAAATCTCGATCAGAATCAAAATCCAAATGGATGGCCAAAGCATCATTGGTACCCGCTGATCTCCCTACCATAATGTATCCTGATCGACCATGGTGTTCAGCCCAAGTCACATCAAAACCCGCAGATGGATCTAATTGAACATCTGAAATGACTCCGAACGGAGTCTGTACCCTTCCATCAACTAGAATCGCAAAGACTCCATGCGTAGATAAGAATGTAAACGTTCTAGGATCAATTTGATTTTCTAATCCCACAATATTGAGGCAAGTAGTGATTTGAAAGGAAACCAAAACATCACACAAAACAAATTCATAATCTCCTACAGAAGAACCATCATACAAGGAGACATTGCCAGGGAGTATGAATGAGACAACTAAGACTGACCCAAGCAATTCAGAATGAAGATGGGGAAAGAAACCACTAGAATCAGTCCAGTTGAAACCTTCAATTGAATCATTATACCAAGATGAAAGATCAGTTTCATTTTCAAGCATTAATTCGCGATAGGAACCATGTCCAGTAGAATTTACAATAATTATTGGTTGATTATTCGGATTGTTGTAAGTTGGAGAAAGAGTAATCTTGGAACCTGAATCTAAACCCTCAATGTCTAATTGAGACCGATTAAGAACGGATGAATTATCAAAATCATATTTTACAATATTGAGTTTTGAATCATTTCCAATAAATCCAGCAATAAGTTGTGAGGGGCCATTGGAGCCCCATTCTAATACTTGAGCAGAGAAACCTAATCCAACTGCCTCAGATTCATTTCCAATAACATATGTCTCCCATTCAGTTCCATTTTCAAATGCTGCTTTCAATGTACGATCATCCTTCCAAATTGTCACATTCCCATGCAAAACGATTGGAGTACCATTCAATTGACCTAAGTCAGGACCGGATCTTACTTCAAAACCAGTTGTTGTTTCCTCTGCGAAACGAAGAAGAGATTCACCTAACATGTAACTCATATTCAGCCCTCCAGAATTGCTTCGAGGAGTGATTGTGGGATGAGCTCCAACAACTCCAGTTGATTCAATGGTATGAGTTGACACTACTATTCCAGTTTCCTTGTGCAAACATATTGCGCCACCAACACAAATTGAAATCGCCAAAATTTGTCCCGCTTCCGTAACCCCATAAGCAGCCTCACCTGTTCCAATCTTGGTTCGCTTCCAATCACTTGTGGTTGTTGTAAGTTCATCAGGACGAGATAAAATCACCAACCCAGAATCCGTCTGAACTCCAATTATACTACGACCTGGTCCATCAATATACAAATCCAGTTCTGAAAAATTAGACTCGCCGGCAAATGGGCCCTCGATTGAGACTTGTTCCCAATCTAAATGCTCGTAGACTGAAATTTTCATTTCATCTATCACAAGCCATTCTTCTTGGCTATCATCATCAAAGTCATCCGAACGTACTACGTCGATAACATCTGAATAAGAAAATACTCTTGGATTTGAAGAAAGACCTGAAGAAGAACCCCAATATAATGCGAGATCTCCAGTTGCTCCCGAACCGGGTCTTACAGCCCACACATCATCATATCCATCTCGATCCACATCACCTGCTGCAGACATTTGGAAACCCATCTTTGACCCAGGTGATGGTCCTTGGATTGACTGATTGAATGTAGAGGGGAATCCATTTGCTCCTCCAAAGGCTATGTGGATTGCACCGTTTGACCCCGGTCCAGCAGTATCCACATATGGCTCACCAAATCCAAGATCGTTGTATCCATCCCCATTTACATCTCCTAGAGATTCAACTGAATATCCTAACAATGTTCCTTGCAGAACGTTCTGCATCCATGTTGCACTAGGCGTGGTCGAATGACCTGTTGAGCTACCTGAATGAATCTCAACTTTCCCATATCCAGTCAAATCAAGTAGGCCACCTGCAGATGAGATTGCAAAATCATCATATCCATCGCCCTCAATATCTCCCAATGCTTCTATTGCCCATCCATACTGAAGATTGGTTCCAGTGCCTGCTAAAGTGAGTGAAGAAGAAGTCGGTGCTTGCGAACCTCCATCAAAGAGATGAATCCGTCCAACTACACTACCTGAACCTGCTTCATCCGATGCAAGAACTGCCCAATCGTCATATCCATCATTATGTGTATCTCCAATGAATGCAACCTTGGAACCAAATGCTGCTCCTGCTGTTGCTGAATCAAATGCCCAGAATGCTAAGGAATCTAATCCACTTGACGAACCAAGATGAAGACGCGCGCCCCCATTGCTGGAATTTAGATACGGCATTCCAAAGATTACGTCATCACATCCATCTCTATTCATATCACCAGTATCAAATGAAATCGAAGAGTCTGTATTCGAAGTCTGTTGAAGAACAGTGTCTGGTGTTGGATTGAATCCACTCGTTCGTCCATGATGTACAACCAACGATTGATTCATGAACAGAATGTAATCAGATTTACCATCACAATTGAAATCACCAACTTTGGCAGATGATTCTTCTGCATCAATTACAAGAGAAGGAAGTGTGGCAATTCTACCTTCTCTTCTGCCTTCTAGGCTTCGAACAAACTGCACCACAGTATCATTCTCGGCTGAATACGTAAGTTGTGCTTCTCCGTCTCCTGGAACTTCTTGATCTAGTGGAGCCCCAATCCATGGAGCAGCATCAATATTTGTTGAAGTCATATTTGGCCAATCCATGGAACGAATTATGCCGCCTGTTTCATGCAAAATGCGAACTCTATCTCCATCGTGAACTCTAGCATTGTATCCTTCAATCACAGATTCAATTACAGATTCATGGCGCCAAAAAGTCGAGGCATAATATGAGGTCATAAGATATCCAGTATCTTCATCTATCCAAAGTACAACGTCAGTTCCATTTCCTAGAATCGACAATTCCAAAGGCCCACTAACATTCCATCCTTCAGTCACAGTCCTAACATGCCAGTCTTCAAAATTCACATAATGTGGAGGAGCATCGAATGCAAATTTTAGAGATGAAGTATCTGAATCCATATATGCAATTCTTGCTCTATTCTGCGCATCTAATTCAATATCACATTCTAAGCCTACATCATTGCCGTTACCATCATCGACAGTTGTCCATTGAACCGCTCCAGTTTGATTGATGTAAATATATTCAAGACTGCCTGCAGAGCCATTGTGTGCACAAGCATGAATTGCATCAAAATGATCTATCACCAAATCTATTCCTGAATAATCATATGCATTTGAAGAAATTCTTGTTGATGGAAAACCCAATGTAGTTAAATCCCTAGTTTCTAAAACATTCCAATCTTCACTCATATGTGTAATATCAGAGCCTGCTAAACTTTCGCCCCATTCGTTAGTCGGCAAGGGAGCCTGAATTGTATTTTGAGATGAAAAATTCTCTTCTAAGTTCGTAGAATTAGGGACGAGTGGATAGAACAAAGATAGTAACATCAGAGCAACAAGAATTCTTGCTTTCATCATTTCACTACCCCCCGGTGCTAAGCACCATCAGTCGCGAATGAACCCCCTCGCTCTAAAGGCTTCATCTTCTTGAGCCCAAAAGCGGTGCGATGAAGGGGTATGGGGTGTTCGCCCAAACATGGCCACGCTACTTTGTCTACCTGGCAAATGGCCAGACATTAGCAAACTTCCCAACTTCAACTTCATTATCGGAGTTGATTCAGGCGCAGATATTGCCCTAGAAAACGGAATTTCTCCGAATCTAGTTATTGGCGATCTGGACTCTGTAAATCGGGAGAATCATCAAACTGAGATACTTCTTGAAAAATCGGGACAAAACGATAGTGATCTATCCAAAGCTCTTCAGTACTGCTCAGATAACGGTATGAACAACATTTGGATTATTGGGTATTCGGGAGGAAAAAGCGACCATGAATTAGGAAACCATGCAGCAGTATTCAACTCCAATCACAATTTGGAAATCAGAATAATATTGGAAGGAATGACGATACATAGAGTAGTTTCGGAAAACGAATTTCAAGGACTTGCTCCAAAGGGAACCATTTTATCCATTTTCAGTTTTGAAGAAGCGAGCGTATTTACATCAGGATTGAAATGGAATCTAAATGGAATTCTAGGATTTTCTTCTAGAGGTATTTCGAATGAAACTATTGACTCTGAATTTTCAATATCAACCGATGGATGTGTTTTCGTTATGATTCATGAATCATGACTCAAATTTGACCCAAATTCCTTCCGCAGCATCCCACCAATCCATTGAGCCATCCTCATGTTGCCTCCAAGTTATTCCCTGTGGATCAGTGTAGGTGGGGAGGCCATCAGCAAGATTGCCTATCTCTTCTTCATTTACGGGTGGTGCTGCAGCTTCCAAAACGTCTTCTAAACGTCGAGAAGAACCAGAACTACCTCGAGTTAGCATTAATCCAACAAATACACCAAAGACCAAACCAAACAAAATTCCTCCTCCACCAATAGCTGCTGCAGATGCTTGTAAATTCAAGAAAAGAGGTGTTGCTTCGTAATCTTCACCACTAGAACTTGATGGCCATGAACTATCATCACTGATGTTACCGAGACTGGGATCTGCAGGATCGAATGGAGGCAAACGTACCACATTTACTCCCAAGGTAGTCGTCTGCATCTGAGGATTTGTTGCAGTAACCCTCACTTTGTGAACCCCAGGTTCCCATAGACCACAGTCTAGATCTTTTACACCTGATTCTGTTGTTTCTACAAGCTTGGGATTAGTAATTGACCATGAGAAGACTAAATCACTATCAGTCTGATTTTCAGCAGAAACTGCCACAACTGAACAACCTGTACCCATTCGCTCATTCTGGCCATTGACTAGTACATTGAAATCAGGAGCGGGATGGTTTGCAATCATTACATCCACTGTTGTTGAAGCACCAAATCCTAACCCATTGGTGTACTGCATCGAAACGCTATATGCCCCAGCAGGCCATGCTGAACAATCAATTGGAGCAGTTTCATTCAGAACCTGCCAAGGTACACCCGTCAACGATACTACACCAATTGCATTGTATTGTTCACCTACATCGTCAGAAAAGGACCGAAGAATCTGACAATTATCACCAGTAAATATCTCCTCTGCTGCTTGAAGTTCTAAATTCAGTGTGGGAGGTGATAAAGCAGTAGACAAATCAAAGGTCCCCAAATCAACTTCATGAGTTATAATTTCCAAACCATGGTCCCAAATTAGCATTCGAAGATGATAGTCTCCATCTTCCCACGCATGGATATCAATTGAACCAAATTTCATCTCACCGGCTGAAAGAGTCATGTTTTGCCAGAATGGAATCACCAAGCGATCTGTTTCGACAATTACCTGAACTCCCACTTGACTATCTTCGGTTGCATTGACTGCGAAAATTGTACTCAACATATCTGGGAAACCATCGTTATTCATGTCCATGGAATCAACTCTTCTTTCCTCCAAACCAATAGTAGATTCAGCACTCACAGACAAAGCAGATAATGGCAATAATAACAATATGGAAACAAGAACCAATGCACTATTCCTCATCATAATTCATCACCTCTTCTAATAATCATCATGCCAAGAATTGTGGTCAAAAAGATGCCAATTGGTATCACATAAGTAAGAATGGAGGCAGTTGGATTGGATGCCATAAGCATGTACTGAGAATTCAGGAATCCAAAATTATTCGAATATCCATCTCCATTACTATCTGGACAGCCCTGGAGATCGATAGTTGAACTGCCTGGAACATCTGGACAATCATCTCTAGCAGAACCTATGGCATTATCACCGAATCCATCACCATCTGCATCAGACCATTGTATTCGATTTAGAGGGAATGCATCAGCCGTACCATTCGGACTGGACCCCCATCCATCATCTGGGTCGCTGAAACCGTCTCCATCTGTATCAGGGCATCCAAGACGATCCAACAGACTAATCCCATCAGCTAGCGATGCTTCAGGACAAGAGTCGGGCATATTCCCCCAAGCATTGTCTCCATATCCGTCGCCATCTGCATCAAACCATTGAGTTACATCCATTGGGAATCTATCTCCAAGATCACTCCAACCATCTCCATCTGTATCTGTACAGCCATATCGATCTTCTGTGCTAGTTCCAGGAGTTTCCTTACATCGATCTGGATTTGTACCTATTGGCTCGTCCCCGTATCCGTCGCCATCAAGATCTCTCCATTGACTTGGGTCCTCAGGGAAAGCATCTGCAAGTCCGGCTGGATGAGGCAACCATCCAGCTAAAATTTGAGGGTCGCTTGCACCATCTCCGTCACCATCTGGACATCCCCATCTATCGATAGTGGAACTGCCAGTAGTTACGGGACAAGAATCGGGGCGCCAAGCACCTTCGAAATTATTGTCTCCAAAACCATCTCCATCTGTATCTGCCCATTGTGTTGATTGGTCATTGAATGCATCAGCAAAGCCCTCAGGGTGAGCTGGCCAATCTGCATCTGCATTACTGTATCCATCACTATCAGCATCAGGGCAACCAAAGCGATCCATTGTCGAAGTCCCTGCTCGATCTTTGCAAGAATCAGCTTGGAAGCCAGATGAATTGTCTCCGAATCCATCCAAGTCAGAATCAGACCACTGAGTGGGTTCATCAGGGAATGAGTCTATTTGTGAAGCAGCGGGATTCTGATTGTCACCCCATCCATCACCATCACGATCTGACCATTGAGTTGGATTATCTGGGAATGCGTCGGGATTGGTTCCATCGGAGTTGTCACCATAACCATCGAGGTCCCTATCTGCCCATTGAGTGGGATCTCCAGGGAATGCATCGGACCCATTTTCGGCTTTCCATGTTTCATCAGGATTAGACCAACCATCACCATCGGAATCAGGACAACCCAAACGATCTTCGAAAGAAGGTCCCGCTCTAGTTGGGCATGCATCTGGATCAGTTGCTCCAACATACCAAACCCCTAGTCCATTGGCTGCTCTACTTTCATTCCATGAAGGGTCATCCCAATTGTCCCCATAACCATCGGAATCAAAATCGGACCATTGAGTAGGATCGGTATCAAAGGCATCGGCTCCATCAGAAACATTCCACGATTCTGTTGAGAAAATTGCAGTTGGATCTGGATCTGACCAACCATCTGCATCAGAATCTCGACAACCAAATCTGTCTTGATCTGAATTTCCAAAATATTGTGGACAATGATCTGGCCTATTTGCAGGGGCTGCATTATCCCCATAACCGTCACCATCACTGTCTATCCATTGAGTTCCATCTGTAGGGAAACGATCGCCACTATCTGACCAACCATCTGAATCCCCATCAGGACATCCCTTTCTATCCTCAGTAGATGACCCCTCAGTATCATCACAATCATCTTCACGATCTGCAAAGCCATCAGAATCTGTGTCCCGATCATATTTGTCAATATTTGGAGTAATTGTGTAATCAAATTCGTCACGTGCACACGTATCCTTGGAACGGACCATGATGTACCATGTTGTGGGGCCAGTGTGGGACCCCCAATCAGAAGATGAAGGATTCACCAGAGCAGAGATGCTTGCAGAACCACTACTGGAAAAGTCCTGATCGAAGTGCTTTTGATCTCGTTCCATTACACCATTGA
>PBDV01000040.1 GCA_002718215.1 Methanobacteriota archaeon
GGAACTGGAGGATCATCAGGAGTGGATTATCTAGACGCTACTACCTCGTATCGAGTTTTCACCGATTTATGGTCAGTTCGAACCATTTTAATTCGGCCCGACCTTCGTCCAGAGCTCATGAATCCAGAATTCTACGGATTTGCATAATAAAACGAAAGTTCATCCCTCAGAGGCCTTCTACTAGTACCATGGGAACGCCAGTGATTTGCGCTGTTGCCCGTACTCCAATCGGGAAATATCGTGGAGTCTTCTCCCAGATGTCGGCTGTAGACCTAGGAATCGTTGCAGTCCGTTCTGTCCTCGAACGGGCTGGCATCAATCCCATGGAGAATGTCATCGATGACGTACTCATGGGACAGGTTATCCAAGCCGGTTCAGGTCAGAATCCGGCTCGACAGGTTGCCCTTGGCGCTGGCTTACCAGTCTCAACACCCTGTGCAACCATCAACAAGGTCTGCGGTTCGAGCCTAAAGGCAGTAATGATTGCAGCAACAGCAATTCGAGCAGGGGAACATCAAGCTGTAATTGCAGGGGGAATGGAAAGCATGACGAATGCCCCCCATATGATACGGAATTACAACAAAGAAACTGCAATTGATTCTGATTCACTCATTCATTCAATGGTTTACGATGGCCTTTGGGATATCTATAATGACATACACATGGGTAACACTGGCGAGTTGATTGCTGAGGAATGTAACATCTCACGGATTGAAATGGATGCCTTTGCAGCCCGTTCCCAAAAACTAGCCGCAACAGCCAGAGACTCGGGTTGGTTCGATTGGGAAATAATCCCTGTTGATGCACCACAAGTGGATGGAAGTATAGTGAATGTCATTCATGACGAAGGTATCCGAGACAGCACAGATGTCGAAATATTAGCTGGACTTCGTACCGTATTCAAGAAGGATGGAACCGTCACCGCTGGAAATGCATCAACTTTGAATGATGGTGGTTCAGCCGTCCTTGTCGCCGATGAAGCCTTTGCAATTGAGAAGGGGTGGCCCATTCTCGCGAGGATTATCGATCAATGCACAAGTGGGGTGGAACCAGCCCGCGTAATGTACGCACCTATTCCTGCAATCCAGACACTGCTTGAACGCAATGGACTAGAGGTTGGAGATGTAGACGTATACGAGCACAACGAAGCCTTTGCCGCTGCCTCATGTGCCGTTGCAAAGGAAATATGCATCCCTGAGAGTCGATTCAACCTACATGGTGGAGCCGTTAGTCTTGGACACCCGTTAGGTGCTTCAGGGACGCGCTGTCTGATGACGATGCTTGGGGTCCTACGCAGGACTGATGGGTCCACTGGTATTGTGACGCTCTGCTTAGGTGGTGGAAATGCAGTCGCTATGCTAATTGAACGAGTTGAATGAACTCGATGACCAAGCGCAGACCTTATTGCACACCCGAAGGTCGCAGGGCCATCAGGTGATACAGGATGGTCAAGCCAAAGCGTGAACACACTCGATTTGAAAAAGCCAGAATCATTGGAGCGAGAGCGCTTCAAATTAGTATGGGGGCACCTATTCATGTTAGTGAGGATGCACTAAGAGAGCACTTCAGAGATGAACTAATTCAGTTGTACGGAGTTGAAGGAGCAAATACTCGCTTTGTACTTGATCCACAGAAGATTGCAATGCTTGAATACGAGCAACATCTACTTCCTATGGACATAGAACCTCACGAATAAGATTCATTCTTCTTCGTTTGATTTACTTCTATCCCAAAGTAGAGGGAAAGTATGTTGTAATGCTGGTAGCAGTGCAGCAACTCCTCCAAGCAATACCAACCAAACAATCCATGAATTTGGCTCAAAAAGAGAAGACTCTACAGTTGAAGGGGGGACAATTTGAAATCCGTCAAAAAGTGGACGATCAGAAGCAGCAATTAATTCCGGATTTCCTGAATTTCTAACCACCATAACCAATTGACCCGTATCTCCAATAGAACTTACCCTTGAACCATTCAATGAAATTGTGACTGTTGAATTATGCTCAACATTCGTTTTTCCCGCAACTACTGTATCTGATAGAAGACCCAATGGAACATGATTGACTCCATCTACTACAATGAAAATATCAACTCGAACATTGGGGTCTGAAACATTAACATCAACTGAAACCACATTATTTTCTATACTCAAAGAATCAATTGAAAAATTTCCCGGAGAAGAGGAGCGAGCGCCCCCTTCAGAAGTAATTTCTGCGACAAGATCGAACAAGTCTTGACTCTGATTACTGCCATTCAATACCCATCGCCCATCTACCACTAATGTTGGATACCCATATACTCCCTGAAACGATTTTGTTTCATTACTTGCATTTACTGATAATGGATCGATGGATGAAGAATGATGATGCATAGCTATGATGCTAGGCCACACATTTAGGAGTTCGTTAATTTCTGTCTCTGCAGGACGACAGGGATCACACCAAGTAGCAGTATGTAATTCAATTACTAATGGACCTCTACGAGTATTTTCTTCATTTCCTTCACTGAAATTGGTGTTTAGATCTACCACCACTGCATCCACTATCCGGCCAGGAGCATCTAGTCCAAGTGAATCGTCTACATCGATTGGGGCACCCATAATTGAGGGGGAGAAAAATAGAAGCGTAACGAGTAAACAAACCAAAGAAAAATCGGAACGCATGACTATGGGAGTCATCGGGCGTTGAAATACCCCTCACCCCTCCGATAAACATGGAGCCAAGGAAGATGCAATGGCATCATCTTCCGATGGTATTGATTCTAATCACTGCGGCAGTCATAGCGGTGGGGGGAACAATTCGAATCTACGATGCTGGTGAATCTTGCCCAGATTGGCCTCTTTGCTTCGGAACATTTGGTTTTGACATCTCTCCTGAGGAACAAGCAGAATGGTGGGCAGAGAACCCAGAAGAAATCGATTCGCGAGGTGAGAATCATCGTTACACTACTTTTCAAATTTTTACAGAATGGTTCCATAGACTTCTAGCGGGTTCAATATTAGGGCCACTGGTAATTCTACAATTCATTATAGTCAGGAAGGAAAAAAACATCCTTTCAGATAAAACTCAGAGAATTGCCACATTATCATTGGCATTGGTAATTTGGCAGGGATTCATTGGATATATTACTGTGAAATGGGATAATGAACATTGGTCAGTTGCTCTTCACCTCCTCTCCGCATTAATTTTCACACTCTCTTTGATTGCCTTACATTTTTCTTGGCAAAGAGATATTGGGAAAAAAATACCAATAACTTTGGGAGAAAGAACATCAAGAAGATTGACAATTGCAACCTTTGGTTCGCTTGCTGTGCTCTTAGTCGGAGCATTTGTTTCAACCACTGAAGGAGCGAATGAAGCATGTGGAGTGTCGGGATTCCCCAATTCTTGGCCTCTATGCTCTGGTGCCCTTGGATTAGTCATTCAGGATGTAATCATTCAATCCCAAGCGATTCATCGGTGGTTGGTAATTACCGTATTCTTAATCCTAATCTGGTTCGGAAAAGAAGAAAGGTGGGCATCTAAAGACAATTGTATTCGAAAAGTTGCTAATTTTGCGGGATTAACCTATTTCCTAAACATGATTCTTGGTGCAGCATATATTCTAACTTGGACTGTTGAATCTGGTTTCTATGAATGGTTATCTGTTTTTCACCTTCTGTTGGCATCACTCACCTTCTTACTCTTTGCTTCAACATTGATTATCATAAATATTCATGGAGACGGCATTTCGGAAGAGGAATGATGGATTTGTTCACAAAAGGACCCAATTATTCAATGCAGAGTTATGAGGGGGGATGTTTGTGGAAGATGCGAATCCTGTAGGAATTCGGGCCTATATGGCTCTAATGAAACCTAGAGTGCTAATACTTCTACAGATTACTGCACTATGTTCAGTCCTGATTCACGATGCTCTAGAATGGAGATTGAATGGTGAATGGAATTTTTTGGAAACAGGACAAATAATGTTGGTAGTAACCATAGGAGGACTGCTAAGTGCAGGTGGTGCAAATTCAATCAATATGTGGTATGATCGAGACATTGATCCTGAGATGAGCAGAACCAATAGAAGGCCTGTTCCTTCTGGAGCAGTTAGCCCAAAAAATGCACTTTGGTTTGGAATTTCAATTTCAATTCTTGGTGTGGCTTGGTTCATGGCAATGACCAATGCGGTTGCAGCTTTCTGGTCAGGATTTAGTGTTCTATTCTATGTCCTAATCTATACCATGTGGCTAAAACGAACTTCTACTCAAAATATCGTAATAGGTGGGATTGCAGGAGCAACTCCTCCAATAATTGGATGGGCGGCTTCAATTCCTGCTGAAGAATTGAGTATTACAAATCCATTTTTCCTTGGAGGGGAGCCCCTTCCATGGTTAATGTTCGCGTTAATTTTCCTTTGGACTCCTCCCCATTTTTGGGCCCTTGCTTTGTATCGTTCCTCCGAATACGAGAAGGCTGGAGTTCCAATGATGCCATGGGTAAAGGGAGCAGATAGAACTCTATTGGAAATGAGAATTTACGGATTATTGTTGATTGCAATCGCTGCAATTCCGTGGATGGACACAGCGGCTGTTGGGACAGAAGGTGCTGTTGCATGGACCGCGATTGCTATGATTCTTGGAATTTGGTATTTCCGTACACTACTAATGATTGATTGCAACGAAGAGGTTGATGAAAAGGGAAGAATACCATCAGCATTTCATTCATTTAAGACCTCGTTGTACTATCTTGCATTGATGTTCATTGGTCTAGTCATTTGTGCATTGAACACAATTGCATCAATGGTCTTCCTCGCAATTGTGGTCCTCATGATTGTCAAAAATGAAGTTAAAAGCCGACAAGATGCATAAGCGGGGCATTGATACGAGAGTCGTTCCTCTCTAGTCCATCGGGGAGAGGCTGTTATGGACGAGAACGACCTGATTTACGATTGGAATCTCATCAAAGATGACTTCGTAAGAGATGAAGCAGGCCACCCACATCCAATTTGGTTTGATGATGAGACACTAAGAGATGGTCTGCAGAGTCCTTCTGCTCGCAATCCAAGAATCGAAGAAAAAATCGAATTGCTTGACCACATGGAAACTCTTGGAATCCAAAAAGTGGACCTTGGTCTTCCGGGTGCAGGGCCTTTTCATGTTGACCACATTGATGCAATGTTAGATCATATCAAAAATAACGACTATGAAATTAAACCAGGGTGTGCTGTAAGAACAGTAGTAAGTGATATTGAGCCAATGGTTAATCTTCAAGCGAAACACGAAATGCAAATTCAAGCAAGTGCTTTCCTAGGGACAAGTCCCATTCGACAATACACTGAAAATTGGACCATGGAAAAAATTGTTTCCACAGCAGAAAAGGCAATTTCATTCGCTGTAGATAATGATATACCGGTTATGTTTGTGACTGAAGATACAACCAGATCAAAACCGGATGATATCAAAGAAGTCTATACTCGAGCTCTAGAACTTGGTGCAGATCGAATTTGTGTTTGCGATACTTGTGGACACGTTACTCCAAATGGAGTAGAACAATTACTTCGCTTTGTACAGGATGAAGTGATTCCAGATGCTGGCTTTAAGCGAAGAGATATCGAAGTAAACTGGCATGGGCATCAAGATCGAGGACTTGGAGTGGCGAACAATATTGCTGCTTACTATGCTGGGGCCGATGTAATCCATGGAACTGCATTGGGAGTAGGAGAAAGGGCAGGAAACGCACCAATTGATCAAACACTAGTGAATTTGAAGTTGATGGGAGCCATCGATAATGATCTTACTTCACTAAGTGAATACATGAGAAAGGCAAATGAGTATGTCGAAGTAGCTCTACCACGAAATTATCCTGTTTTTGGCCAAGATGCTTTTGAAACCGGAACTGGCGTACATGCAAGTGCCGTTGTAAAGGCAATGAAAAAGGGAGATGATTGGTTAGCAGATCGGATTTACAGTGGAGTACCTGCGCAAGATTTCGGTCTAGAACAAATCATTAGAATTGGACACATGTCTGGCCGTTCGAACATTGTATATTGGCTTGAAAAAAATGGATACCAGGCCGAGGAAAATCTAGTCGCACATCTATTCGAAGTAGCAAAATCACAAAGGCGTTTGATGACAGATGAAGAAGTCAAAAATGTGGTTGAAACTTTTCATGGTGCATAGCAAACCACTATGACGCTTCGGAACCCATGAGTATGTATGCGCGGGACAGTGTGTACTCTCACTGCACTGATGTTACTGTCTCTGATGACGCCTTTTGCATCAGCTCAAGAGTTGCCCCCACAAACAGAAGAAGTCTTCCATACCTATTCTGGTGCTGTTCAGAGGGCCTTCTTCCAGGTTGAAGCGTTTGAGAATTCTATTTCTGAAGAACCACCCGAACAATGGTTGGTAATTACTACAATTAATCCTGAAGAAATTCAACCTTGGATTGATTCAACTATACAAATAGAGGAAGCTCCTCTCCTTGAGGGGGCATGGTTTTGGAATTTTGAAAATCCAAATAATGCCCCTGGTATCCTCTCTAATTTACAAGAAAAGGGAATAATCGAAAGAAGTCTCCCTGATCGACCACAACAGCATCAAACTAGAGCAGTTCTAAATGACCCATTGTTATCTTCACAATGGCATTTGAATAATACTGGACAAAGTGGTGGAACAGTAGGTGTAGATGCCAATGTTATAGACGCTTGGGATATCGTAAATGGCAGTGGAATTCAGATTTCAATTATTGATGATGGATTAGCTCATTCGCATTCTGATTTATCATCTGGGTATCAATCATCTAGTTCCTATGATTATTGCAGTAACGATGCAGACCCCGCCCCTTCTGGGAATGATGCTCATGGAACCGCTTCTGCAGGAATTGCAGCTGGGCGTGGAAACAACAGTTTCGGCATAGCAGGTGTTGCATATGGAGCAAACACTAGTGGTTCGCGGCTGATTGTTTGCTCAAATACGGATGCAGTGGAAGCTCAGGCTCTAAGTTTAGATAATCATAATAATGACATTTACAGTAACTCGTGGGGCCCTCCTGATGGACATTATGGATGGCAATGGTCTGTAACTGGCCCTGGACCTTATACTGTTGCAGCATTAGAATCTGATTTCTCTTCAGGTAGAAGTGGATACGGGAATGTAATCACATGGGCTGGAGGAAACGGAGGTACTGCTAATGATGACTCCAACTATGATGGCTATGCAAATGCTAGACAAACAATTGCTGTCGGAGCAATCGGTGATGATGGGAAGCAAGCATCATATTCTGAAGATGGAGCGAATATCTGGATTGTAGGTCACTCAGCCGGAGGTTCAGCAGGCATCTACACGGCGGATATTCCCGGCAATCCAGGATATACTTCAGGAGATTTCACCGCTTCGTTTGGAGGTACGTCTGCTGCCACCCCTCTAGTTTCTGGAGTTACGGCACTAATTCTAGAGGTTGATCCTACTTTGACACCAAGAGATGTAATGGGAATTTTAGCTCATTCTGCTAAGAAAAATGACGCTAGTGATTCGTCATGGAGTACCAATGGAGCAGGACACGAAATTTCACATAAATACGGATTTGGTGCTGCTGATGCTCATGCTGCAGTAACTTTAGCTGTTAATTGGACAAAATTGTCAAATGAAACTTCGTTTGGAACTTCAATTTCTAGCCCAGGCACTTCTATTCCCGACAATGGAGCACCAGTTACTGATACCATTACAGTAAACCAAGATCTCAAAATTGAGCATGTAGACATAGTTGTCAATATCACTCATTCTGCACGTGGTGACTTAGAAATCATCCTAACTTCTCCAGATGGCACAAATTCGATTCTAAGTGATAAACATGGAGATGCCGGTAATGATTTCATTGCTTGGTCATTTGGTTCAGTACGTCATCTTGACGAATATACTCTAGGAGATTGGACTCTTTCAGTTGAAGATAAGGCAAACGGAGATACAGGTACATTCGTTGACTGGCATCTGGAATTCTATGGTATTGACGAGGATCGAGATACCGATGGAGATGGACTTACTGATGTCAATGAAACCAATATTCACAATACCAATCCTTCTCTTGCCGATACGGATGGTGATGGATTGAATGATGGAGATGAAATTCTAAATGAATCTACTGACCCAAATAACCCCGACTCTGATGGAGATGGATTGAATGATGGAACAGAAGTTTTGGTTAATTCTACCAATCCGAATCTGTCTGATACAGATGGTGATGGACTAACAGATGGAGAAGAAGTTTTGATCTATGGCAGTGACCCTCTAGTAGTCGATGTAGATGCAGATTCGGATTTATACTACTGGTTTGCAGATTGTGATGATAATGATCCCAACATAAATCCTGGAAGACCAGAATATCTCAATGGAATTGATGATGATTGCGATACTGAAATCGATGAAGGATTTGATTTTCTTGATTCAGATGGAGATGGCCTTACAGATTATTCAGAATATTACACATATTCTACTGACCCGAATAATGCAGATACCGACGGAGATGGTCTTTCAGACGGAAATGAAATTTTGATTCATTCAACGGACCCATTGGTAATTGATGCAGACAACGATAGTGACGGATTCTATTGGTTCCAAGATTGTAATGAAAACAATGCTTCAATAAATCCCAACGCTATAGAAATTCTAGATGGAATCGATCAGGATTGTGACACAGAAATTGACGAAACATTCCTTACAATCGATTCAGATAATGATGGGTTGTTTGATTATGATGAATTTCACGTACATTCCACTGAAACAGACAATAGCGATACAGATAATGATGGTTTGAGTGACGGAGATGAAGTAAATATTCATTCAACTGATCCCTTAACACCCGAAATTGACTCTGATGCTGATGGTGTTCTTTGGCTCTTCGATTGTAATGATGATAATGATGCAATTTTCCCCGGTGCAACTGAATTATGGAATGGTGTTGACGATGACTGTGACACAATTGTAGACGAAAATGTTGATCGGAGTGCGGTGCTTGTCCAAAATCCAAATTCAAATTTCTTTGAACACATAATTACAGATGACTCCATGTCTTTTTCTTGGAGTGGAGTTCCTGCAGGAGTAGAATTGAATGAAACATGGTATCGAGATTCAGAGATATTGAATGTCACCACTACAGGATTAACAGTTGACCAAATAAATTGCAATAACCCATTGGATGAATTTGAGGCTACTGCTTGTGTTCAAGGTCAAATAACAGTGGTATACAAGCTAGATCTAGAGGATGCAAATGGTTCGATTGAACTAATTTGGACTGTTCGATTAATTGCTGAAACTCCTACTCCTACTCCTGAGCCTGAGCCTGAACCGGTTCCAGAACCAGACCCTGTCGATGATGGAGACAATAATGAAGATGAAAAATCGGATCCAGATTCAGGACAAGAGGAATCCAGTGCATTGAATGATCTGCCCTTTACACAAGAGAATTTTATCGTCATACTTGGTCTTGTTATTGTTTTGTTACTGGTGATTTTTATCGCTCGCAACTCTAGAAGCAGAAGAAGGGTTGAGGCTTGGACTCCTCCACCAATTCATGAAAGGCGAAGAATCTCAATATATGACAATCAAGTTCCAAATGCACCTGATTTTGATGATAAACGACGTTGAATATCGATTACGATTCTGCCGCTTCTTCTTCTGCTGAAACCGTAGAGGGAGGAGAATTTAGTTCGACATGCCAACCACCATCGACATTTCCTTCAATCCATTCTCCTTCAACTTGAATCTCATCAACTTCAGTCTCTTCTCTCCAAGGTGGTTCTCCATCAGTACCTGATGGAATGAGTTGACGACTGCTATCTAACATCGATTCAACAGCTCGAATACCTCTATGAATTGGGAGAAGATGCCCCACGGGAGCACCTGAATTGACATATGGATTGGTTGCAGTACAAATCAATAATCCACGACTGGGAGAAAGAACATTTGCAGTTGCTCCTGGACGCTCTGGATCTGTGATTGTAGCTACAACTTCTCCTTCTTCTACAAAGCGTCCTGCAGGTGCACGCATATCCAGTAATCCACCTTGATCGGCTCTAATCCATGTAGAGCCGTGCGCTAGCAAACGAGCGCTTGGCCTCGAGGGTTTTCCTGAAATCATTGAGAGTGAACGCATCACATTGAGAATTCCGTAAAGAGCAACTTGAACTGCCCCCGCATCAGATGTATTTGCCCCTCCACCCTCATATGTAGCATAACCAATTCCCATCTCATTGGCAGAACGGCGGAATGATCCTCGTGGACCCAACGAATCCAGAATTACTTCTATACCAAATCCACGTGCAATTGCATTGCTAGGTGCATCAGCTAAATCAGCACGAATCTGAGGTAAATTCGTCCTTCCTCTTGCAGCAGTATGTAGATCAATTACGTAATCTGAACCCAAAATGATATTCTGAAATATCCTATTTGCTACTCGAGAAGTGGTGTTTCCAGTTTCTGTACCTGGAGATTCACGATTCAAGTCCCTCCCATCTGGGAAATACCTGCTTCGCATCCGATAACCTGGAAGATTAACTACTGGTACAATACGAATTGTACCGGCTAATGAATTCGGATCTAGGAGCTTGTCTGTTCCACAGAAAGAGGAGCCCAATAGATGAGTCAAAGCCATTGGTCCAACCAATTCATCGCCATGAACTGCACCAAGTAAAGTCAAAACAGGCCCTGGTTTGGCGCCATGGATTACCGTCACACGAATTGGCCAAGGATCACCCATTGAAGTCTCTAGTAGAGGGAAACGTATTGTTCGCATATCAGCCGCTTTTGTTCGAGTTCTAGCAAAACGATGTGTTTTCGGTTTTTTATTGGATTTCAATGCGCCCAAAGGGTTCTCCATCTCCTCCAATGCCTTCTCGACCTTTGCCCTACGTCTTCGTGGGAGTTGATTAGACACTTTGGTAGACGACTTCTTCGAAGCCGCTGACTTCTTCTTCCTCTTTGCCAAGATTGATTCTCCAATTTGAGTGGGGTATTTGCTGGTCTTTGAACACTAATGCTGAATCAATATGAAAATACCAATTTTCATACCCCGAAAGTCAAGGACCGTGGTGTCCACGTAAGTGTATGGACGAGCGAGTATCGGTGCAGGAAATACACGCCCCAAATTCCATTTGTTTTGGATGTGGGCCCGCAAACAAAATGGGATTACAGATTCGTTCCTTTGAAAGAGAAGATGGCCATAACGGCCTTCAAATGTCATTCAATACAGAAGAACATCACCAAGCATTTCCAGGTATGGTAAATGGCGGAATTATTGGAACCCTATTGGATTGTCATGGAAATTGGACTGCAGCTATGGCAATAATGGGATTTAATGAAGAAACTGAACCTCCGTGTACTGTCACTGCAAATTATAGTGTCCAACTTAGAAGGCCAACTCCACATGGAGCTGAATTACAAATAATGAGTGAAGTAACTGAATTACAAGAAGATAGAGCATTAATCAAAATGGAAATGTATGCAGAAGGCAAACTTTGTGCCAAAGGTGAAGGATTATTTGTAGCCGTAAAAGAAGGGCATCCGGCATTTCATAGATGGAATTGAGGCAATTAAATGACTAATGAAAAACTGATTGAACTTCAAAACATAGTTCTTCCAGTGATGAGGATTTTGACCCTAATTGATCAAGAAATGGAAAAGAAATTGAAAGAGATACCACTTGGTTTAATCCGGAAAAATGCCACTAGAATGCATGCAGTATGTCGATTTAAGCGTGGACCAAAGGGATATACAAAAACAATCAATGATGTCAAAGAAGTTGCTATTCATCCAGAGGCACTAAATGAACAATGGATTCATTATGCAAGATTCCTGATGTATCATGAGTATCTGCATGCTATTGGAAATATTAGACATGATTCTGTTTTTCGAGAATTAGAAAGTCGTTGGCCTGATGAAGATGCAAAAAATGCAGGCAAAGAATTTGGGCGCTATCTACGTTCCAAATCTGCAAAATGGAACTGGACTTGTCCAGAATGCAACAAAACACATCCCAGAAGTAGGAAGAGTAACGGGCGCTATCTTTGCCGCATATGCAAGGTAACTTTGATTGATTCACCTGCGGGACAAACTCATCAAACCCAATGAATAGGGAGAAACATGACAGGGGACGCTAGGAGACTAGTTAGTTTTCTGCCATTCCTCATTCTAATTGGGATGATTCCAATATCAGGAGCAGAATTGGCTACAAATCAAACATTACTAAATGCAACATGCATCGATGATTCTACTTGCCAATTAACCAACTCAATTACTGGAATTGACGAATTATCAGGTAGTGAAAGTAGTGCCACTCCTTTTTCTCCTGAAATAATTAGATTGGAATTCATTATGTCGCCCCCTCAATCATCTCACGCGTTAATTCCTGTTTCAATGGACGAATTGGTTGTTGATTTGACTATTCAAGAAGATCCAGATGAATATATTAGACCTGATTTGAATATAATTTTTGCAATTGGTCCTTCAACCAATGAATGGACAATCGAGGGGCAGCCTGGAACTCCATTGAGTACAGCAAATGAATATCGTTTAGAAGATGAACAAATCGATTTGTCTTCAGGGAGAATTCTTCAACCAAATGATGTAGTACAACTTACCTTATCGTTTGAGATAGATCGACCAGTAACATGGAAGCTAGGATTATCGGGGTCAACCTATGTTGACCTCCCAATACAGTGGTCTTTGAATCAAGATGTTGTAGATGTAGATGAACCAAGTTCGTCTACTGAACCAAAATCGATTGAAACTGGAGATTCAATAAATGGTGCATTAATCGAGGAGGATATCGATTGTTTCACATTTAGCGTTGGAGAGAGAGCTTCTGAATTACGAGTAGATATTTTCTGGAGTCCAATGCCATCTGAAATTTCAATTACTGGAGTAACACCAATTCTAGATACATTAGATGGAAGAAAACAACCTTCTCCATCTATTCGAACAACACAAGTGGGAGACTCGATTGAAAGTGTACTCATTTGGAATCTAGAAGATCGAGCTCAGTTACGCCTCTGCCTTTTTGGTGAAGACGGACGATTTGGCATCTATCGGTGGACTGCACAAGAAATCCTACCAGGAACTGGTGCAATGGAAGTCAGTGATTTCGAACTTGATGCTCGCTGGCCAGCCGGAACTGGATGGGTTGGTGATTCATCACAAGCTCAGCAAACCGAAGGAATTGGGGGGATGAAACCGATTGCAGGAATATTTGTTGGAGCTATCTTTGTGGGATGGATACTAAAAATGCCAATCATCAGCCCAATAAACAGAAAACTGGGGATTCCGATTTCGATTGTTTTGATTGTAATTGGGTCATGTGCTGGCCCTCTAGCAGCAACAATCTCCACCCTTCCTAGTGACTCAGAACAAAGTCTAGATTATTGGATAGAGAGTAGGCTAAATCTTGTGGCAGAATCAATAATTGAAGAAGAACCAGATATTGCTTCAGGATTTTTTGGAACAAAATCAGGAGATAAATTTGGTATTAGGCTACACATAGATGCAATACACCCTACTGGAGATGGACGATGGCAAATTCAGACTGATGATCTTAATGATGTGGATTTAGATCGAATGATTTTCGACACAATGAGAAAATTTTCACTTGATTCTGACCAACAAATAATGTTTATTCTTCGTGCTGGAAAACTCCTGAGTTTGGATTTGCTATTACTCGAAGCGAGTCTTATTTCCAATTCGAAACCTATTGGAACAATTCTCCATGTTAATTGGGTAATGACTGAATCGGTTGGTGAAGGGTCCATCTCAGAGCGAATATGGACTACGCGGCCAAATTCTGTCGATTGGAACGAATGGAATTATTTCACAATCAGGCTCTTACCAGAATTAATCACTGTTTCTTATTGCGATTGTGGACTAGATGCAATCGACCTATCAATCAGGACCAGTGTCGACCATACGGCCTCAGTTACTCCAAATATTTCTGGCGTTTCGGGAGCACCTTCATTCCCATTCTTCTCAAATTCCACTATGGCACTAGGGTTTAGTATGTTGATACTAATCGGATTGGTTACAAAAACTCAACAACAGAAAGCGGAAAAAATTGTACTTCAAATGTCTATGAAATAATTCATTCTTCTTCTGTCTCTAGACCGCCAATCATATTCATCAGCATAGAACGTTCTGAATCATCAATGACTCCATCTTCAAGTGCTGAATCAATGGCTTGAAGTTGCTCACTAGACAAACCAAGAGGTGTAGCGGCATGGTGAATTAGGATTCTTTCTGTTTCACTGACCTTTCCATCAGCCAAAGCAGAATTGATTGCAGCAATTGTAGCAATTCGAGAAATCTCTGGATCGGTCAAATCCAATACCTTAGCGATTTCAGAAAGTTCCGAGGCTTCATCTTCTGTTAAAACGCCATCACTGAAAGCCTGTTCATATGCAAATTGAAGAAACGAACGATATTCTGACGGGTGAAGAAGAACATCTCTAATCAAACTATAATCTACAGATGGATTTGTTTCTCCATCAAGTAATGCAGCAGTAGAACGACGTGTCTCTTTTACCATCATATCCTTTAGGCCGTGGCCAATCCAAGCAATTCCAAGTCCAACTACGCCTCCTGCAATCCATCTCATTGCACTTTCATCCAACAAATCACCAGGATGGAATAATCGGTGCAACCCAATAGCAACAAGGAAACATCCCCAGAAAATCTCTACCCAATCATTGACATCAGGTTCATCTTCCAAGCCAAAAAGAACTTCTGAGGCTCCCGTACCATCGCCCATGAGGTACCTATTCGGTTTAGGCACTTAGGCTATGCGGAATAGAAGGAGCACTCGTCATGCTTTAGGACGGTGACACCAACCAACAGCGCATGGGCGCCCAAGACGACACTGTGGAGGTAGGTTCTCTCGGGCTCGATTCAAGAATAGTACATCATTTAGAACAACAAGGAATCAGACACTTACATCCTCCACAAGCGAAAGCAATTGGCCCCGCTTTGGAAGGGAAAAACTTGCTTTTAGCCACACCAACAGCAAGTGGAAAATCTCTAATCGCCTATCTTGCAATCATTAAGCGACTAGAGAAATTGGGTCACGGAACAAGAGCTTTCTACATAGTTCCTCTAAAGGCTCTAGCTACTGAGAAGGTAAACGAACTACGTGAATTAGCAAAGAAGGTGGATCTAAGCGTAGGTTTAGCAATAGGTGATAGAGATGGGGAAACGGGTTCTATTGAACATGCAGATATCATAGTTTGTACTTCTGAAAAATTGGATTCATTATTGAGAAATAATCCTTCATTTGCTGAAAAGGTAGGGATTGTAATTGCAGATGAATTTCATCTAATTAACGACCCAACACGAGGCCCTACCTTAGAAGTTCTACTGGCAAGATTGAGACATCTTAGACCGGATGCTCAAAGGATTGCATTATCGGCAACTGTGGGAAATCCAAATGAATTAGCAGAATGGTTAGATGCAGATTTAATTGAATCAGAATGGAGACCCGTCAGGCTACAACAAGGTACCTTAACTGAATTGAAACTAGAAATTCATCGAACAATAGGCCCAGGTAATGATTCAGAACTCCCTGAACCCAGAACGTTAGATGGCAAAAAAACAAAAATCACAAATTCGATTCTTGAGGATACAATTGCAGATGGAGGTCAAATGATTTTATTCGTTGGAACAAGAGTATCTGCTGAGAAAGAAGCAAGAGAATTGGGTACGAAAAGAGCTAAGATATTAGCTGCAAATGAAGAATTAAAGGATGAAACTGAAGAATTAGAGAAATTAGCAAACTCAATTTCAAAGGGAGAGGATAGTTCTAGCCTCTCAGATCGACTTTCCAATGCAATCAAGGGTGGAGTTGCATTCCACCATGCTGGACTTACTGGAAAACAAAGAAACATGATTGAACAAGCATTCAAAGATCGATTGTTAAAGTGTATTTGCGCCACCCCTACACTTGCCGCAGGAGTAAACCTCCCAGCTAGACGAGTTGTAATTCGAGATTGGAATAGATGGAAAAGCGGAGATTATACAACCATGGAAATCCAACAAATGTTGGGTCGGGCAGGAAGGCCGTTCTTCGATAACCATGGTGAAGCCTGGATAATGGCAAAAAATGATTCTCAACGAGATAAGGTAATTGACAATTATATCTTTGGATTTCCAGAAAAAATTGAGTCTCGTTTAGGAGATGCTCTACTTTCACATGTTCTTTCATCAATAGCAAGTGGCGGATTGACAGACAGAGATTCAATATCACAATTCTTTGAACAAACACTTCTAGCTAGACAAATCAAAAAGAATGTTCTAGAACAAATGATCGATGAAATGATTGATTGGCTTGCAGAAAAAGAAATGATTCTTCGTAAAGGGGAAAGTGATGCAGTAATAACAAGAATCCAAGAAAGGAACGAGAATTCGGATGAAGAAGAGGATTGGGAAGATGAACTTCCATCATGGGCATTGGCTGCTACAACATTGGACGGTCTTGGTTGGAGCGAATCAGAAGAAGAATCACTACCTAAACGGAAAGGACCTGCAATATTTGGATTCAGTACTGCTGCCAAAATTAGAGATGCTACCCCCATAGATATCGAAGAAAGTCCTTCTATGACTTATGCTGCTACTCCCTTTGGTGAAACAATATCACGACTCTATCTAGATCCTGTTTCAGGCCACATTCTTCGACGTGGCCTTAGAAGAGCAGTTAGAATCGTGCAAGGCTTAGATGAAAATAGACAACTACATCCTAGAAGTCTAATTCATTTGGTTGCATGCACGCCTGACTTCTTATCCATGTGGGTCAAATCTAGAGAAACTCAAACTATGGAAGATATTTCAGAGGCAATGAAATTCAATAAATTACTAACCAATGAAGAATTGAGCGATGTTGAAATTCCAGTCGATTCAGAAAATGAAAATATGAGAGTTAAGGCCCTTTGCGTCCTCGAAGAGTGGATGGATGAAAAAACCCTCAGAGAAATAGAAGCTGAATTTAATGCACAACCCGGAGATGTCAGAACAAGAGTAGAATTAGCAGAATGGTTACTGTTTTCTTCTCGAAGAATGTTAGCATCAGATGAAGAAGTTCAACATGAAGCTTCAGAAGCTGCTGCAATGGTAACTGAATTTATCTCAGAAATCCAAAGGAGAATCAGGTACGGATGTAAGTCAGATATTCTTGGACTGGTTAGAATTCGAAACGTTGGAAGGGTTCGAGCAAGGGAAATGAAAGGAATTGGTATTGAAGCGATTGCAGATGTAGCAGAAATGGGTTCACGAGATCGTTCAAAGTTGGAAGGAATTAGAGGTTGGAGTCCTAAACTGGTGGATACTGTGATTGCAAATGCACAACAAATTATTTCTCGAAGGAAATAAGGTGGTTTGAAGTTCAATTACCTTAAGCGACCCTCATGGAACCTGCGCAAATACCCTGGTTCCCAGCTTGGGGAATTGATTTTTTCCAACCAGTTTCAGATTCAAAAAAGATTATTGAAACATGGTTGGAAATCAGACCTTCAGAAAGATGGGTAATGATTTCAGGAACTGTTGCTGCAAGTGAACGACATCTATGGGCAGTTTGGGCACAAGCAACTCGCAATGAAGAATATGGAAAGATGGTTGCACGTACGATAGATGCAGAATTCATAAGAATCCTATCAGGTACCCATCAAATTCGAGTTGCTTTTGAACGTGCAGGAATCAGAAATGGTGACGAATTTTCTTGGATATTGTATCTCCCTAAACATCCTGGATTTGATGAATTTGGTCAATCAATTATCTATCCAAGTAATGCAGATAATTTAGAGCTCGAAAAACAGGCTTCTCAAGCAATGACATGGTTGGATGGAGATTTGTTGACTGCGCGGCCAACCCCCCATTCTGACGGCCCGATTAGACTTGGAATCGGAGAAACAATATTTGAAAAAATAGAAACTACAATGATTACTCATGCTGCTGCTGCAAATTTGTAGAAATTTATCGTGAAACTCATAGGGTAGGCACTTCTCCCAAGGAACGATGCCGAAGTTCTACGGTCTTGGAAAATGTGTTACATGCGGAATACCTTGCACACCAATGAATTACTTAGATTACGAGGGAAAGAGGTATTGTATCGCTTGTTGGACTGAAAAAAATAATCCTGAACATCCTGATTTAGAAGAAATGCGACAAAAAGTGAAGGATGACCTCGATGTTTGGAAATGCGCCAAATGGACTCGTGAAGAAGGACCTCTGCCAGAAGGGCCACAATCAGTGCGTTCTGATTGAGAATAATTTACGAGTCTAGTCGTGCAAGAACGTAACATGGGCTTCGTACCAAATGGGTTGGATGCAACATCTTGGAAGGAATTGGAGCCTCTCTACGAAGATTTAGCCACACGTTCTCTTGATGATGTAAATCAGTTAGAAATGATGATCCGGGATGAAAGTAATTTACGAGAATGGGTGTCAGAAGCAGGAGCAAGATTGTATGTTTCAATGACGTGCTCAACAGATGACGAAGAGAAAAAAATGGCATATCTCGATTTCGTAGAGAACGTTGAACCAAAACTCTCGGAAATAGGTGATCGATTAAACCGACAAATCATGAATTCACCTGCATTAAACGAACTAGATGCAGAAACATATCAAGTCATGATTAGAGATATTCGGGCAGACATCGAGATTTTTCGAGAAGAGAATATCCCACTTCAAACTGAATTAACTAAATTGGGGCAACAATATGAGGAAATTTGTGGTTCAATGATGGTCGTTTTTGACGGTGAAGAAAGAACCATGCAACAAATGGGGAAATTTCTCCAAGTTACAGAACGTGAAACAAGAGAAAATGCATGGAAAGCTGTATGGGAGCGAAGGTTGAAAGATGCTAACAAAATTGAGGATCTATACGAACAAATGCTAGCTATTCGCCATCAAATATCCCTAAATGCAGGTTTTGAAAATTATCGAGATTATGCGTTTGTGGCCAAACATCGATTTGATTACACACCCAAAGACTGTGAGGATTTTCATTTAGCAGCGGAAGAAGTATGTGTGCCACTAGGTCGAATTCTAGATCAACAAAGAAAGAAGTTGTTGAGTGTTGAAAAACTTCGTCCATGGGATCTTGGAGTAGACGTTTATGGACGCCCACCATTGAAACCATTTGAGAATGTAGATGAAATGGTAGAAGGAACGTCTAGAATGTTTCATCAAGTTAGTAGCGAACTTGGAAAAATGTTTGATAGCCTTCGTGATGGAAAATCATTGGATTTAGATAGCAGAAAGGGAAAGGCTCCAGGAGGGTATCAAATTAGTTTCGATAAAATTAGAAGACCATTCATTTTCATGAATGCTACTGGGTTACAACGAGATTTAGAAACAATGGTTCATGAAGCAGGTCATGCTTTTCATGCGATGTACTCTAGCGAACTTGATTTAATCGATCATAGAGACCCACCCATCGAATATGCTGAAGTTGCAGCAATGAGTATGGAATTGATAGTTCATCCACATCTAGAAGAATTCTATACAAAAACCGATGCAGATCGTGCAAGAAGAAATCACCTAGAGGGAGTTGTCGGACTTCTTCCATGGATTGCTACAATTGACGCATTTCAGCATTGGGTACACACCAATCCAGGCCATAGCAGAGAACAACGAACCAATATTTGGAGGGACCTCAGAAATCGATTTGGTGCAAATGTAGAATGGGATGGTTTGGGAGACATGAGAGATGTTGGTTGGCACCGCCAATTACACCTCTTTACCTATCCATTCTATTACATCGAATATGGAATTGCACAACTTGGTGCATTACAAATTTGGTTACAATCACTAAATTCCGTAGAGATGGCTCTAGAAAATTATGCACATTCAATGGAGTTAGGTGGAAGTAAACCATTACCTGAACTGTTTAATGCAGCAGGACTCACATTCTCTTTTGACCCAAATACGGTGCAAGAGTTGATCGATGCAGTGCAACTAAAACTATCCGAATTACCAGCTTAATCAATCACGAATTCCTTCTGCGACAACACTGATTACTGCGTCACCTTCTGGTAAATTGGGACTATCAATTAGGCGAGCTACTCTACGACCGCCCTTTGATTTGCGGAGGTATAAACGGAATGTGCTTGCGTGACCCACAATATGTCCACCTATTGCTTTTGTAGGATCTCCCCACATAGTACCTGGATTGGACATAACTTGATTTGTCACCAATACTAGTGCATTATGCACATCTGTAAGTTGCTTTAATTCCTTTAGATGGCGATTTAATTTCTGTTGCCGTGTTGCAAGCATTCCTCTACCGACATATTCTGCTCGGAAATGACTAGTCAATGAATCCACGATGATTAATTTAACATCAATATTCTTGGACATGCGCTTGATTTCGTCTACCAACAACATCTGGTGTGCTGAATTGTATGCACGTGCAACATGGATTCTTTCCAATACTTCCTCTGGATCCATTCCCTTAGCTTCTGCCATTTGTGCTATCCTTTCTGGTCGAAATGTATCTTCAGTATCGATGTAGAATACTTCGCCAGCTAAACCACCTTCTTCTAATGGCATCAATGTATTGACTGCTAATTGGTGGCCTATCTGTGTCTTACCACTGCCAAATTCTCCGAAAACTTCGCAAATACTCTGGGTTTCAAATCCACCGCCCAATAACTCATCTAATGCACTAGAACCACTGGATAACTTCTGTACTTGCTTCCTACGATCCAACAATTTTGAACCACTAAGAAACCCACCAATGTTTGCTAATTTCTTTGCTCCTTGTATAATCTTAGACGAAACTGCTTCTCCAAGTTCAGCTTGCTCCGCTAATTCATTAGGACTCATTACAGCTATTGCAAGTAAATCATCAAAACCCGCTTCTTTGAGTTTCTCAGCCGTTGCTGGGCCGACGCCTGGAAGGTCCTCAATCGTCGCTTCCTCGTCCTCTTCAATCTCGGCCATGAGGATTTCCTCCTCTTCGCCGTCCTTGTTCGTTGCGGTATTCTTCTTGCTTGCCATGTCTTTCTCTCTCCCTGAGTTCATACCGAACGAATCCTCGGGAGTATATGAATAAACGATGGGGGCCTTTTCACAAATTGTTGCTATATGTCTTTTCTACTTCCACTCAGTCATCACTTTTTTCACTTTCAGTTCTAATTCAATTTCTACCGAAACTGACTAAAATGATACCAATGCTGTAGTCTCTTGATTTACATTCTCATTATCTACAGCATCTCCAATAATCAATTCCCATCCACCAACCATTGGGTTTTCTTCGTTGTGTGTCCACGTATATGATTGCCCTTCTCCAATTACCTGAGTATGGGTTGCAATAAGTTCTCCTGATGGATCAAATAATTGCCATGTAATTTCTACATCATCTGGAGGAGGGACAACAAGAGTATTTTCTACATTGGTAATCGTCGAAGAAATTTCTAATTTTAATGGAGTATGAATACTATTCATATTCATTGAATCAATATGTAAATCAGCTGGTTCATCCACACCTGTGGGGCTTGTCTGATTCAGATGAAATGCCCCATTGAATGATATCATCATCTCTTCACTAGCACTATTTCCTCCCGAATCATTTGCACCAGCGTATGCCTGAAACGTTCCAAATGAGACGTAATCTCGAGACAATGTCTTCGAATCAGCTGCATTGGTCGAAATCCGTTGTGTTCCATCCCCTGGTTCCAACCAAAATTCTGTGAGTGCTCCTCCCGATGATTCTGTGCCTGTAAAATCAAATGTAACTTGCATTTGTTCTACAGAGGAACCATTGTTCGCATCCTTAACAAAATGGATTACACCTGGAGCTCCTTCCATCTCAACTGAAATATCAATCAAAGACGGAGGTTCTTCGCCCCCAATACATCCTGAAAGTAAGAAACAAGACGCCATGATGATGGCAGTTAGCTTGTCCCGCATGGAAAATGATTCTAATGGATATAGATAAGACCCACTACTGACGTAAATTGGTAGCGAGGGATGGATTTGAACCATCGGTCTCCGGGTTATGAGCCCGACGGGATAACCAGACTACCCCACCTCGCTACCTACCCGGAATCTAGACACGTATAAGAAATCGATAGTTGAATATCGACGGGTTGATGGACTAGAAATGAAATTTAGTATTAATGACAGGCGACCTTCTTGTCCAGAATGCGATGATGGTCCTTCCGAATCGCATTGTAGAAGGTGATTTACGAGTTTCTAATGGCTCAATAAAAACAATCGCCACTCAAGGTGGGCTGGTTCCCGAATCTCATGAATTGGTTATTGATGGTACAGGATTACACCTATTGCCAGGAGCAATAGACCCTCATGTCCACTTCAGAGATCCAGGTAATCCAGAAAAAGAAGACCTTGAGAGCGGAAGTAGAGCTGCTGCTGCTGGCGGAATCACAGCATTTCTAGACATGCCAAATACGGTACCTAATGCAACAAAACTAACAGTACTTCAAGATAAGTTTCGTAGGGCTGCAAAAAAATCGGTAACTCATAGTGGATTCTTTATCGGAGCAACTCCCACCAATTTAGATGATTTAATCGATGCCGTTGGGACACCGCAA
>PBDV01000041.1 GCA_002718215.1 Methanobacteriota archaeon
ACATGGACTATTGTCGATGGTTATGATGGCCAGACTTATGAGACACAAGGCAAAGCTTCTGACATAAGGTCACAATGGTCAGATAATGGAAGTGCTCGTGGAGAGTGGTTAGTAGGAGTAACCGCCGAAGTCGTAGATAATCCGGTACCAATCGTTGGTAGTTTCGTCAACAGTGATGATGGGGAAGATTATGATGTTACATGGACAGCGACAATTTTTGAAATTTCAATGGAACCAGTTGTAGTTATTGAAGATCCGACAACTGCTTGAATCATGTTTTTGCATGTATCTTTACAACATCATCATTCACTAATTCATGGTCTGCTCCAATTACTCGTCCAGTTCTAGCATCAGTTGCTCTGATGAATCCATCTCCAAGGTCAGTATGTACTGCATAAGCAAGGTCCTTTGCTGTTGATCCTTGTGGAATTAGTAATGCATCTGGGAGGACCCTTCCATCACCATCAACCCATTTTGATTCGTCTTGAACAGGATATGCGACGATTCGATCTAGACGATCGAAAACGACAGAAGAAAGTAGAGAAATCAAACCAGTTCCACCCATTTCTTCAATTCGATTTGACAGAGCTGCAAGCCCCTTCCTTTGTGCTCCAGTTAATTCTGCATTTTCTGAAATTGTGAAATCTAAGTCTCCAGGTCTGTAATTTATTGCACCAGCCTTTGCTGCCCTTCGCAGGCCCAATTCCGTTTCTGCTGAAGTAGCCTCTATCAGTCCACCCTTTTCTTCAATACGTGTTTTTAGGTGAATCCATTTTGAGATATCCGCTTGATCTGCTTTGTTAGCAGCAACATAGAGAGGGAACAATTTTTCACGTAAGTCACAAGCGAGATTACTAACAGTTTCTTCATTCCAAGTCCACGGTACATCTAGGTCGGGATTACTAGCGATGAATGAAGATAATTTACTGGAAATCATTGCTTCTGTAGCACCTAATCCACTCAGTTGAGAATGAATATAACGAACAAGAGCCATTTGCCCTTCTGCTTGAGCCCTTCTTGCGCCCCTTGCCCAAGAATCATTTAGAATTCCTGTAATCCAGGCATTCAATTCATTGATCAAAAAGTCATATTCTTCTTCAGGATCACATGCTCCTTCACCGATTGGATTCCCCTCTATATCGGTAGTTCCTGAAGCATCTACAACTTGTATTAGTGCATCACAGTTGGCTAAATCTGAAAGGAATTGATTCCCTCTCCCACGTCCTCGATGTGCATCAGGAACAAGTCCGGCAACATCAACTAAAGTAATGGGTACAATCCTTCTATATTCTATACAAGAACCCGTTCGTGGAGTGCAAATACTTCCTTTTCTTTCATCATCTGATTCAATTGAACGTCCACTTTCTTTTATTTTTTTTACAAGATCTGCACATGCACAATTAGATCTGAGGGGTATCCATGCAATACCTATATTCGCATCAATTGTTGTAAAAGGATAATTTGCAATCTCAACTACTGTTTCTGTCAATGCAGCAAACGTAGTTGACTTTCCAACATTTGGTTTACCTACGAGCCCGATTCGCATGGGCGACCTTACTCCTCTTCAGAGAGTACTGTTGGTCCTACCTGGTCATCATTATCATCTTCTGTTGATAGCACCGTGTCTAATGTTACTCCAGCGGTCAAAAGGTCTCGAACTGTCGTCGTTCCTGAGATAACATATCTTGAGGGGCCAAGAATACTAAATTCTGGACCTGAATCATGAGAGCGAGTCCCTCTTACAACATTTTGTGCCAAGAAAAGAACTCCTAGGACAACACCATAGAATAGAATAGAAGCAATTGGTTCAAGTTCAGCTGCAGTAGAACTTACACCTTCTTCAAGTCCTGCTTCTGCAAAAGAAATCTCTGCGAAATCAGACATCATGTTTACCATAAATGCCCCTACTGCTCCCAATCCAAGGAACCAAACTGCCTTGACTCCAGACGCTTGACTTTCCAATTCTTTCCCTGAAACATCTGGAAGAATTGCTAATGTTCCACCCAATGCTAAAGGAATAATTGCAGTCCAAACTGCACCCAGTCTGATTGAACTGATAGCTGCCGCCAATTCATTACTGCCACTCATTGCATCAAGTGTAGTGAACAATGAAGCGATTGCCATAATCGGTAACATGAATGCACCCAAAGCAATCAAAGTGAGTGCTGTATCTTCAAAGATAGCCCCAGAACGCCTTACCGCTGTAAGTACATTTGTTGAAAACATAAACATCACAGGAATTGAAAGTGCCATTAATGTGGTAATAATTAGTGAAGAGGTACAATTTACTTCAGCCCCACAAGGTGGAAATGATGCACCCGCAGTTACTCCGTGATTTAATGGGAACCAAGTCAAATCTAGGAAAGTTAGCATTGCTGGATCGTAGGTCATTGGTGAAACCGTGAAAACAGTTCCAACTAGTGTTAGTGCCACTAGAGAACGACTTGGTATTGGAATGCCTGTTGTAGATGGGATAGCGTAGTATACCACTCCAAAAATTACGCAAAGGAACATTCCAATGTGTAGTTGTTCACTAATCCAAAGAGTATGAGGTGCAGCATCTTTCCCCATTAGAACGAATGTAATTTGACTCACAAAATATCCAATTAATCCGATGATTATGAACCATTGAGGGGCCTGTAATCCAGTTGTTTGTTCTCTAATGCTAAGTAGAAGATTAGCTATGATTGCAACTGTAGATAATGCAGACAATGCATATCCTCCAAATGCCATCAAATTCCCAATATCATGAGTAACTTGACTTCCAAGAATAAACAGAAGAATACCTACTGTGAACATCATTGCCATTAACCCAGCATTTGTTTCATTGGCTAGCGCTTTGTCTGACATTCTTGGAACAATATGCAATGAACATCCGATGAGTAGCATAATCATCCCTCCGAATGTTGCCATAACGCTTGGAGTATACGCAGCATCTCCAGTAAGATCCCAACTCCATGATTGAAGACTATGAAGAGCATTTGGAGAATGGCCCAACCAAAGATCTACGAAAGTAATACTGGCACCAAGGAAGAGCCAAATCATCCCGTGATTAATCCAAGCACTGGATGCTGTACCTGAACGCCCTTCAAGGATTGTTGCCCCAGGTCCCAATGCTTTGCCTAGCATGAATCCAGTCATGCCAGCAACAACATCTCCAAGGAAACCGATTCCAGCTCTGAGCCTCCAAGCAAAAACCGCTAGAATGCCCCAGAAAGTTATCATCATGAGTACAATTGTATTCATTTCAATCACTCCTCAACTGCCTTGACTAAAACACTAGCAACAAGAGAAAAGAAACCAACCATGATTCCTAGAATGAAGAACCATATGCTGCTATCCATTACACCAGAAAGTAGTGGAACTACATCACTAACTACTGGAAATCCATGACCAGGGTACAAAACGTCATACAAAACAAGGAAGATTAGTAGGATAATGAATCCCATCGCAATTGCCATTCTTCCAAGTGCTGGTTCTTCATCAGAACGCATGTAATCAAGTAGGCCAAACCCAGTATCGTCTTCCATTGAAATCTGAACCTCCTGTTGCCTTTCGGTGTTGGGTACTCTTGCCACTATTCAGCCGCCCTTAAGCGTTGGGCGAATGATAGGCTCAATGATAGCGCCCTATTCATTCAAGGAGCACGGAGAATCTTGTTCAGTGGCGCTCTTCGATTTGAACCAATACCGAGCGGAACAGGGAGGGCATTATCTAATTGAATTTCATTTTTCCAAACGTTTTGGCATTCACATTCAATGTCATCAAAATCGTGAATGTCTGCTGAAACGCTGTATCTTTCAATCGCTGCCGCCACTTCACGATCACATTCACCACAATTACGGGAGCCACGAACCATTCCTGCAGCAGTTGGATGTACAATTATTCTACATCCTTCACTTGCATTTTCAGCAGATACTGGCTGAACATCGTCATGCACATTTTTGATCATTTCTACTAAGCTCCAAAGCCAAGGTGGCCTGTATTCTCTTGCTCTGTGAATGCGATCAACGATTGTTCTTTTTTGAATATTCATTGGATTTATTGAAATTTCATCAGAGAGTGGCGCAACAGAACGAATCCATTCTGAAGTCTGACGTATAGCATCTCCTTCGGACATAAATGGTGGTTTGAATAGAAGATAACTCTTCACTCTCAATCCATTTTCTCTTAGAATATTTACAGCACGATGCCATTGTTTTGTATTGAATCCTTTGTTGCAGTTAAATCTCAATACTGCATCATCATATGCTTCAAGCCCTATTGCAACAGTACAACCTGGATGTTTCTCTGCAACCCATTGAATTTTTTCTTCTTTACAGAGATGTGCTTGTGCTTCAACAATCAAATGAAGTCCTCTTTCATATGTTTCAGTGAGTACAGTTTCTTGCCAATCAGGGGGGTTCTCTTTGTCCTCAAAGAATGTCCCCGAAGTGTAGACCTTTACCATTTGACAATCTTCAAAATCGTTTGTTCGTTTTTTGGCAAATTCCCATTGAGCATGCAAATCTTCACTCGTTACATCATCTCTTACATCATTGAAATATCCGCAAAATGTGCAACCACTCTTCCACCACCATTCGCATCCTTTGGTTCGTAGAATTACAGTTGCTGCAGTGCATGGAGTTCCATCCGGGAGTCTTTCTGGGGTGGTGTATACAGTTGCAGGTTGAGTTGCATCCCACGATTCTCTAATTCGGATAGATTCCGGAGAGTTTTCAGGCGCCTTAACCAAATGGTGGACCTTAACAGCCCGCTTTTCAGCTCCCAACAACCCCTTTGTCATTATCTCGCCGACGAGGCATTGAAAATAGGCGTTTGCCTTTAATTACAGCAATTTCCGGTCCTACCTTCAAATGCGAACAGTCTCCATATAGCCTCATGACCGAAGCAGCCACTGTCTCTGAGAGCACAGAAAAAGCAGATATTGGAGCATTATTAGATGCAATGTCCCCTGAAGAAAGGAAGGGAATTCAAGGATGGTATTGGTATGATTGGGCAAATCAGGCCTATGCTTTGACAGTAATGACTGTGATTGCGCCACAAGTTATGGCGAGTTTGTATAACTTAGCAACTGGAACTCAGTCTGGTGATGCATTTTATGCATATGTACTAACATTTTCAATGGTATTTGTTGTTTTGACTGCACCAGCGCTTGGTGTTATTGCCGATAAGATGCCAATAAAGAAGAAATTACTGAAATGGTATACAGTTGCTGGTGTTTTGTTTACTGCAGTAATGGGAGCAGCCCCTTACTTTGGTTCGTCGGGCTATATTTTCCTCGCTCTAGTATACACAATAGGTACTGTTGGATTTACTGGTGGAAATGTGATCTATTATTCATTTATGCCATATCTAGGAGGAAAAGAAATGCAAGATCATGTTTCTACATATGGTTACGTCTATGGATTTGCAGGCGGTTCCCTACTTCTAATGTTCCATCTTGTTTTATTATTAGGTCCCTTTAATTGGGATACAAACTTCAAGTTAGCAGTTATTTTTGTTACATCTTCTCTTTGGTGGTGGGGTTTTGGAGCTTTGATGTTCAAGTGGACACCTGAGCCAGAAATTGAAACTACACTCGAATGGACTAACTTAGGTGAAAATAATTTCAAAAGGTTACTGTCTGCTACATCGATTGCCTATACTCAAGTATTCAATACAGCAAGAGAGATTCGAAAATTCAAGGTTCTAGCATTATTCTTAGTTGCTTATCTTTTGTTTTACGATGGGGTAAACACGATAGCGAGTATGGCTAGTGCATTCGGAGAATCAGTTCTTCGATTGGATACAAGTATGAACATCATGTTGCTGTTAACAGTCAACGTCATTGCAATTCCAATGACTGCTGTTTTCGGAAAATTAGCAAACATAAAGGGCACAAAATTCGCATTAATGCTGGCCCTCATTATCTACTGTTTTGTTGCTATTGCAGCGGCTGCATTTGCTCCGTTGGAATTGGATCCAACTACAGATTCAGACAACAATGGATTACCGGATGATGCAGAGGGAGAATCTTCTCGGTATGATTTCACGTTTACCTACAACGAGACAACAGGGTTGTATGAAATGGATACATTATACAATAGAGGATATGACGGATGGGTCGGAGAAAATTCTGCAGGCGATGCAGAATTTAGAGACGCCTTCCAAGCCTATTTCCCAGATCAGACAGATTCTGAATCTTCATCATCCAGTACAAGTGATTTGGGTGTTTCATCCGGAATTCTTGTTTTGTTAGTAATTCTTGTTTCCTTTGTTCTTCTTGGTAGTGCTATTATGTATCTTCAAAAGATGAATTTAGGCCCATTAACGGTCCTTCTTGCAATTCTTCTAGTATTTGCTGGAATTTTTGCTGCATCCTTATTTGTTGACGAAGCAACAGTATCTGTACAAGAGGTGGAAACAATAACTCCCGAAGATGCCTCTTCACTAATTTCAGCCTTTGATAATGCATCAGACCATCGATTTTCCATCATAGTGATAGGGCCGGACTCCATTGATTCAGAAGTGGGTGATCGTCATCCAACTATCGTAGATCAAGGAGGAATGGTAGATGGTTGGGCTGAATTTATGCGAGATAATGTATGGGAACCATTCGGCATCACAGTTTCACTTCAATGGATTATTCTAGGCTGTTTAGTTGGAATGGTTATGGGTTCTGCAGGAGCCCAAGCCCGCTCGATGTTCTCAATGTTGATTCCTGAGACTAGAACTTCTGAATTCTTTGGTTTCTTTGGTTTCCTAGGGAAGTCTGCTGCAATGATTGGAACTTTCCTCTATGGAATTGCTAGTTCAACTTTTGATAGTCGTGTAGCTATCATGACGATAACAATAGTAATTTTAGCCGGAACAGTAATTGCTTCAAGAATTGATCTTGAAGAAGGAATCAGAGTAGCAAATGAAGAAGATGCGCGAAATCGTGGAATAGTAAATGAAGAGGTTGCAAAGAAAGATGAAAATCTATATTCTCAAATCTCTGAAATGACGAAGTGATTCGATGGCTAAGCCAATGAGATACTTTGGCTTTATTCAGATGTTTTTATCAATCTTAGTTTTGCCATTTGGATTCTTAATTTGGGGCATTGCAGCAATCCCGGGTATCTGGATGTTTCAGGAAGCCAGTATCATTTCAGATGACTTGACGCGACTTGTTGTCCAAGGTGGGGCAATTGGAATTGGTTTACTTGCCTGGTGTATTTTGGACCTACTAATTCTCGGTATTTTTGGATTGATATTGCGGCCTAAAAGTGATTCTGCACAGGCCCCAACTCAAAGTTGGTTAACCATTAGATGGGCATTTATGTCGTTATTTCATCGCTTAGCCTCTCCCTCATTGCAATGGATGATTCCTTCTTTTGTTGGCAATACATACTATTCGATGATGGGTATGAAAATTGGGAAAGGTGCGCAACTTGTTTCCCCTAACATGAATGATGCATACATGATTGAGGTGGGTTCCAAGACAGTGATAGGTGGCAATGCAGCAATAAATGGACATTTATTCGAACGAAATGGCATTCATTTGGCCAAGGTAAAGATTGGTTCGAATTGTGTAATTGGGGCTGGATCTTTCATTGGCCCAGGATGTGTTATTGGGGATGGTGCAGTGATTGCTACCCGAGCAGTATTGCCAAAATTCACTATTATTCCACCGGGAGAAATTTGGGGAGGAATACCTGCTAAGCGAATTCGTTCTGCAACATCAGAGGAATCAGAATAATTGCTAATGGGGTGTTCTGAAACCCATTGCTCTAATTACACACCAACCTGCCCAACTTTCGAAGACAGAAAAAGATCCACCGAAAATTATCCCGGCAGGTATAATCCATACTAATCCCCAATTTAGTTGAATTAGAAAGAAAGAAATGGCTACTGCAATACCTCCAAGAATTCCTGCAATTCCGAGTTTTAGCCTCACCGCCCTACCTTTGGCACCTATGTTGCATTGCATGTTCATCACTCTGATTCCCTAATTGCATATGAATCACTGTTCTTAATCAAACAGTAAATTCTGAAATTTGGAGTTTCTATTGACTGTTTGAAAGGTTTGCATTTATTTCTTTGAGTAAATCTCGAATTTCCATTAACACTTCATCTGATTGTGTACTCTGCATAGCCATTTGTGGTTGAGCTGAGAGACTATCTCTTTGCTTTAGAATAATATCTCTAAATTCAGGTCCACCCTTTACTCCTGTTAGAATAAATGGTGCTGAACCAGCAGTTTCAAAATGCATTCTTACTACTCCAAAGGCATTCAAAATGGGTCCTTCATGAATGGATACATCTGTGAGTTTATCCAACGGAATATTTTGTTGTTTCTTGAATAACCATCCCATGCGTATGTTTAGTGAACGGTCAGTCAAAGAACATGATAACCCTTCGAATTGTTTCTGGTGAATTGGAAGTCCGATAATCAACCAAAGAAATGCAATTGGTATACCAATAACTGTAACTATCTGTGCGAGCATTGCTCCCAGCCACCAATATATCTTCACTTTAGGGTCAAATTCTACTGATATGATGTGACCACTGTCTGCATATCCACCTGTCATGGTACCAGTTAAACATACCAATTCCAAAAACTTACGTTTTGATTTTGCTATATTTGAGAATAATATTCTCTTGCTGCAGTTTCCAGTTCATTGTATGCTTGTTGTTCATCTAAACTGATTGTTTTCCCATCTCTTCTCAGAGCACGACCATTTACAAAAACATCTAGACATCGACCCCCACTATAGATTAGATTAGCAAGTAACCTTCTGTCGTTAGTACCCAATGGGCGTAGGCGAATATCATCTATGTCCCACGTAATCCAGTCTTTGCTTCCTTTTGTTGCTAAGGACCAAGTTTCAACAGGATCTAGGATTGTAGCATCCCAATGATCATGTCGTTGAATCAAACTAGCAGACTTTGCTTCTGCTCTCATATCCAGTGAGTTATTGCTTGCAGCGCCATCAGTCCCCAATCTTACATCCACTCCTGCATCAATCATCGCAGGGTACGACATAGTCCCTCCACAGGCTAATTTTTGGTTACTAATTGGACAATGAACAGCATGACTTTCTTTTTCTGCTAGAATTTTCATTTCTTTCTTTGTTACCCATCCACAGTGAGCACAAACTGTAGAATCAGAAAGGAAGCCAATGGAGTCTAGATATTCTATTGGATACATGCCATGTATCTCGTGACAATCTGCCACTTCCTTTCGTGTTTCACTTGTATGGATATGGACAAATGCATCATATCTTTTCCCTAAATCTGCAGCACGTAGCAATGTTTCTTCTGAACAGGTGTAAACTGCATGAGCCGCAATTCCATATTCTACTCTACCATCGCCCAATGATCCTGAACCAAGCAATGTCTCCAATCTCTTCAACACTTCACCATTGTCTTGTTCATCAGAATCAGAGGGTGGCCAACTGGTTGTAGGGCCACAAACAATTCCTCGAATTCCAGCATTTTCAATTACAGGAGCTATTGAATCAGGATGATGATACATGTCACATGCAAATGTAGTTCCTGTTGCGATTAATTCTGCTACTGCCGCTTTGGTACCAATTTCAATTAATTCTCTAGTAACATGTTTTTCTGTAGGGAAAATAGATTGTTGCAACCATTCCATCAGTGGTAAGCCTTCACCCATACTTCGATTTAGCATCATTGGAAGATGAGTATGCCAATTTTGGAATGAACGAGTAATCACTCGATTTGTTCCATCTATTGTCTCTAGAACATCTTCATCACCATTGCTTTCGGACCATGTTCCATCTGCATGAAGTAATATGTCACCATGATGGATAATTCCCTCTTCATCAATCAGCCGGGTGGAGGTAATCCTCCTAGGTTCCATGTTTGTCGTAAATGCCCATAGGACTTGATTTTGTGCATTTATTTTTCAAAGAAATCTAATTTCTAGGGGGCCAGAAAGGAATCAAGTTTGATGCCAAACTAGCTAAGTTTCTTGTTTGAATCCACACTCTTCCTTGACCCGAGAAATGCATCACTATTCCTTCTCCTCCAAACATGAATGATTTCATTCCACCAACTTTACCGATCTCATAGGATACTGTATCATCGAAGGCTACAACGTGTCCAGTGTCTATGGTAATTATTTGTCCGGGTTGAATTGGAATTTCTTTCATTGCACCAAATGAATTGAACCAAGTTCTGCCGGGTTGTCCATCTTCAGTATAGGCTCGAATAAAGAAGAGAGATTCGCCTGAAAAGAACCCCTTTGCTCCTTGGAATTTAGTATCTGTCTTTATGTTTGTAGTAGAAGCAAGATACGAACCACTTTGGATGAATATTTGTCTTCCAGGTTGAATATCTGTATGTTGGATATCTCCAGGTTGCCCTGGAGCGAGACTAACCCATCCTCCTTGTTGTCCAGCAGTATATGTGTTGAGGAAGAAGGATTCTCCTCCGAATGCTGACTTTGCCATACTCTTGAGGAATCCGCCAAAACCTCCACCACCGCTCATTCCGGTTTGCATACTCATTCCAGACATGGAGACCATTGCTCCTGGCTCAACATTTACTGCTTCTCCTGGGTTACAGGATAGAGTTAGTAGAGAGTACGAGGGGTTGAATTCAATGTGTTCTTGCATAATATGTCGTAATTTCAGAACGGCCTTTATCATTGGGGTCAATGCCCGGGTTCAAAACTAAGCAGGTTTAGGCATCATCATGACAGACATGGACCCGTATAGGGTCTTAGGAGTAGATAGCACCGCTTCTGATGCTGAGATTAAGCGTGCATATCGTCGGTTAGCACGTCAACATCATCCTGATCGTAATCCCGGAGATTCAGCTTCTGAAGATCGTTTCAAATCAATTCAATCTGCTTTTGATGCCGTTGGAACTCCGGAAAAAAGACGCCAACATGATGAACAACAACGCTTCAGTGGTATGAGATTTCAATCAGGAGGCCATGGTTTTGAAGATATTCTTCGTCAAATGATGGGCAATTCGCAGCCGCAATATTCTCGAGAAAACACTCCTCAACCAGTACAAGGAATTAGTATTGAACTTGGAATTGATATTGATGTAGAAATGGCAGAATCGGGTGGAAAAATTCCATTTGTCCTTAGTCGTTTAAGGCGATGTCGAAGGTGTGATGGAAGATCCTCTTCCGGTGGACTAGGTTGTCCAGTATGTAGTGGTCGAGGAGTGGAACGAAGAGAAAGTACGGTTACTGTAACCATTCCAAAAGGTGTAGAACAAGGCCATCATTTGCGATTAAAGGGAATGGGAAATGAACATCCTTCAGGAGTTCCAGGAGATTTGACTTTGATTGTTCGAATTGATCCCGGTGAAGGTCGCCGTTGGGAGGCAAGTCGTTTGATTCAGAGTGTACAGGTTCCTTACACTACACTGTTGTTGGGTGGTGAAGTGGACCTAATTTCTGCTATGGGTCGTAAGATACGACTTTCAATTGACCCAGGCTCTCTTCCTGGAGATCGTAGAAGGATTCCAGGAGAAGGAATTGGGGGTGGCCCTCTAGATATTGAACTCGTTTTATCCGAGCCCGGTCCTCTTTCTGATGAAATGAACAAAGCTCTACAAAATTTGAGAGATTTAGGTTTGTAATCTTAAGAGATGGAACGAGACTTCATCAATAGGAACATTTGACAAAGAGGTATGAGTAGATTCCAAAAGTTTGCGGATTTGCTCTTTGAAGAGAGGAAAAAAACCCACCTTATTGTTGTGTTAATGACTTTGTTATTGATACCAGGATTGCCAGTTAGTCTAACACCTGCTGATATTGAATCTTATGATCTTGAATCACCTGAATTAACTGCAAGTAGAGTCATTCAACAAGATTTTACAGGCAATGGGCTTATGGTTGGTTACATTTTTTCTGTTCGTGAATCAAATCTAGTAAACGAATCAGGACCTGTTGGTGTGGACCAGGTACAACCGTATCCTGGGTTATATGCTGGTGTTGAGGAACCAACAGGCGGAATTCTCAATTTGTCTGTATTGCAGGAATTGGACAGAAAAGCAAACCGAATAAAGAACCATGAGATTTCTGAATTTCTTGGGCCATTGATTTCCGAAATAACTGGTTCTCCCGTAGACGGTGTACTTTCTCTTCCGGGTGATTTCAGGTCATTTATGAAAAATGAGACTCTCTTAACTCAACCCAGCAAGGAACCTCAAGGTATTTTCATTGTGGATGTTCCTCCAAGAACAAATTGGCATGATTGTGGAGAATTGGAATGTCTTCAGTTTGATGATCCAAATGTTACCCAAGCACACATTGACCTTGCAGCTCATAGAATGGCCAACCATAGCGACGGAGCCTTTCTTCGATGGCTTTCCAACGATAGAGCGTTCTTACCAGATCCTGATTCTGCAGTGATTGGTCCTGTAAATGGTGTGTTAAATGGAGAAATATGGGAAGGAGCAGAATGGAAACCCGGGCGTTGGTCTGCAAGTTCTGCATGGATGTTAATTCAATTTGATAGGGAAGCAATGATTGATGCTGGTTGGACATTTTCTTGGGGCGATGCTGAACTAGAATGGGGATATTCTCCTGATGGACTTTCATTTGCATCTGATCCTCCGATTCATGATTCAGAATATTGTAAATCTATGATTGATGAGGGTGGGAAACCATGTTCCACAGAGTGGCTTTTTCTTGCACTTGAAGATGAGATTAGCCTAGAAGATAAACTAACAAACACATTATTGATTGGAGAATCACCCAATGTAGAAGTTAATCGAGAGATACTTTCCAGTGTGTGGTTAATTGCTTTGATGGGGGCAGCAATTACAGTTCTACTTTGGATTAGTCTTCGTCGTTGGACGGATGTTGCAATCGTAGGTGGAGGATTGGTATTGAGCTTAACTTGGATGCAAGGAGCAATAGGTTGGGGAATAATCATCGGTGATTGGATTGGAACCGATGTGATTCAACGATCTCAATTTTCTAATCTGCTTCCGATTTTGATTTTAGCACTAGGGATCGATGACAGCCTTCACGCTCTTCACAGATACAAGGAAGAGAGACGTTCTGGAAATGATATCTCAACATCTGCTCACATTGCCATTTCCAAAGTAGGGAGAGCAATTATGTTGACTTCGTTTACTACAGTGGGGGCATTTATGGCAAACATGTTCTCAGATATTCCCGCGTTACGTTCTTTTGGAATTGAGGCCGGGCTAGGCGTTCTTTCGGCATTTATTCTAACCGGATTATGGGTTCCTCTATTGCGATATGATGTCGATAAATGGCTCGAAAATCGAGGTGAATTGAAAGACGAACCTGATGGCCTTATTCGCTTGGTTCCAACATCTTGGCTTGCATCCACTGCTCGTTTATCTGGTGCTTGGGCCCCATTGGTTGCTTTGCTAATGATTCTGATAACATCAATTGCAACACCTGCAATGTTGGGATTAAAGGGCGATTTCAAAGTTGAAGATTTCCTTGACGATGAGTCGGATTTCGCAGCTGGAGTATTCTTGGTTAACGAAAGATTTGCTGAAGAGGGTGAACCCGCAGAGATTCTAGTTGAGGGAGACATGACTCATCCTGATGTTCTATTGGCAGTTAAACAACTTAGAATCAATATGAATCAACCTAGTGAAAATGATCCAGATAGATTTGCTAGAGATCCATCCGGAGCAGTGGAACTTATTGCCATTGATGAACTTCTTGAGTTTGCTCAGTTTGCATTGTGGTACAATAGTAGCCCATTTGAGGCAACTGGATGGAATTCTAGTTTACCAGATAATGGCGTAAATTGTCCATATCGAGGCAACATAGCCCTTTTCGTTGATTTTAAGAAAAGAGGCTGTATCACTTACTTCTTTGGACATATGTTCCTTTACGGAATTCCAGAGAGTGGCGGATATCCAATGATTCCAGCCAGCATAATTTCTAACTTTATTCAGCCTACCATTCCGTTGGATATTAATCAACCGTGGTTGGATGAAAATGGAAACAATGCAACATTTGACCGTATGGCCATGCGATTTGGATTACGTCAACCTGAACAATTTGAGAAAGTTGAGTTAGCAATTGCGGAATTAAAGAGAGATATGTCTCCATTCCAGAATCTTTCGTATACTCCATTATCTGAACGTAGTGAACGTACATCTGCGAATGATACATTTCCTGTTACATGGGCGATTGAAACCGGTTCCCCAATTACACGGTATATTCAAGCTTCAAGAATGCAATCGGAACTTCAAGGATCATTGTCCTTAGGTGTTTTATTTTGTGTTGTGATTTTGTGGTGGGGATTCAGACAAGATAAGAATGAACTAGCAAAGCAACGAAAGGCCGGTTTTGAAACTCGAGCTTTCCTTGTTAGTGCTTTAGTTGGATTGATTTTAATGGGTCCTTTTGGAATGTTAGCTGGAATATTTTCGTTCATTTATATGTTGTTTTTCTTGTTTAATTGGGGGGAACAGGCGCTTAGTCTAGCGGTGATAACCACCTTCCCAATTTTGATTGTGGTCGTTTGGCTTTACGGGGCAATTGCAGCATTTGGCTATGGTTTGAATATGGTAACAGTTGCAATTGCAGCAATATCTCTAGGAGTAGGGATTGATTATGTCATACATGTTGTTGAACGTTTCCGCGAGGAACGTACTAGAGGGCTAGACACTTTACCTGCACTTTCGACTGTTGGGGCAGCTAGTGGAGTTGCTTTGGTTGGTTCTGCATTAAGTGATATCACTGGATTTTTGGTAATTTCACGATCTTCAATGGGTTTCTTCAGTTCTTTTGGATTGTTTAGTGCTCTAATGATTGCCCTTTCGTTAATTGCTTCTCTGATATTGACTCCTGCCGCATTAAGAATCATTTCTTCCTTGGTTTCTGATGGCCATTCTAAACTTGATAGTTAGATTTTCAGTGCCCGAACATACAATAGTAAGTGCCTATTGAGATGAATTGGTTATCTATGTCCGAACCATCTCTTACTGATGATGAGTTTTGGGATGACCATTGGGGGGGTAGAAATCTCCCTATCGAATACAGTCGTAAAGGACGAGACCGACTGCATCGAGCAATTCTCAAGGTTTTCGATCGTCATGCTCCTCCTTCAGTACCTGGAGAGAGTTCAGTGATGGAAATAGGAGGGGCACCTGGAGGATATCTTGCTGCGCTTGCGCGTTCAGGATATTCTGCTAACGCACTAGATATTTCTACAAAAGGCTGTGAAATGTTACAGGAGAATTTCGATCTGCTAGGACTTGATATTGATATTCATCAGATGGATTTGAGAACGGTTGATGGTGCAAATTTACCTCAATATGATCTAGTGTTCTCTCTTGGTGTGATTGAGCACTTTGATGATTATGATGATATTATTGCTCTTCATATGAAGATTGCTAAACCTGGAGGAATAATCATTATCGGTGCACCAAATTTCAATGGCTTAAATCGACCTCTTCTTCGATTGACTCGACCAGATATTTTTGAATGGCATAATTTAGATGCAATGCGTGTCCATCGTTGGTTAGAACAAACTCCTGTCGAAGAATCTGAATTGGTTTGGAGAGGGTATATTGGCGGATTTAATCCTCAAATTTTCTTGAATGCAAATCGTAAATTCGTTCCACGAGTTCTAAGTTTTGTAGCAGACATGTCAAATCGAGTCATGAATAGACTTCCAGGAACAGGAATTATCAATTCTCGATATTGGAGTGGATATGGGATGGCAGTATACAGAAAAGAATTACCAAAATAATCTAAGAATTGGAGATATGAAATGAGTACTAAACTACGTCAAATTGAAAGAAGAGATGAATCACTTCTATTGACATTGTCTGATGGTGAGATTCTAGAGGTTCCTTATCACGTTCTTCGTTCCAGATGTCCTTGTGCAAATTGTAAACCAAAGTGGGAAAATTCCCAACGTCGTTTAGGCATTGAAGAAGAAGTCAAAAGGTTGAGAGTTGAGATGCCTAAAGCAGAACCAGTGGGTCGATATGCAGTTCGATTTGTATGGACCAGTGGTTGTTCTAGCGGACTTTGGTCCTTTGAACATTTAATTGCAATAGCTAAGGGAAATTTAGATTAAATTTCAATGGCAATCCTCAAATCAGTCCTCTTACGCCCTTGGTTTAATCCATGCTGAGGGCGATACCTCGGCAGGGGGCCGAAATTATGGTCGAAGAAGATCAAGATGAATGGATGTCTTATGCCACTGCTGGCTATGGCGGAGCTGTTGATCCATGGGACGATTTAGTTCCAGTCGAACCTGAAGAGAACGAAGATGAAGACATTGATGATGACGATATTTTCGATGATGAAGTGCCTTCTTTGAGAGATTTAGACGCCCCTCCTTGTCCTGCTCCAATGGGCATTCGTCACGTAATTCGCTTGGGATGTTGTGATTATTGTCTATCTCGAATAGGAGGTCGGTTGAACGAAGATGGATTATCTCCAGAGGTCCATGGTTCAAGAATCAGAGAAGAAGCCATTTCTCGAGACCCTGCGCTATCTGAAATTGAAGAAACATATTGTCCATTCTGTGAGGACTTGTTTCAGGATATTGAAAATATAGTTATACGGATAATTAGGGAAATAGGTGATGTAGAATTTTCTTCTCTTCAAATGGGATACCACATTAGTAAAGAGTTAATCGAAGAGGAAGATTACCTTCGAAAGAGATTCGGAGCCAGAGGAGCCAATCCACTCAAATCATCATTTTCAACAGCAGTAGAGAATGCTTTGAAGGAAAAATTAGGTGGAGTTGATTTTGTGAAGGAATCACCTGATGTGATGATATTAGTGGATTCACTAACACTAAGAGTAAAAGCAGAAATCCGTCCAATTTTCTACTACGGTCGATACAGAAAATTAGCGAAAGATGTGCCTCAAACGCGTTGGCCATGCAGGGCTTGCAAGGGCCGTGATGGGGGGTGCGAATCCTGTGAAGGAACAGGTTTGCAGTATCGTGATTCTGTTCAAGATCTAATTGGAGAACCAATTCGTGAGGCATTATCTGCTGAAGATACTAGTTTTCATGGAATGGGACGTGAAGATATTGATGTCAGATGTTTAGGTAGAGGTAGACCATTTGTGGTAGAAGTGAAGAAACCCAAAATTCGTTCAATAGATTTTGAACAGATTTTGAAACAGATTGGATTGGGTGCGGAAGACAAAGTAGAGGTTGATTCCCTGAGGCTATCCAATCGTTCTGAAGTTGCGAGAATTAAGGAAACAAAGGCCGAGAAGTCGTATAGGATTAGATTTCAGGTAGGGGGAGAAATTCCAGAAGATTCAGAATCAAAGATTCTTGAGTTAACTGGAGTTATTCTAGAACAAAGAACACCTAAGCGAGTTGCCCATAGGCGTTCTGATTTAGTTCGTAAACGTCAAGTGATTTCTGTAGAAAATGTACTTATTGAAGAAAATGAGATTCAATTTGATGTTCGTTGTCAATCTGGCACTTATGTAAAGGAAATGGTACATTCTGACGATGGCCGCACCACGCCTTCGGTCGCGGAAATTCTTGAATCAGAATGTAGTGTTCTATGGTTAGATGTAATCGAAATTCATGCTGAGTGATAAGCGATGAAGCCTTCATTTCCCGCTGCGACGAACTTAAGAGTGAAGCGTAGGTGGCCGGAACCCTAAGGAGGCATAGCCATGCGTAGAACCCACGGCACACGACAAGGTACTCGTAGTATCCTAAAGCGTTCTAAGAGCCAACGTGGTCGAGTAAATATTGGGCGAATAATGCACAATTATTCAGACGGTGATCGCGTATCCATTGTTCTTGATGGTGGCCAACAGAGAGGAATGCCCCATCGAAGATTCCAAGGTATGACTGGAATTATTGAATCAAAACAGGGTCGTGCATATATTGTCTCGTTCACTGATAAGAACAAGAAGAAGACCGTGATTGCGCGTCCAGAACACCTACGTCCAGCGGAGTGATTTACATGTCAGAAAAGAAGTACGTTGATTTTTCCACGGTTCGTGACCTTCTTCAGAAAGCTAATGAAGATCGAGAAGAACAGTCTGAGCCACAAAAGAAAGCAATGGAACACGCAGAGTGGGCTGCAAGTAATAATCGTGGTGAGAAAGCTACTACTTCAGCAGTATTCACTCAATTATTCGAATCCCTTTCAGATGTTGAATGTATTTCGGAGAATGAAGTTCTTCGTTCAAAGATTGCAGAGATTCGCCCTGATTCTCCACAACAGATTCGAGTAATTTTAGCTCCTCACCGAATTCAGATTTCAGAAGGTGAAATTGAGCAAATTATTACCCATGTCAAGCAGATTACTTGAGATATAAAACACCAAAAGACCCTTGTTTGGAGATGTCACTGGAGGTACGAGAGATATGCAGCCGACATCAACCGGTCCCGATTTTTCCGGTGAATGGGCGATTCGAATTTTAGATTCGGAACCACAGGGAGTTTCTCCCGGGGTATCCCATGCGATTACTGAGCGTGGATTGTATCTAATTCGATTCCGTGGAGGTTCTACTGGTGATCGAATTGTAATGAACAACGGCGAAGGAATTGTTGGAATGCTTCGCTATCGTGACCTTTCTGCCCCCACTCAATCCAATTTGCCTTCGGTATTGACAGAAATAATCAACTCAAACCCCGAACTTTTTCTTGTATTCTACAATAGGGGGGGTCCGATTAATCGAAAGATGCACATGTTCCAACTATTGCCTGGAATCGGTCCATCTACGGCCCAAGAAATGGTCAAGAAACGGGGTTCAGGATGGGCAGATTTTTCTTCTGTTTCAGAGGATTGTGGTTTTGATGCAGCAGCTGCATTGGGCAATCGTTTCAATGTAGAACTTCGAGACCCGGGGGAACTTCCAAGCATTATTTCCATGCTTGTTCGGGCTGGGTGAGCCTAAAGATGGAAGATGTTGACGCCCGTCTTCTGATTGATTTGTTATTGGATCATCAATCAGCAGTCCGTTCATTGGGGCAGCATTTTCTTCATGATGAATCAGTTCTAAATGAAGCGATTACATTGTGCGAAGACGCAAACGCATCTCTTCACGAAGGAACACATGTGATTGAAATTGGTCCAGGTCCAGGTTCACTTACATTGCATCTTCTTAGAACTGGAACCAAAGTTACTGCAATTGAGATTGATGAAGAGGCAGTCAACCATCTTAATCGAAATTTCAGGAAAGAGATTTCCTCTGGAAAATTGAATCTTTATGTCGGAGATGGTTTGAAGATAGAATGGCCAATTTCTACACATATTATTGCAAATATTCCTTACCAAATTTCCAGTCCTTTGATTGATCGCATCTGTAGATTATCTGAAGAAAATCGCCCTATGTGTGTTGTTCTTTTGGTTCAACAGGAATTTGCTGAAAGACTTTCATTGCAAGGAGGACCTGATTCAATGGGTTCGCTAGGTTTGACCACTGCATTAGATTGGGATGTTACACTTGGTTCTGTGGTTTCTCCTCATTGTTTCGTGCCATCCCCCAAAGTACATTCAAGATTGGTTCGGTTAATACCGAGAATTGATGGCCCTGGTAGCGATTTTGACAGAAAGTTACACCGAATTGTAGTTCGCCATGTTTTCGAACAACGTCGTAGAAAAGTACGAAGTAGATTGAAAGAAGTACCAAAGAGAATTCAGCGAGTTCAAGGATGGTATCGTTCAAAATGGAAGGCAGCAATCCGTTTTTTGGATGAAAACCCTCCCTTCAATTTTGATGCTCGTCCTGATGAGATTAAACCAGAAGAATGGATTGAATTAATCAATCAATTACAACGGTTTGAACCCGAATATGACGCTGTTTTCGCGTCGGATTGATAGCGGACACCCGTCTCGCAAAGTCTGCACACGACCATAGGTCGGTCCTAGATGGGTTCAAAATAGGTCGAATGCAATAGATAAGGAGGGGATTCAATGGCTAAGAAAGACACCTATCTTGCGTTACTACGTAGGGGTATAGATGAATCAACAGCCGAAATACTTGCAGACGCAGGTTTGAAGATTGGAGAGATAAAGAAACTCTCACAGGATCAATTGGAGCAAAATTATGGTCTTAAACCAGAAATTGCCAGCAGCGTTCTAGGTGCAATTCAATCAGGTCCGCGAGAATCTGGTAAGCAGCGTTTCCTTGCAGAAGTGCTTTCTGAGAAGAAGGAAATGGACCGTATTGATGAGCAACGATTTAAGCGTCAACAAAAGGATGTAATTGCTGAAATCAATGAAAATAGAGAGAGGCTACGAATTGCTAGACTCGAAGAATTCAGAGCTCAAAAGGTAATCATGAATCGACTTGGAAAGACAATTGAATTGATTGTTAAAATTGAGACAAATCATGACAATGAAACAAAGGATGAACAAAGGAGTAAAATGCGGGATCAATTAGAAACTAGGGGTCTTGAAGCTGCTCGAGATCATGAAATGTTGGAATTGGTGGGAACTCCTCAGGATATCGTTGATTTCCGCCGTAAAATAGTACCTAAGATAACATTGCACGCTTGTCCTGAATGTGATGATGAAATTGAACCAGCAGGAAGTAGTCGAAATCTCGATGATATGGAGAATTTTTCATTCATTTGTTGGGAATGTGGGCATGAATTTATGGCTCCAATGGCTACTGTGGTGGAGAAGACTCTTGAAGAATATCGAATCACTATTTCTCCAGATACCCCTCCACGTTTGCCCGTATTTGAACCACCAAAAGATGCAAAAGCTCCGACAGTTGCAGATATGCTTCGAGCTGATTTGGAAGCAACAGGTGCGAGTGCTGATGAGGCGGAAGCTGCTGTTGAAGAGAGTGCAATTACTGGTGGCCTGATGAGTATCGACGAATGGATTGATCAGACTTTGGCCGTTCACGGTTATATTCAAGCTCAAGAACATCGTGAGGACTTCATCATTAGTACTGGAGCTGGCGCTACAAAGTTCAATAAGTGGATGAAAAAGGCGGGCCTTTATTTCAACAAGCAGACAGGCCGTTGGACTCGATGGGAAGACCGGTGAAATTCAATGTCGGGTCCTGCGATCCGTTTTCGTCGTTCATCACTTCATCTTGCTACCATTGAATTAGAGGAAGATGAAACAATATTGGATGCTGCCAGAAGAGCAGGAATAAATATGCCATCAAATTGTAAATCTGGGACTTGTGGTACCTGCATGATGACTTTGATATCAGGGAGTGTTTCTGGTTTGGATCCTCTTCCACCTGGTTTGGATGAAGAGTTTGTTGCAGATGGAGGGATTCTAACTTGTATAGGTCGAACCGAAGAAGCATGTGAAATTGATGTTCTTCCACCATTATGATGTGATAAGATGGATTTGACCACCAACATATTACTAATCGTGAACATTGTCATTCTAGGCCTAGTAGGTTGGTGGCTTTCTAAACGAGTACGTTCCAAATTGGATGAAGTCGAAGAAAGACATCGTAGACGTTGGGAAGAGTCTGAAGAATAGAATCAAACCCCATTTCTCAATCTTCAATTCGATAGAGCACGAGTCCATCGTTCGGCATCAGGAACCCCAAATACTGTGATTTGAACGGAAAAAACTCCTTTTGTTTCTCTTATTCGATTCTGTAAAGATTCTAAATCAAATAGACAACATGCACAGTGTGGGCGTGATGGTTGAATACTAATTTGAACACGTGCATCCTCATCAATATCCAAATTCTGAATCATTTCTGTAAGAGGTATACCATGCGGGTCTTCCCATTTTTGAATGAGGGAAACTAATCTCCGTTGAACAGAAACTTTCTTTCGACTCATTACTTATCTCAATCCCATGGTTCAACTTCTACTATATGCGCCAATGTAATCATCTTTGAACCAGATTTTTCAGCTCGTTCCCCTGCTTGTTTCAACATTCGCCGCATCCATCCAAGCATTGAGAGACTCTGAAATCGTTCAATCATTCGTATTATATGACTCGCATTAGCCAGGTTCTCTTGTAATTCATGCTGGATGTTCGCTGCATGATCATAATACAAAAGGAGCAATTCTTCCATTGCATCATTTTCCAATGATTTACCACCAAATCTCTTCGCCATATTTCTGATTAAAGCAGGAGTCAGTACTTCTCCTGCCACTCCTTCCATCGCTTCTTCTACAACGTCCTCTGTGATTTCAGTACTCGCTTTTGTATCGTCTATTACTGTCCCACCCATTCTTTCCTGAGCCTTTTCTAGATGTCGAGGTTTGATTGTTCCAACTCTTTCAATTGCTGCGGCATCTGAAGCAAGTCTCAGAAGTTGAAGAAGGTAAGATTCTAATTGTTCATTTGCAGAAACTACTGCTGCAGCTCCAACGGAATCTACACGTAGAACATTTTCAATCATCATTCCTCGAGTGCGATTGAATCCTAGTCTTGTTCGTGTTGGATCGCCTAGAGTTTTTCGTTCTGGATCGGATTCAAGGGTTTCATTTTCCATTTCACGTGTAATCATCTTTAGACGGTGTTCTAGAAGATCAACAAGCTGATTTTTTACATCTCCAGAAATCCTATGTTCAATCCCAAGGCCACTTGCAACTGAAGAAATGTGAGAGGTTGCCCATGGTTTGGCCATACCCTCCGTTTCAATCCGAGGCCTTTCAAGGCTCGCGTCAACTTACCATTCAGTCCAACTAGGAAATGAATCTCCACTTGAAAGGCATTCCATGCCGTTGTTGCTCTTAACCCAACAATCTTCAATCCCAACAGCCCCATCTGGGAAGATTACTTTGGGTTCAATTGCCATTGTTCCTCCTTCATGTAGAGGGACATCAAATCCCGCTGCGATTACAGGCGTTTCATCAAGTTCCAATCCAATACTGTGCCCAAGGAAACGAGATTGTTCAGGAGGCATGCCCATCAAGTGTTCTCCATATCCCATATTTTCTGCCATAGATCTTCCAATTTCCCAAGCCTTCGAACAATTTTCACCACGATTTAGTAAATCCCTCAATTCTCTGCCAATTTCTTCCATTTGTTCCAATCGTTCAATCCAAATTTTGTCGGGGGAACCAATGCTAAACATTCGAGTCATATCTGTGATATATCCGCGATGAACATGAACAATATCAACAAGGATTGGCTCCCCTTTTCTTATTCTTCGATGCCCAGCACCTAAAGATGCCATAGGATGGCTTCCAGCTCCACCGATTGCACTATCGAAGTATGAGGGAATTGCTCCTGAAGGGCCACTTGCAATCACCACTCGGTCACAGTCCATTGGCCATTTTCTCATACGGATCATGCCACCAAAACCTTCTGTTCGACTGACCTCATCTGCTACTGCTGCAAGATGAAGTTCAGTAATTCCTTCACCTGTTGTGGAACCAACTGAGCTTAGGTTCTCAAACATCTGTCTTTGTATCTGTCCACATTCCTTCATACAATTGATTTCCCATTCTGATTTTTTTTCTCTTAATTTCCAAAGAATATGTGTACAATCCCCTGCATTTCCCCCTAGTTTTGATTGTAAAAAGTGTGCATCATTTGCTGGAATTCTTCCCAACTGAAGTGCCGGAGTATTTCCCAACTTTTCCAGAAGATTTGCCATCCGTGGATGTGCTTCAATTGAATGGGGTGAATTATCTCCTCCGGATTCAAATATTGCTCGTTCCAAAGATGATCTTACGAATTGTGTTACGTTTCCTTCTGATGAAACATGAACTCCTCCATTTTGTCGGTTCCCAACAAGCCAATACATGTCCACAGGGTCATTTATCCATGCTGATTTTATCCCATGTTCCGCTAGAGAAGATACGAGATTTGCTTGCCTTTCTTCTAGTTCGGAGACTGGAACTCTCCAGTCTTCACCATCAGGGCCAGACAACCCCTCTGTACTCCACATTAGCCTCTCCTTGCATAGGAGACCCAAAGGGATTCGCCTGATTCTGAAGTGATGATGAGGACGAAAGGCAATATGTAGGGGTACGGTCGGACCAACATGAAGAGCGTCTTAACGCTCGATGACGCGCGCCTTTCAGAGCGTACCGTTCTCGTGCGAGTAGACATCAATTCCCCTCTTCATCCGGAGACCAAGGTCTTCTTGGATGATAGTCGACTGAGAGCCATTCTTCCTACCCTTCGTCGTTTAGCAGATGCCAAGGTTGTTCTTCTTGCCCATCAGAGCCGTCCAGGCAAAGCAGATTTTACCGATATGTCTTATCACGCAGATCTTCTAAGTCGTTTACTTGGTCGAGAAATTACATTTGTTCCTGATGTATGTGGAGAAGTAGCTTTGCAGACAATTCGTTCAATGGAACAAGGCCAAATGATTTTACTAGACAACGTTAGAGGATGGTCAGAAGAAAATGACATGAATAAAGCTGGAATAGATGAACTTGATGAATCTACAATCGTGAAAAATTTGTCGTCTGTTGTAGATGCATATGTTACAGATGCATTTGCTGCAGCACATCGAAATTCTCCAACGCTCTCTGGATTTGCGAAATCATTACCTTGTTTTGCAGGAGAATTGATGGCAGCTGAAATTCATGCATTATCTACTGCTGTGGAAAACCCTCCAAAACCGTACGTTGCAATTCTTGGAGGTGCAAAATGTGACGATTCACTTAGGATTGCTAAGAATTTGTTGGATCGAGATGTTGCAGATACTGTTGTACCTGTAGGAGTTGTTGGGAATCTGATGTTATGGGCTGCAGGACATTCAATCGGTGAAGGCAATGAGAATTTCATTCGATCGTCGCTGGGGGAATCGTTTGAATCAACTTTTGAAGATGCAATGAGATGTTTCAATGACTATGAGGGTCGAC
>PBDV01000042.1 GCA_002718215.1 Methanobacteriota archaeon
AATTAATCTTGAAGAAAAATCAATTCAAGTCCCAAAAACAATCTCCAACTCCAGTGAAATAGAATTGATTGTAGGAGAAAATGGAGATACAGATGAAGAAATCCGAATGGTTTCAGGTTTCAGCCTCACGTTAAATCGAGATAATTATTCTGAAATAAATTCTGCAATATGGACAAATAAGAGTATCACTGAATTAGATGAAAATATATTGAAAGAAATTGTAGAAGGAAACATCTTGATTGTAGATTTATGTGATCAATCATACGGATTAAATGGGTTTGAAGAACAAAGATATCTTTGTGGAATTTGGCACGAATCAGAAACCGATTGGAACGATTCTGGGATAGATAGTCTTGTACTTTCTCTGGTACCTGGAAGATTATGTACGCCTGAAATGGGTGAGAAATGTAAGGATATAATCTTGGATATTGGTGGTTTTCAATCTACCTCCCCAGAAGAAATAGCCGACCCAGAAATCGAAGACGAAGTTCTTGAAGAAGATTCTAATCGATTACCCGGTTTTTCTGTAGAAATATTGTTTTTATCGATTATTTTTGCGATGATTTATGTTCGTAGGAAATGGTAACGTCACTTCTAATCAACTTGAACAATTGATGAGATATCTAATATATCGATGAAGAATAAATTGTACTGTGTCTTCTGAATCAGACCTTCCTACGGGAGATGAGATAGTCCAAGTATTGGAATCACATTCATGGCCTATTGAATTTTTAGTTAGAGCCATTGTTCTATTACTTGTGGGATTCTCTTTATGGAGGTACCAGTATGAATCACTATTTGCTGTAATCGTTCTCTTTGTTCTTGTAGTCCCAATGGAGAAACTCTTTCCTCGTCATAAAGGTCAACCAATACGTCGACCAAAATGGAAACTAGATCTTACGTATGCCCTTGCTTCGCCGTTACTCAATGCATTAGGCGTCATAATTTTTGTTGTAATTGCATTTCTTTCATTTGCTTGGGTACCTGGTTTATTTGTACGACCTTTGGTAGAGATGATTCCTCCATCGTTCAAACCTATTGTAGCATTTGTGTTGTTCGACTTCTTCGTATATTGGGCACATAGATGGTATCACGAGGTTCCCGAATTGTGGAAGTTTCACTCAATTCATCATTCTCCAGAACATCTTGATTGGGTTAGTGGATTCAGAGTACATCCATTCGATTTCGCTCTTATTGCTCCTGGTTTCATTTTCCTAGTTACAGCAGGATTTAATCCAGAAACGAGTGGAATAATTGCAGTCATCCAATTAATTTCTGGTATTTTCTTTCATGCTAATGTTAATTGGCGATTCAAGCCACTGCATAGAATAATTCAGACTCCTGAGTTCCATCATTGGCATCATGCTAATGATGAAGATGCTCATTGGTCTAACTATTGTGGATTCCTTCCGTTTTGGGATATCCTGTTTGGTACATATTACATGCCGAAGGATAAACGTCCAGAAGAGTACGGTGTGGATGAATACATTCCGGATGGTATTCTTCAGCAGTTATATCATCCATTGAAAGGAATCGGAAATCCATTTCGTGCAGTATTACATCCAATCCGTTCAATCCGTTCAGTATTTTCCTATACTCGTAAAATTTTACGAGGCGTTTGGAGATCAACATTCAGAAAAAGAGGCCATCGGCCACCTAGTGAAGGCTGGCCGTGATTAACGACTCTTTAGTACACCTAAAATTAGGCCCAAGACTCCAAATCCAAGTAGAACCATATCTGGAATTCCCCACTGTGCAGTAGGGCCCCAAGCAATATGCTCTTGCATTCTATGGAATTCTAGTAAATTCAATTTTAATGAAACACCGCAGGTCGAATGAACCTCTTGAGTACATGTAGTCAATAAATTACCGAAGCCCCAGTACACATTAACTAAACTTACACCAATGCCTGTAATTCCTAAACCCATTCTCAATTTAGGGCCCATGGTTGATGATTTACTGCCGGTGTCACCTTTCTTCCGACCAGGAGTTTCAATTGTACTACGAACAACTTGGATTGGCTCAGGAATAATGTCGACCATTTCAAGATCGTCTCCATGGGATAACGTACTAGATTCGGTTTCTTGAACTAAATCTTCACCAAGTAGTTCAATTACGGATTCACCATACATGCGTATAGCCAGTTTGCGTAAATCTGGGCTGGAGCGAATCGCCTCCAGTTCTTCATTTGAGATGTCTCCATCCAACAAGGATTTGAGCGGGTCATCCTCCGGCATATGCTTCCCTCGTGTCCGCTCACACCCCCGGTGTTCAAGAAGGCATTGCATTCAAAATCGGCATCAAGCCGTTCGTCGAGAAATAGCTCTTTTCGCAGCATCCACAATATCAGATACCGTTAATCCATAATGTTTCATTAGTTCTGCAGGTTGCCCACTCATCCCAAATTCGTCTTTAACACCTACTCGCTCGAGTGGAGTTGGATGATTGGAAGCAAGACTTTCTGAGACTGCTCCACCTAGCCCGCCAATTATTGAATGGTCTTCTGCTGTAACAATCGCTCCACATTTCTCTGCAATTGATTTTAGGCAGCCATGATCAAATGGTTTGAGAGTGTGGACATCAACTACTGTCGCATCTACCCCCTGATTTGCTAGAAATTCTGCTGCATCAATAGCTTCGGCAACCATTACTCCACATGCTAGTATTGCAACATCACTTCCCTCTCGAACAATTGAAAATTTACCTATTTCTAATGATGCTGCCTGTTCCTCAGTATAGATTCTCTTGGTTTTATTGCGAGCAGTTCTCGTATATGATGGACGTTGATGATTTAGTAGTGATTTTGTAAGTGATTTGGTGGAAAGGTCGTCACATGGATGCATTACAGTCATGTTTGGTAGTGTCCGGTAAATTGCTAAGTCTTCAATCGACTGAGCAGAAGAACCATCAGTTCCTGTATGGATTCCTCCGTGGCTACCACATAGGTGGACGACCAAATTTGGTCTAGCAATTCCATTTCTAACCTGTTCAAATCCTCGTTCAGTAAAAATAGCGAATGTGGATGCGAAGGGAATTTTTCCTGTAGATGCCATTCCAGCAGCAACAAGCATCATGTTTTGTTCTGCGATTCCCATTGAGAATGATCGTTCAGGATATTCAGCACGAAACAAACATGATTTGGTCGACTTACCTAAATCTGCTTCAAGAACAACAACTCTCTCATCATCTGCCATTTCTAGAAGGGCAGAACCATATCCGTCACGGCTTGCTGCTGATGTCATGCTAATTCCCCCATAGCTTGTTCAAATTCTTCATCATCAGGTGCTTTTCCATGGAATGCGGGATTATTTTCCATGAATGAAACTCCTTTGCCTTTAATTGTCCGTGCCAAAATTACACAAGGTCCTACGGTGGTTTTACTCCAATCAATTGCTGTCGAGATTTCCAACATATCGTGGCCATCAATTTCCTTCACTTTCCAACCGAATGCTGCCCATTTTGCGGCTAAGTCGCCCATTACCATTTGTTGGTCCACGAAATTATCGTTTTGTATTCCGTTTACATCTACAATTACCGTCATATTCTCAACTTTGTGGTGGACTGCAGCCATTGCAGCTTCCCAAATTTCTCCCTCTTGACATTCTCCATCACCTAGAATAACCCAGGAAAAAATATCCTTTCCGTCCATCTTTGCTGATAATGTGACTCCTAATCCAAAAGACAGCCCCATTCCCAAACTACCTCCCGAGAAGTCAACTCCTGGAGTCCATTTTGAATCCACATGGCCTTGGCAGACTCCATTGTATACTCTGTACGTATGCAAATCAGTTTCCGAAATAAATCCAAATGCATGTAAAACTGAATACATAGCTGGAGACGCATGACCTTTCGAGAGTATGACTCGATCTCTGTCAGGGTGTTTTGGCTTGTTTGTGCTTACGCGCAATGTTCTGCCATATAATCCGACGAGAATATCGATTACTGAAAGACTCCCGCCTGGGTGTCCTGCATTTGCTCTTTTCACCATCTTGACAATTTCTCTTCGACAGTCTTTCGAGATGACTACTAGGTCATCCACTGTCAGTTCTTCACAGGTGGGTTCCGCCCCAGTCATCATTCCAGTTCTTCCGTGAAGGGTCTTTGATGATTCTCATTCCTTTTCTGGAGGTTTTAGTCTAATATTATCGATTAAATTCAGAGCACTTTGGAGAATAACAGCACATGAATCGTGTATTATGTCTAGCACTGGAGCATTGAATGGCCCACGACGATTTCCTGATAATGCATCTTCATTTCTCTTTGGAAGTGCTTGACTAGCTAGATGGACAAATATTAGAATAAACCAAATGAAAAACAATGCAGAAATCCATGGTGGAAGAACAGCCAAGGAACGTTCGACACAGTATGATGCTCCTTCAGAATCAATTGCAGTTTGACTACAAATCCATTCTTCAGGTGGTCTTAATCCTTTGACTACATCTGAAAATACAATGAAAAGGGCTACAACTACTCCCATTAGTGCTTCTCCAGCAATCAACCCCGCAGAAAGTAACACGCCTCTATCATGTGTTTTCTTGACTACTGTTTCCGCTTCCTTGGACATTGGCTCTACCAAATCTCCGTCGGTACGAATTCTTGCAGTTCCAAGAAGAAGGGCAGCAATAACTCCTCCAACCATGATGCTTGAAGATAGTTGTAGAGGCAGATAAATACCAATCGCTACCGACATTACAGGTAATTTTTTCCAGATTAATAGAGCAGCAATAATGACTCCAAGGGTTACCATTGGTAGGTTAATATTACCTCCAAAGACTCCTTGAATAATCGCTCCAATTAGTTCAGCCTGAGGAGCCAATAATGCTCCATTACATGCCTCTGCAATCAGATTAGGATCGGTTGGAATTTCTCCATTTAACGCAGGTGGGTCAGCATAACATGCAGTTTTTGTAATTCTAAATGCACGATGAAGCAGAATTACGGTAAATGGGGCAACTACTGCTCCAACAAGTACTCCCAACGTTTCTCCAAGCTGTTGTTTCCATGGTGTCGCCCCTACTAGGTATCCAGTTTTCAGGTCCTGCATTACATCACCAGCAATTGCGGCATTTACTGCCACTACTGATGCAATCAACAGTGTAGCATACATCAGTTCTTGAGTTTCCATCCCCAACAATAAGTCGCCTACAATCCAGACAATCATTGAAGTGGCCATTAAGGTAGCAATAGTCATTCCCGAAACTGGGGAATTCGATGAACCGACAACTCCTGCAATGTATCCTGCAACTGCGCTAAAGAAGAATGCAGCAACTGCTAGGAATAATGCCCCTACAAATGCAAGAACAATATTTCCAATGCTATACCAATAGAACAAGAAAGTAAGGAATGAAATAAAACCAGCCACGTAAAATGTTGTTTTGATGTCGATATCCTGCTCTTCGCGGGGGACTGGTCCTGAATTATCATCAGTTGCACCTTTGATTGCCTTACTAACTCCAATAGCAATTGTACTGCGCATCGACCAAAGTGTGTAAATTCCACCAACAACCATCGCACCAACTCCAACGAATCTGATGTGCTGCGACCATAAGGCCATGAATGCCTCCGCAGGATCCATTCCGACTGGCCATCCTTGCAGAATACCAAGGATTGGAACCAAAACCAAGAATCCAATTACTCCTCCTAAGAAAATGAATGATGCTATACGAATTCCTACAATATATCCAACTGAAATCAACGCTAAACTCATTTCGAATCCCATGTATAGTCGAGTTCCAAGGAAATCAATGGCTCCTGAAAGATGTGGCTCTCCGTGTTTTCCAATAATTTTGAATCCTTTAGTGACCCATCCATACATCGCTCCTAATCCTAATGCATAGATTATAGCAGTCATTCCTGCACCACCCTTTTCCCCTGCTACCAAAACTTCCCGGCAAGCAACTCCTTCTGGATAGGGCAGATTTTCTTCAACGATGAATACTCTACGCAATGTAATTGTGAACATAGTCCCCAGTACACCTCCCAAAACTGCAATAGTGAATGTTTCTGCCAAACGCATTTCCATTCCCATTACTAGTAGAGCAGGTACTGTGAAAATCACTCCAGCAGCTAAAGATTCACCTGCGCTAGCCATTGTTTGAACGAGGTTATTCTCCAGAATACTAACATCCTTGAGCCTCATTGAACGAAGTATAATCATTGATAAAACTGCAGCGGGAATAGATGCACTGACGGTCATTCCTAGTTGTAAACCAAGATATGTATTTGCAGCAGTGAGTAACGCTCCAAGAATCACACCAATAACTAGTGCCCTCAATGTCAGTTCATGAACAGATGAACCATCATTTCCAAATTCGATGATTCCGCGCTCCTCCATGCCCTCTCCACAGGGGTTGACTTGATGACATCTGCGATTGGTTACATGACGGGGGAGGATGAAATACTCCTCCCGTTTACGGCATTAAATGGGCGGTGCAGATGGGCCGAATTCCCGAGGCATCCGCCATCATGATTGGCATTCAAAATCAGTCGAGGAGGTAATGTCTACCCTCAATACAAGCAAAGATGGGCTTTCAGAATCTGAAGCCCTGAAACGAGCGGGTGAATATGGTCCAAACAAATTAGACGAGGTGGCTCCACCGCATTGGTTTTGGAAACTTTTAGATCAATTTAGGGACCCGATGGTCTACTTATTATTGGCAGCAGCAGCAATTGCATTTCTTTTCGATCCTCCTGACAAAACAACTCCTATTTTCATTGTAATTGCATTGAGTTTGAATGGTGTTTTCGGTTTTATGCAGGAAGCCAAAGCTGAACGTGCAATGGATTCGCTGAAAGAAATGCTAGTAGGTTCATCGATAGTAATGAGGGATGGAAAAGATATCCGAGTAACTACTGAAGAATTAGTTCCTGGGGATGTGGTTTTCTTAGAAGAAGGAATGAATATACCTGCTGATGTTCGTTTAATTGAAGTGAATAATTTTTCAGTAAATGAATCGACACTTACTGGCGAATCTAGTTCCGTTTCTAAGAAGATAGAGTCACTGGATCAAGATTTGATGCTTGCAGATAGGAAAAATATGGCTCACATGGGCACCGTTGTGTCCACCGGTAGAGCGATAGGAATTATTGTACAAACTGCAATGACCACAGAATTAGGTCGCCTTGCATCTGATTTAGCAGACGTTGAAACTCCAAAGACTCCCTTGGAAATTAAATTGGAATCATTAGGGCGATTCTTGGGTTATGTTGCAGTATTTGCAGCGTTGTTATTGGTTTCGTTGAATCTTGCCGAGGCATATTTCAACGATCTTAGAGGAGATCAATTGTGGGATGTTGCATCAAAACAGTTTTTGCTAGCCGTTGCAATTTTCGTAGCAATTGTGCCCGAAGGGCTTCCGATTATTCTTGTAATTACATTGTCGATTGGAATGAGGAATATGGCACGACATAGGGCAATTATTCGTCGAATGAGGGCAGTTGAAACATTAGGTAGTACTACTGTAATTTGTTCAGATAAAACTGGAACATTGACTACTGGTGAAATGACTGTTAGAGGCTTATATTACGATGGTAGGGCATTTGAGGTTACAGGGCGAGGGTTTGATCCCAATCAAGGTGGGTTGAAATTAAACAAAGGAAATTTGAAAGAGTCCGAATTAGCTGAATTAAAAGCAACTCTTCCATTTAGGTGGATAATTGGTTCGTTATTACTTGCTCAAAATAGCAATGTTCGTCTTGTCGGTAAGAAATGGAAAGGTGTAGGGGACCCCACAGATACTGCGTGCGCTGTCCTAGGTTGGAAATTAGATTCTTCAGTTGATGAATATCGTAAAAAGAATCCTCGTTTCAGAGAGTATCCTTTCGATAGAACTCGAAAACGTATGAGTGCAATACATGAGTTTGAAGGGGAACGTAGATTATTTGTGAAGGGTGCTTTAGGTGATTTACTCCAAGTCTGTGATCGTACTATAGTTGACGGAAAGGTCGTTCCAATGACACGTGATCTTACAAAAAGAGTACAATCAATAAATGCTGATTATGCAGGTAATTCATTACGAATTCTTGGATTAGCAACACGATTAATATCGGAATCTGAAGATATTGAAAATGTTGAATCAGTTGAATCTGGCTTAGTACTCCTTGGAGTAATCGGCATATCCGATCCACCTAGAAGTGAAGTTCCAGAAGCCATTTCAACATGTCATGATGCGGGAATCAGGGTCATAATGATAACAGGGGATCACAAATCTACAGCCGAATCTATTGGTGAAGAAATTGGAATCTTTGGCCCGGATCATCTTTCTATTCATGGGACTGAATTAAGAGATATGAGTGATGATGAATTAGATTCGATATTAGATCGTGTTGCAATATTTTCACGAACAACCCCTGATCAAAAATTACGAATTGTCTCTCGATTACAAAATTTAGGACACGTTGTTGCAATGACAGGAGACGGAGATAATGATGCACCAGCATTATCGAAATCCAATATTGGAATTGCTATGGGTCGTGCGGGAACAGATGTTGCTAGGGATGCATCAGACATGGTATTGCAAGATGATGATTTCTCATCTATTGTAAGGGCAGTAGATGAAGGTCGTCGTATTTATCAGAATATTCGAAATTTCGTTCGGTATCAAATCAGTACCAACGTAGCTGCTGTTTTGTTACTATTGGTTACTACTATGTTGATGGATTGGACTTTCCCGTTTACAGTAACACAATTACTGGTAATCAATATCTTGATGGACGGACCTCCAGCAGTTGCATTAGGGGTCGAACAGCAATCAAAAGATGTGATGAAAGAACCTCCTCGACCATTAGATGAGACACTACCTACATCCACTGATGCATTGCTGATAATGTTCCTTGGAATGGTTATGGTAATCGGGACAGCGGCCGTATTCTATTTCGCAGGTGGGGCAATAATCGACAGTCCTCCATGTTCTACTGGGCCTGCTGGTGGAGATGATTACATGCTCGATGGAGTTTGCAATGAAGATGCTTGGTTCCAAAATGCTGAAGATCAATTTGCAGTTGCTCAAACCAGTGCATTCGCTGCATTCATCTTTTTCCAATTAATGAATGTCATGAATTGTCGTTCGTCTGAGATTTCTGCATTCCGTCTCGGAATAACTTCAAACAGTTGGATTACTATTAGTATTCTAATATCTACATCCATGTTGTTGTTATTCGTTCATGCTCCTGAGATTGCAGGATTTAGAATAGGGGAAATGGTACATACTGTTCCGTTGAAACCACTTGATTGGATAGTAGTATTTGCTGTGGCATCTTCTGTATTTGTTGCAGAGGAAATGAGAAAGATGCTTTGGCCGAAGGCAAAGAAATGAACGAGGATTCATCAATAAAATACTACAGGGATGAACTACATGCTTGGGTCAGTAGGCCACCTTGATTGGCTCCGTCGGTTACCCGTTCATATTGCTGAACTAGGGGGAATTAACGACTCGTTTGTTCAATCTGCATTAGATGAATTATTGTCTAATGGTAGAGTATCTGTTGATACAGGTGAAACTTTGTTTTTGGATGCTGACTTGGTTGACGTAATGCTTTTGGGTCATGCAATCAAAAAATCTAGATTTGAAAATGAAGTATATTTCAATTCAAATCTACATGTGAATCCAACAAATATATGTGTATTAGCATGTCGTTTTTGTGCCTTTAGACGAGGGCCTCGTGCAGCAGATGCGTATGCATTAGATGTTGAAGAATACATTAGTAGAATACGCCCTTTTTCTTCTAGGATTGATGAGGTGCATTCTGTTGGAGGTTTACATCCCGAATGGGGTGTAGATCATTATGTTGAATTAATATCAACAGCAAAGAAAACGTTTCCACATTTGTCTATGAAATGTTTAACTGCAGTGGAAATCAAGCATTTATCTCAAATTGAAGGAGTCGAAATATCTCAAATTCTTTCGAGATTAATTGATGCAGGATTAACCTCCCTCCCTGGAGGTGGTGCAGAAATACTTGATGATGATGTTAGAAAGGTGATTTGCAATGGTAAAGAGTCAAGTGATGAATATCTTGAGATTCACCGCACAGCTCACCGTTTGGGTTTGCCCACAAATTCTACGATGTTATTTGGGACCATCGAAACTGCCTCACAACGGGTAAATCACCTCGATCGAATTAGGTCATTGCAAGATCAAACTGATGGCTTCCAATGCTTTGTACCATATCCTTTCCTTCCAGATCGCACGCGCCTCCCTCAAGCGCAACATTCTACAGGTTCAGAAACACTTCGAACAATTTCAATTTCTAGAATAATGTTGGACAATGTGCCACATATCAAAGCATATCGAATGAATATTGGAGATCATCTTTCTGCTCTTGCATTAAATGCAGGTGCAGATGATGTGGATGGTACAGTTGGACATGAAGAAATAATGCATGAAGCGGGAAGTGAAACATCTGTAGAGGATGATTTGGATAGACTTTCAAGATTGATCGAGGATGCAGGAGGGATTCCTGTTCGCCGTTCAACTACGTATGATCGATTTGTTATCCACCGTCGTCGCCCCCCTTCGGATGATGAGAGGTGGGTTTCATTACCCGTTGCAGATATGATTTGAGGTGTAATTATGAGAGAAGACGTAATTGGCAGAGTATCTTTTGCTAATTGTGACCCCCTTTTCCATGAATTAGGAGGCCATTGGAGAATTTTGCCAGCCCCTCCTTCATGGCTAACCGGCCATTTGTTGCGAGGAGAGTGTTTGATTGCCCCAATCCCTCTTGCTGATTTTGTAAAGAATATCGAAACATTACAAGCAATCGACTCAATAGGAATTGCATCAGATGGAGGTGTGGGGTCAGTATTACTTTTTGGAGATAGGCCGATTGAGGAAATGCGAGATATTGCAGTCCCAACTGATTCATCTACATCTCGGACTTTGTTACCTTGGCTTCTTTCTCGACGTGGGCGTAGTCCTCGTTTAATTGAGATGGGTCCAAATTTAGATACGATGCTAGAACGATGTGATGGTGCGTTAATTATTGGAGATCGTGCGATTGATGAAGCGAAAATAAATCCGAATTTGATACGTATGGATTTGGGGGCAGAATGGTTGGACCAGACCGGTCTACCTATGGTTTTTGGAGTATTTTGTGCCAGGAGAGATGCCGATTCAGCAGCAATAAAGAGAGCTGTTGTTGCTCTTGAAGAGAACCTTGATTTATTTGAAAATGATGAAAATCATAGGTCAAGATTGATTACTGCAACTTCTGAAAGGACACGATTTAATGTCGATAGAATATCCCATTATTTCGATTCAGAGGTACGAAATCGTTTGAAAGAAGAGGATAGAGAAAGCATGACTCTTTTTGCTGAACAAGTAGTCGGTTTTGACGGCCAAGTTCCTTGGTGGGATGAGAATCAAGAATCATCATCAAACCCTGAGCCAGTCAATCGTCGAAGGGCCTCATCATAATGGTCTTCATCATCTTGGTCAGATTCATCTGGAGTACTAGTTTTCTTTGATGTGCGGGTGACTCTACGTCTACTATTCGATTCACTCTTGTTTGTTTTTCTACGAATCACTCTTCTTGGTCGTTTATCTTGTTTATCTTCAGGTTCAGGTTCTGAGGTCTCTGATTCTCGTTGATCAGGCGGGGGTCGAGGTGCTGCTGCTCTTCGATCAGGGGGTGGGCGTGGTGCAGATTTTGCACCCTCATCTTCGGAAATTTCATGTTCCCATCGTTCTTCTAATTCGTCCAAATAATCGTCGTCATCAAAATGCATTGTATCTACACTACCCAATGCGATTTCAAATTCTTCAAGGTCAATCACCCCATTCCCGTCTTCGTCTAGACTTTCTACCAATGCTTGTAGTTGATTCAATGGAAGAGCTGCAATTTTCAATGATTTAAGGCCCTGTAATAGTTCATCTTCTTCTAAGGTCCCATTACCATCTTCATCGAACTTTTCGAATAATTCTGAAACTGTTAGTTCATTTTCTATCATCCATCCATGTAATTTTTCCATTACTTGTTCATATACGAAAAGAGCCCCACATTCGCTGCAACTAGGTGCTCCAGGTGGATTGAATTTACCACAAACATGACATTCTTCATCCAATTCATATTCGAACATCATTCGTCTTCTAACAATCAGTAGTGCGGCCACACCAATCAAGAGAATAATTGCAATTACAACAATTGGATTTGTGAAAGCTGCAACAGCTTGATCTGAAACTGTTGGTTCAGTTATCAATGGAGCCGGTAATCCAATATCTATCGAACCTTCTAGATTCCAAATATCCGTTGAATTGATATAAATTTCATTAAAATGAACTTTGACGATGGCAGGACTATGCTCTATACTCTCCATGATACTCCCTACTCTCATACTAGGTGAGTTGACAAGACTGACGTCAAATGGCCTCACTAACCGATCTGCTGGAACATTCAACTGCGTAGTCCATACGATTTTGATATTGGTTTTCCATGCTGCGCCATTTTCTACAATGGTCGTACTACTCAATCCAGAATGCTCGTCACATGACGTTTGCGCATCCCATGGTACACTCCCATTTACTCTTAGATTCTGTTTCCATTCATCTGCAATTTCATCTAAATCTGCAGGGCCACACAACTGCCTAATCATTACGTCTGCTTCTAGTATTGATGCCAATGCGTCTCCATCGAGTAATTTAGAATTGATTTCACGAATATTTCTTGAGAGGTCTAGTGGAATTGTAATTGTTTCTTCAATGGTGACATTGCCATTTGATGAAATTTGGATATCTATGTTTCGAATAGAGTCTTTATTCGCATTGCGTGAACAATCCACTTCTTCTGCACAGATGTTATCAAAGATATCTGGGATGGCGTCTCCGTCGTCATCTTCATCATTTGAATCGGCAATCCCATCATTGTCTAAATCTGGCCCTGTTCCCTTATCGAATGGAAAATCAGATGTTCGCATAATTGGAACAAATGGAGTATTGGTGCTGAAAGACAACTGTTCTGAATCTGGACTTAATGTGAATTGGTTGGTATTGAAGCCGAGAGAGGTTCTCCAATTAATTTGTAAAGTCATAGAATTCCATGATTCCATACTTCGAGCTGACCCTTGTGTGGATAAAACAAGAATCTCGTCTTGCAAGGGGATTTCTTCATACTGAACAATGCTCCCCCCAGTTTCAAGAACATTAACGAATCCAAAAGGAGAACTTGCAGAACGAATTACAATAGATCTGTCTTCATTCCATGTGACTTCATTCCCATTTGGTCGGAAATTACAGTCAGTAATTGGATTCGTTTGATTCCAACTTGTTATTTCAGTCATATTGGTCAAGGATAGTAAGACTGCAGAATGCCCAACTTGTTTTGATACTCCGATTATTGCCATCGATTTATCTGAGGAAATACCAATGCACCCTGGTATGCCATCAGGGGTGTATGAAATACCTCGTTCGATTACCTCTTCTTCAATCGTCCATAGGCTAATGACATTATTTGAATCGGCAAAAATCATTGTCGATTCGTTAATAGATTTGACATCACTAGTTCCCATTTCAATTTCGGCATGTTTGTCTCGATTATTCCAATCTGAAATTGGAATTGCAGTAATTGAGGGTGTGTTTGCCCACGCGCTGTTTTGGTAGATGATGAGATGTTGTGAATCGGTGGTCCATTCAAGCCCTAAATTCTGATAATCGTGATTGTATATTTGCTTAGATGCTAAGATTTCTCCATCAGAGGCTCTCCAAATGTTGAGATGCTTTCGATCTGCAGCAGCAATCAGAGAACCATCTGGGGAATGTTCTACTTCAACCACAGAGTTCACTACGCCTCCATCAATTCGATCAAATTTGTATGCTTCAACAATAATTGGAACTGGTTCTGGAAGCCCACAAGATGCATATGGTGCTACCAAGATTAGGAGAATGACAGAGATGCACCATGCCCTAACCATGCCTCTCGTAGAGTGGTGTTGGATTTATCGACTGTGGTCATCATTGGCTGTAATCTAGTCTTTTTGATGAAACATATTCTAACAGGTCAATCGCAACTTCGCATGACTCTGCAACAACAACAGAATCGTCATTTACATATTCTTCTAATGTGGCCATTGCAACTCTGTCTCCAATGGCTCCAAGTGCTTCAGCCGCTTCATGTCGAACCATTACGTCTTCATTCATGTCTGCAAGTCTGTCTATTAAATGTGGGACGGCAGATGAATCTTGCATTTGGCCCATTACATACGCAATTTCATGCTTTAGTAGTGCAGAGTCAGATTCAAATGCTGCTGCCAGAGCATCTACTGCATCTTTTCCACCTATATTTCTAAGACTGAATAGTGAGCGCATTCTGAGAAACATCCGCTCATCTTCATTGCATAACGATGTTCTTAGTGAGATAATGTCCTTATTTTCACTAGGTGGGGCAGGGTCGACACTATCGAATTCAGAACGTTCAGGTCGGTCCATATTATTCCTCTCCGATAAATTGCAACGCATCTACATCGAGATCTGAACGTATCATTCCAATTTTTTGACCTTCCTTGAGGAACATCCTCACTGACTTTCTCCCTTCTTGGCCATAATCGATTGTACGTTCATTCACATACATTTGTACAAACTCTTCATTTGTAGATTCATCTATACCTCTGCCCCACTTAATTGCGAAAGACAAACCTTCTTCAGGATCAGAGATAGCATACTCAATGGATTGTTTAACATGTTTAGTAACGATTTCACAGGCCTCTTTACCAAGGGCTCTTCTAACGACATTTCCTCCTAATGGAAGTGGCAATCCTCCAGTTCTTTCTGCCCACATTTCACCTAAATCAGCCACTAAGTGCAATCCTTCATCTTTCCATGTAAGTTGGCCCTCATGAATAATCAGACCAGCATCAACATGTCCTGACTTCACTGCATCCATGATTTCATCGAATGGAACCACAATTGTTTCTAAATCTCCAAGCATAATTCTGAGTGCAAGATGAGCAGATGTTTTGATTCCTGGAATAGCAATGGTCCCTTGCTTCACTTGTTCCAGTGATTTTTCTCCATTTGTGACTATTCGTGGCCCGTAACCCTCACCCATTGAAGCCCCACAATTCATTAGCGCATATGAGTCGAGAACATCTGGAAGTGCATGAATTGAAACTGCAGATACTTCAAATTCCTTCTCAAGAGCTTTCTGATTTAGGGTTTCTATATCCAAGAGAACGTGCTCATATTCGTATGGTTCTGTATTGAATTTCCCAGTAGTCATTGCATGAAACATGAATGCGTCGTCAGGGTCTGGTGAATGACCTATTTTGATTCGAGTTGTCTCCTCCATGGTGTGCCCCAGTGCCTTAGGTGTAAAAACGAATGTATCCTAATTATGTCTGTTTTTGCGCTATACTGAAATGCCTCCTCCACGTGGTCACACCATGGTTAAGCCTGAACAACTGTCTGTTGCGCGAGGTCAATTGGGCCCCAAATGCGCGGGTTGCGACGAACCTCTAATATTCGGTGAATCGTTGGTCATTGACGATAGATACTATTGTCTGGAATGTTATGAACGAATCACTGGCGTTTCGAGTTCATCTGAACCAAAAGAAGTAGATGGCCTCCGGATGGATTGATTTAGCGTCAACTTCTGTATTGCTCTGTGAGCACCGCACGATATCAGTATAGGTTCAGTGAGTACTACCGTACTCTTGCACCCTCGGATTTGTATCTCCCCCCACGATTTAAATCGAGAGAATGGATGTTTATGGGGTGGGATGATCGTCCACCAAGACGTCATATTGGTTTCGATTCTCCTGAATCATTGAGCAATATTCTGACTCGTTCATCACCTCCACATTCTTGTTTTCATAGCACGGCATACTATGATCGCCCTTCAGAATACAAAATGGCGGACAAGGGTTGGCGAGGAGCGGACTTAATTTTTGATTTAGATGGCGATCATTTAGTTGGTGTAGATGCATTGGATTTCCCTTCAATGCTTAACGAGATTCAAGAGCAAGCATTTCGTTTGTGGAACGATTTTTTAGAGCCTGATTTTGGATTTAAAGCAGAAAAGGCAACATTTTCATTTTCGGGCCATCGCGGCTTCCATATTCATTATCGTCATCCAAGTATTTTACATCTCGATTCAAAGGCGAGGCAGGAAATTGTATCTCATATTTCTGGGTCCAATTTGAAAATAGAAATGGTTCTAGGAAATTCTGATTTAGCATGGGGTCGCAGAATTCGGCGAGGAATTGATTCAGTTCTAGACAGATTACAGGAATTTCATGAGGGATCGGATGTAGATAGACGGGCCCTATACAGGGGTTTGCGTTCATCAGCAGTTATTGGAGTTGCAGGAATGACTCGCCCTCCTAGTATGAGCGAAAAAGCGATGCTAAAATTAGCCGAAATGTCTGTAAATTCTGATCGTCGACGTAGATTGAAGAATTCTACTATGAATATGAGTAGACAGTTTGGTAAGCAGGGAGATCTCTTTCTGGCGTTGATTCGAGGGGATCAGAGTGTAGTTTTGGACCAAGCAGCTGAGAATGATGACAATGTAACTGTAGATATTCGTAGAGTAATTAGATGGATTGGGAGTTTACATGGTAAAGCCGGACTTAGAGTAACTGAGTTCCCAGTGGAACGCCTTGACCCTGATGCTTCGAATGCGTTTGATGCATTATCGGAGGCGATAACATTCTCTAGACAAAAAAGAGAATCGGTTAAACTTGAATTAGACGACATAACTGCACGAATAGGCGAGGAAGTTGTAGAAGGTAACAATGGAGATGTCATAGAAGTTTCAGAAGCAATGGCGATTTTTCTGGGATTGAAGCGGTGGGCCTCGTCAGTCTAATGTTGAGGGTTTAATGAGGTCCGTCTTCGGGGAATGTTAAAACCAAGCCTTTGGTGAACGAGGATACGGTGCAGCGCATGTCGGGTGACGAAGAGCAGGTTTCTCCGCCTCTTGGAGGTCTCCCTCCGCCCCCTCCTCCTGGTACTGCGCCAATGCCTCCGCCACCGGCTGAGATGCCTCCTCCCGCGCCTGCAGCGCCAATGCCTCCACCACCTGCTGAGATGCCTCCTCCTCCCGCGCCTGCAGCGCCAATGCCTCCGCCACCTGCTGAGATGCCTCCGCCTCCCGCGCCTGAAGCGCCAATGCCTCCACCACCTGCTGAGATGCCTCCGCCTCCCGCGCCTGAAGCGCCAATGCCCCCTGCTGAGTTACCCCCTCCTCAATCAACATCAAGTCGAATCGATCTTAGTGCAATGCGTACATCCGATTCAGGGAATTTGAATGCTGATCAGATGTATGGGCATATCGATCGAATCGCAACTGGGAATGTAGGTACACTACTCGACCGTTTCTCTAACCGTTTTGGTTCTGATTTAGACCGTGAGATAATTGTTTTGAGGAAGAAAGAACAACAAGCTATGCGTGAAGTGATGCCTACTGTTGAACTTCTTTCGGTACCTGGAGATTCAGAAGATGATCACGATGAAATTGACGAAATGGATTCTGATTCTGAATTCTCAACTTCAGAACTTGAATCTTTGAAAACACGAATTGAAGATAGAATCCGTCCGTTGAAGAAGCGTTTCGATGAGGCTAAGAAAAAGCGTAAGACGGCTGAGGTCAGAAAACTTCAACCTGAATTGAAGCAGATGGTTGAAGATAGGAAGTTAGTCATTGCAGCACTTGACGGTGATGCAGATCCTGAAGAAATCGAAGAACTTCTAGAAGAATATTCGGAAGATGCTGAAATTGAGATTGAAGAGGAAGTAGTAGAATCACCTGAAGATGATGGCGACTTCATCGCCTTCGTAGAATTAGCTAACGAATTACTTGGAATGATGCCCTCGGAATTCCAAACTTCTTTCTTGGCAGGTTCTAGCTTTGATTTCTATAAGCAAGTATTCACTTCTCCTGAAGATTCAGATGAGGATGAACGCGGGCGTTTCGTTGATTTGATTAACAACGAATTGTCTTCAGCACCTGAAGAGGTGCTGGTTAGATTGAAACAGGATATTGATTTGGCAAGGCGAGTCAAAGAACGATATGGATAGTGATTTACATGGGACTATTAGACAGAATTGATGAAGAAGACGTAGTGGAAGAAACTCCAGTTGCAGAACCAGTAAAGAAGGCGAAGGAAAGTAAACCTCGTCGTGCTCGAAGGTCTAAGGCTGCAAAGGTTGAACCTACTGTATCATCAGATGAAGAACCACGTTCGCGTCGCCGTTCTAGAGAGCCAAGAAAACCTAGAGAGAAAGTTGATCGTAGCCTTTCATCCGATTATGAGCGTGCCGGAACAGCAGCATATTCATTCAGAAGACTGATTGATTTCATAGCGAATGTGGGCTGGTCCTTCCCAATTATTTTCATTATGGGAAGTGGTTCTAATTTCTCTCCAACTTATTTCCTTCTAGGTGGTTTATTGATTACAATTTTGAATACGGTGGTCTTGCCAACTCAATTTGGTAGAACATTGGGTAATTTCACAACACGTACATCGTTTGTTCGACACACTGGAAAGAATCCGAACTTTATGTTCCATCTTCTCAAGGCGTTATTCCTACCATTCCTAATGGCTGGATTATTCAGTATCCAGTTGGGATTAACCTATGAAAAAGGAGATAGCCCAGTTCTCCTAATAATATGTGTAATTTGTTTGTTAATTGTAATTGCAGAAGTTGCGGTCAGTCGCATTCGTAAGGCTGATCGTCAGGGACTTTGGGAAACAGCATTCATGGGTGTTCATCTGGTAAAGCATGTTTCCTCAGGAGAATCTACTGGTTGGCTCAAGAGACTAGAGTCATCTGGCGACTTCTTTGAGTCCAAGGGATGGGGAGTAGACAAGGAAGGCGGGGATTCTGACGAATCCTAATCGGCGGTATAGATGAATCAAATTCGTTCGCCAATTGATCCTCCATTAAGTCAACCAATATTATCTAAATTTTTGATTGCCTTTTCAATTGTCATTGGGATTTTATTGATTTTGAAAACTGATGTGTACATTCCATTCATTCTTTTTTCATTATTTTGTTTCCTCATTGTTTGCTTTATTTCATTAGCAATTTTCTATGGTTTCGTTAGACCAAAGAGAAAGTTAAGGAGGCCTTCGGAACAATTTGAACGTATTGATTGGTCGACTGCCGATGATGAATTTATTGTTAGATATGAAAAGTGGAACGAAACAAGATCTCCATTGGTTATCGCAATTCATGGATGGCAGTCCGATTCATCATCTAGTGAATATAGGATACAACCATTTCTGGATAATGGATATCATTCAGTGATGATTGATTTGCCCGGTCATGGTTTTTCTGATGGTTTGAAATTTTGGTCTGCTATTGAATGTGGTGAAAGAATTCTATCGATGTTATCCAATGAAGCAAAAAATTGGGACCTAAAAAAGATTTCATCTGTTGTACTTTTTGGACATAGTATGGGCGGTTTTATTTCGTTACGTCATGCAAATAGAATGAGTGATTTGTTGCCTGTGCCTATTTCTCGCGTCTATCTTGAATCTCCAATGACCTCATTTCCATTAGTTTTCAAACAACGAACTAGTGGTTCCAAAATAATCGCCAGATGCATTTCTAGAATTGAAATGAGATGGGCTTATCTTCGTGATGGCCCAGATCCTGATGTAAAATGGAATGAATTCCAGGTTCCTGAATGGGGGATTCCAAGAATCCCAATTTGTATTTTGCAAGCTAAGAATGATATTGCTCTTGGCCCTTATCACGTGGAATTATTGCTAAAAAATGCTGCTGATGATTGGGAAATTGTGATTGATCCCGAACTTCAACATAATGGAAAAAACCGAGGAAACGCTGTAGAGCAATACAATGCATGGATGTCGAATTAATCCTCATTCATTTTCGCCGACATTGGATCTATCCTTGGCGAATTGACGCATGTCTTCTCCGACGACTCCTTCTTCGATACCTTCCATATCTTTTTCGTCCACAATTTCAACTCCTAAAATGGTCTCAATAACATCCTCCATAGTAATAATTCCCAACGTCCCTCCAAATTCATCTTGGACTAACGCCAATTGCTCTTTTTTAGTCAGGAAAATATCCAATAAATCGTCAAGGTTTGTGTTTTCTCGTACATACACTAATTCTCGCATTAGATCGCTCACCAATACATCGTTTTCGTTTGCAGCCGCTTTTCGATATATGTCGCTACGCAACACTAGTCCCTTTGGCGAGTCAGTATCTCCATCGAAAACAGGAAGTCTCCCATGTACCATTATAGGATTCTTTTCGATTACTTGTGCAATATTATCGTTTAGGAGAACAAAAGACATCACTGTTCTTGGAGTCATGATGTCACTAGCATATTTGTCTCTAAGGCTGAGTAGATTTCTGATTGCTTCTTCTTCATCAGTCTCAATGACTCTTTCATCTTCTGCAACTTCCACCATTGCTGCAAGTTCATCACGAGTAACTGATGATTCATTATTAGCCGGAAAGAGGTTTCTCATCCATTCCATCGGCATCACGATAGGAAGTAAAATCAGGATTAGACCTCGTAGAGTATAGGCTGAGAATACACTGAGATTCTTCCAGTATAGGGCTCCGAGAGTCTTCGGGATTATTTCGGATAGAACTAGGATGCCTAAAGTCAATACAGACGATGCTATTGCCATCACCAATGCTTCAGATTCTGTACCCTCAACCATAGCTGCTACTTCAGCACCGACGCCAAGAGCTCCTACTGTGTGAGCGATAGTGTTCAAGGTGAGGATTGCAGTTAGAGGACGTTCAGGTTCATCTTTGAATCGAGCCCATAGATGGGCGACTCTACTCCCTTTTTGTTCTAGGACTTTGACGTATGAAATCGAAGTGCTAAGTAATACTGCCTCTAGGATACTACATAGGAATGAAGCGCCCAAAGCTAGAGTGGCATATAGTATGAGTAACGTGTAATCGCCGTTGCCAGCAACAGAGGTCTGGGCAAGTAGGGTATTGGCATCCACTTCGGACTCACTCCTCAGTATAATCGTCAATCAATGGATTGGTTCGTTGTACCATGTGCATCCCTTCGAGGAGGGTTTAGGTCTAAAGCATTGGCTAGTATTTTTCCAATCTTTAACGCCACATTTGAATTGTATGAGTTTGTAGGGGATAACATGGCCGGAGAGCATGTTCTAGTATGTGTTGCATGGCCATATGCGAATGGCCCACTACATCTTGGTCATGTAGCGGGTTGTTATCTACCTCCTGATATCACAGCTCGATTTGAGAGATCTCGAGGAAATCGTGTGCTAATGGTTTCTGGTTCTGATGAGCACGGAACTCCAATTACAGTAACTGCAGAGATGGAAGGCATTGAACCCCAAGAAGTAGTTAATCGGTTTCACGCGATCAATAGTCAAGCATTGATTGATTTGGGGTGTGTCTGGGAACCCAATGTTGATCCTAGGGGCGTAGAGTATGGCGGCGCTCTGTTCAACCGGACGTCAGATGAAGCACATATTCGGCGAGTTCAAGATAATGTACGCCTCCTACACTCTGCTGGATTATTCGAACAGAGAACGATGGAACAGTATTACGAGGTACGAGAAGATGGGACTGGGCGTTTTCTCCCAGATCGTTACGTCGAAGGAAATTGCCCCACCTGTGGTTCAGATGGTGCTAGAGGGGATCAATGCGATTCATGTGGAGTCACATACGAAGCAGCAGATTTGGTAAACCCTCGTTCAAAAATGAATCCTGAAGCAACAATTGAGATTCGGCCTACTGAGCATCTATTTTATCGCCTCGATTTATTTCAATCGATGCTCGAAGCACATGCAGAAGATCGTTGGCCTGTTTGGAAAAACAATGTTCGTGCAATGACTAAACAATGGTTAGACATGGGTTTGCGACCTAGAGCGGTAACGAGAGATCTCGAATGGGGTGTTCCTCTTCCATTTGATGATGAAGAGTTTGATGGAAAATGTGTTTATGTTTGGTTTGAAGCAGTCCAGGGGTATCTTACATGTGCTCAAATTTGGGCTGAAACAATCGGTTCATCACATCCTGATGGAGTGGACTCATGGAAGAAATGGTGGTGTGTGAATGAAGATGGGAATTCACCAAGACATCTTTACTTCCTTGGGAAGGATAACATCCCGTTCCATACTGTAATTTGGCCGGCATTGATTATGGGATTAAATATGGCAAGAAATGGCTTAGAATCACCTCGACTTCCTGCGCCAGGTGATTTACAACTCGAAGAAAATGTTCCTGCAATGGAATATCTTATGTTATCGGGTGGCCAATTTAGTAAGTCTAGAAAGCATGCAATTTGGCTTCCTTCATTCCTTGAAAAGTATGATCCAGATACCTTGAGATATGTTTTGACTATTAACATGCCTGAAGGACATGATACAGATTTTAACTGGGGCGATTTTGTTGAGAAAATCAATACAGAACTTATCGCTGCATATGGAAATTTTGTTCATCGAATCATGACCTTATCTACTCGACTTCCTTCTGAAAACGGACATTCTCCCTTGGAACCATTTGATGATGTATCTTCAAATTCTGAGCATGCAAACAAGTTAGAAGATTTTCATGCTTCAATTACTGATTCTCTTGAACGCCACCGGTACAAAGAGGCACTTCGAACCGTGATGTCGGCTGCACAATATGGCAACCAAATTATACAAGCAGCTGCGCCGTGGTCCCACTTATCTCCTGAAGGCAATGAATCTGAGAGAATGGCGTCACTGTCTACACTCTCATTCGGTTGGAGAATTGCAAGATTTTTGGCGATAATGACGCAACCCTTCATCCCATTTAGTTCACAGAGATTATGGGAAATGCTTGGTCAGTCAGGAGAAGTCACCGAAGTTGATTGGGATTCAGCTATTGATTGGTCAGTTCCATTAACTTGGAGTAGAGAAGAACCTAAACCCCTTTTCCAAAGATTGGATTTAGATGAGATTCTCGCTATGGAAGGTGTAGTTGCTGAGGAACATGTAGAGGAAGAAGGCCTATCGACCCATAGTGTCAAGGGCAGTAGTCGCTCAAAGAAAGATGGTGGTCCAGTGAGTGAAGAGCCAGAAGGCGTGTCATTTATCGAATTTGATCAATTTATGGCAATAGATCTCAGAGTTGGAAAAATAATCAGTGTGGACGTGCATCCTGATGCCGACAGACTCTATGTAGTCAAGATTGATGATGGTACTGAATCAGGAAGAACTGTCTGTGCTGGGTTGAAGGATTTCTACACTCCAGATGAGATGACTGGATTACACGTTGCATTCGTTGCCAATCTTAAGCCTCGAAAACTAAGAGGTGTAATGTCTGAAGGAATGATGCTTGCAGCTGACGATGGTGAAGGCGGAGTATGTTTACTTACTGTTGAACCTAAAATCAAACCAGGTTCAGAAGTACGTTGAATAACGCATTTCTATGAATATGTCAATAAGGTGCCAAATTATGCGGAAATTATGGATATCGAAGATGAATCATGGAGTGTTGATGAAGCCATTACAAATCTGAAGAATGCAATGAAGGAAAACAACCAAAGAGTAAGTGAGGTATTTTCTTCCATCGATGCAAATAACGATGGAGAAATTAATGGCCCAGAATTGTACAAGGGATTAATTGAACACATCGGTGATCGCCTATCTCCTGATCAAGTTTCAATGATCATCAATGCATTAGATACAAACGAAGACAACCGAATCGATCTCGCAGAACTTTCTTCTGCTCTTGAAGAAGAGGAATAGGATGTTCTTAGTTCGCCAGGCCTTCACGTCCACTCCTATTTTCTCAAGATTAATTAGTGAACTCACTGAGGAAATCCCACATTAATTGATACGTATAGGTCCCATCAACTTCGTTAGGCCAGGTATGCTCGTGTGCTTCCATACCATAGTGCTCAATCCTAACATCTCCATCACAGTCGCTATGCACGATATGTTCTACTTCATCGCCGCCAAATATATGTGCATGAGTATTTTCATCTTGACAATTAGCTTTCACAGCCCAATAATCAATCATCCCAGGCATATTACTCATGGTTCCGACCCCTTCATGTTCACCATCTTTCCAATCCCAATCTTCATCGTAATCAATGATGTAATCCAATTTCCCATGAATATGCATGACCGCCATACTTCCGGTTAAGTCACAAGTTTCAGGATTAACTGGCATAGTTCCTGCAAAGGATGCAACAGCTGCAAATCTATGATTTAGTTGACATGCAATTTCATAAGTATACATTGAACCTAGTGAGTAACCAATTGCATATAATCTGTTTTCATCGACACAATATGTCTTGGATAATTCATCTATAATTGCCTCAGAAAAATCATTGTCATCTCTAGATGTTGCTGCTGTATTGAGGAACCATTCACCTTCTGCGGATGATCTATCATCTTCAGCAATTGCATAAGCCATGATGAAATTCTCTAGTTCCCCCAATGCATCAAATTCGCTTTGTTGTTGAAAATCTTCTTCAGAACCTCCACCACCGTGAAATGCAATTACTATTGGTAATTCTGTCCCAGCATCAGAACTTGGGACTGATAGCCTAAATGATCTCTCCTTTCCATCAACCAATAATGACGTCATTGATTGAGTGATTGATTGTGTGGGTTGAGAACAAGGGTTTTCCACTTCAATCAATAATTCACCTTCTAAATCAGGGGTATCACTAGGTAATCCTGCGCAGCCAGAGAATGGCAACGTGATGAGAATAGCTATCAGGACGAATCTCACGTTTTTTCCACGAGATTATATATTTCAACATTTTTGATTTTCTGTTCGATTGGTTACTCTGATTAACTCAGACGACCATTTGAACACTTGTGTTTAGATGAGTACCTCTGTGTTCCTATAAGTCTCAATGAGGGCCCGTTGTATTCAGGGTTTCAAAAGAGTTCGACGAAACTTGAAATGGACTTATAATTTTAGGTCGCCCTAAATTTATGAAGTAAAGACCTGCGAGATACAACATGGGCACTCAATCAGACCGTATACTCACTCTGGTTGGGTTTGTTTCCACCATTGTTTTGATTTCGAGTTTTACGTACGAGTTTCTTCTTCATGATGATGAAGAGGTGGTCTTTGCAATAGATGATTCAAGCATGATGGAGGATATCAATCGTATAGCATCGTTCGGACCGAGGGTTGCTGGTTCGATGGAAGAATCACTTGCCTCGGACTACATCAGTCAGCGTTTCACGGAAATAGGCTTAGAGAATGTCAAAGTTGAGGAATTTCAAGTGACAGGGGCATGGTTTGTTGACGCAGAACCCGAAGACCACCAAATTTTGATGCATGCACAATTGGAGCAAGGCGTGCAAAATGCCCCTGGCCTACCCGATGGTTCGGCGGGTTCCGGTCGAATCGCAATTGACGAAACAGGGGAATTGAATCACGTTGAGAGTTTCACTTTCATGGGTTATTCGGGTTCAATTCACAAGCACGACAACATGCTCACGTTCATTGGAAATGGTTCGGCTGAGGAGTTTGAGAACATCGGGGACATGACCGACCTTGCCGTGATGATCAATTACGACAATGCTCGAAGTCTCGCTGAAATTTACAAAGACGCCATCGATCGGAATGCAGGTGTTGTCATGATCTACAGCGAGGGAGTTGAAACACCGCCCTTCCGCTCCGTAACGGTCCAAGAAAACGGCGCAACTGTTCCGTTTCCTGATGCTTATGGTGGTCAATACGCTGATGCATTGATTCCTTACATCTACATCGCTGAAAGTGTTGCTATGAAGTTCCATGATTACATCGAACAAGCTGCAAGCGACCCCACATTGTTCGCCTCTCTGGACGGATTTTGGGAAGGGAACAACGTGGGAACTAGAAGCGTGAAAGTCGTGACGGGGGAACTTACTGGCCAAGGGGACGGGGAGATATTGGTTGGCGCACATCATGATTCAGTATACATCAGTCCTGGCGCCGTGGACAACGCCGTCGGTGTCGCCCAACTTCTTGAGGTTGCCACTCAATTAAGTGAACTAAATCTTGAATCAACCGTCACCTTCGCCACATGGGGCGGTGAAGAGCTAGGATTGTTGGGGAGTCAAGCCTATATCCAATCCTATACCGAAGAAGTTGATGACCTCGACTTGTACATTAACCTTGATTCAACCAACCTCAATCCCTCAATAGGACTCGGAACGCTTGGCATTGAAACCTCAGAGCAACGTCTTGTCGAGTCAATTTCCAATATTCAACGTAATGTGTTGGGCCATGAAACCTGGGCGGATTACGACACCAACGTTCAACTGAACAATCTCAATGGAAACAGCGACCACCGTTCGTTCAATCAACACGGGACGACCACGATTGGGTTTTTCGGGTGGGAATACGAACAATACCACCGTCCAACCGACGTTCCAGATGTTGTTCACCAAGGCGGATTAGCGTTGACAGCGGAAATCGTTCTCCAAATCCTTGTTGCTCAAGGAGGCCATGAAAGCATTGAGGAACCACTCATCCAAATTTCAGGCTTGGAAGGCGAATCTGAATCTTGGGTCTTTCCATTCATTCTCGCATTGCTCGCAGGCCTTGCTACTGGAATTGGCGGTCTGATCGTGTTTCTTGTAAAAGAAATCAGTCAGGGGATGATGGCATTTTTACTCGCCATGGCCGCTGGCGTGATGCTCTTGGTTTCAGTGCTTGATCTGTGGTTTGGCCAAGCTATGGAGAATGGTTTCCTCCCCATCACGCTCTCGTTTGGTGTGGGCGTAGGCATCGTTTATGCCGTGAGCCTCTACACCAACAAGGGCGAGGATCTTTCCTCCATGTCGAAGGAGCGAAAATTGTACAAATCTGGTATACTTACAGCCATCGCCCTTGCCATTCACAATTTCCCCGAAGGTTTGGCCATGGGAGTAGCCGTTCTTGAATCAGCTCAGTACGGTATCGTGCTCATGGCGGCAATCGCTCTTCACAACATCCCGGAAGGCATTGCGGTGGCTGCACCAATACAAGCGGGCGGAGGTGGTCGTCTGAAGGCGACGCTTATCGCAATGGCGACTGGTTTTACAGAACCACTTGGTGCTTTATTCGCCTTGTTAATTCTCGGACCGATATTGACACCATTCATGGTGGGCTGCTCGCTTGCGTTTGTTGGAGGAATTATGACTGTAGTTGCATACAACGAATTGATTCCTCAAGCTAGGGAACAAAACCGCCCGAAACATCTGCTTGTTGGTGCAGTCTTTGGAGCTGCTGTAATGCAACTCAGCCTTCTATTACTTGGTTGAGATTAAGCTTTGAATTAATGCAATGAATAAACTCACACCCTCTTTTCACGGGGGTTCTCAATAACACCCATGTGCATGAACCATTCATTCACGAGGGCTTGACGTGAGCCATATTCGTGCGGACCCACTGCTAACCCTTTGATTTGCCAATACCTGAGCAATGGATATTTGGATGGAACCATTGGAACAGTTACCTTCATACTGATTGTATCAATAGCATTAATAGTTTAAATCAATTAGTAAGGGAAGATTAAGATGTTTAAAATTGAATCTTTGTCCGCAAAAATTTGTCTGGGATTTTCAGCACTGATGTTTTTACTATACTCTGTTAGTTTCATGTTCTTTGGAGATTGTTATGTTACAGGCGGAGAAGTATGTTTTGCTCCTTTAAACAATGGAATAACAGATGTCACTGATCCGGCATATGGTGCTGGTGGACCCGAGACTGTTTTCAATGGAGTCCTATTCTTCGGGATTTTCATATCGACAATGTTGATTCTGTTCGAAGGTGCAAAAGGAAAATGGATAATCATGATGCCATGTTCATTGGGTTTGATTTCAATGACTTTTGGTGTTTGGAATTGGTGGAATGTTGAAAGTATGGCTGGCCCACTTCCAAAATACATGTCCATCATTGTGACACTGATTTACATGGGGGGTTATCTTTCATTACGAAATGAGGGAGTTAACGATGGATTATCTGATTTCAAACCAGGCTTGAAAGTCAAAGATAGAATTGCCATGATTTCTCTGATTGTGCTGGTGTTAGCTGGTCTATTTTATTCAATTCGAATGATCATAACGCCTAATGATGTCATTGCTGAAGGGTTTCCAGCAAATTATGACGGTAGCCTGGTTTTAGCAGGTGGCCTGGGGGTCCCATTACCAACTCAAGTATCTGTAACGGGTTCATTGATTCTAGTGTATACTCTCTGGTCAGCATTGGTACTCATGGATGGTCCTTCAGGAAAGTGGCCAATTCTCCATCCCTCTGCATTTGCATTTATCACTGCAACGGTATCGACCTATGTCGCTCTCATAGCAGAAACTGCTAGAAATGCAAGTGAGGCCAATCAGATGGATGCTTTGACTGGAGGTGCGGTGATGCTACTCATACTGATTAGTTACTTCCGACTAAAGAACGAGGGTATGGAAGATAACATGACGTTCATGGGAAAACCTCAAGATAATAATGGCAAATTTGCCAATGTGTTACTCCTCTTTGCATTCGTTATGGGCGCGTTATTCACAATCAATTATGTGTTGATCGGATGATGCTGGAAGAAAATCCATCCCCATTTTTTCCTGCCAATCTCGTAATGTGCT
>PBDV01000043.1 GCA_002718215.1 Methanobacteriota archaeon
ACACCTAAGATAGCCATATAATTACCATTTTTTGTTGGTGTAAAATCATATTTGATTATAGAGTGTCTAATGTAATTATTTTGTAATGTCTCAGATGTCGCCTTTTGAGTTTATCACAATTTTCTGTTCGCTCATTCTCGGTTTGGCACTTACTCATATTTTCCGTGCTGTATCCGATTTGTATGAGATTCGTGAACGAGTCAAGCCATATTGGCTCAATTCTCTCTGGGTAGTCACGGTCACAATGTGGTCAGTCTTCACTTGGTGGGGCCTATGGATGCTATCGATAGATATGGTGACTTGGAATTATGGACAATATTGGTTCCTTGTGATGAATTTGTCTTCGATTTATTTCTTCACTACACTAGTTCTTCCGAAAGCTACTGATGAAGGAGATATTGACCTCGAGTCTCATTATTACTCCGTCCACAAGGCTTTCTTCAGTATTATCGCCTTCTCACTCTTCACATCAAGTGCGGTAAATCATACTCTGTTCGGCCATGCTTTAGCGACTCAAATGGTGATTGCCCCAACCGTAGTAGGGTGTGCCGCTATTGGAGCCGCATTGACTGATTCTAAGCGTTATCATCAGGTGATTGGTGTTTTCATGTTCCTAATGTTCATCGCTTTCCAGTTGGGTGATACACTCGTAATCGAGTTTGCATCTTGATTCGTATTTTTTACTCAATTAAACCATTGTTGGAGCAGGGTGATCATCGCCCTTATCATCTGGTTTTCTCACTCTTGTCCATACGTTCGCCATCAATTCATCATGACATCGCTTACAATAATGGAATCGACGGTATGCTTCTCTGAACGAGTATGCTTTCTTACCTGTAGCTACCAAGAATCCTTCTGGAGAAAGTCGAGAAATGACTTCGCCTTCTTCGGTACATCCGGGGTGGTCACAGTTGGGCATTCATCATCACCTGAAATTCACATCATTTGAATCATTGTAATGATTCATTCATTTTCTTCTCCTTCAGTATTTGGTTGAATGACTACTAGTGCCATGTTGGCTTCCACATTATCTCCTTCTGAGCAATTTACTGATGTTACTGTTCCTGAAATTGGTGCTGTAACTTCATTTTGCATTTTCATGGCTTCCAGAATTAGAATTACTTGCCCTTCTGAAACTTCTTGTCCTTCAGTAACTTCAAGAGTAACGATTTTTCCAGGAATACTAGTGGATACAGTACCTGATTTTCCTTTGGAACCTCCCCCTGAACTTCTTCTTCGAGGAGAAGGGGTAGATTCAGTTCCTTCAGGTAAATTCACAAGATATTCTATGCCTGAAACTGTAGCTTTTAGCTTCCCGTCTTCGACTTCATCAATAATTACGGAGTAGACCTCACCATCTATTTCGATGTCATAAGTCTCAGTCAAACATTCACCTCCATGTACTTCTAGAACTTCGCCCTCTAATCAGATCTCTTTGTCCAAATCTCATACTTCGATGATCTTGTGCAAATGCTGGCCCTGGTAATCGACCTATATCTGCCTGATTATCTGATACGTTAGAAGTATGGATTCTTACTGCCATTGCAATTGCAAGATGGATTCTATTTTCAATCGGATTAGACTCAATATCTCTTGAACTTCTCAGGATTCTCCCGATTTCTGAAGTGAATGATGCTCTATCTTCCATTCTATGACCTCAAAGTGGGATGTTTCCATGTTTTCGAGCAGGTCTGGATTCTTCTTTATCCATTAGATGGCCAAGAGCTCTCGACAGCCGTTCTCGGGTTTCTGCAGGGTCCACTACATCATCCAAGTAACCGAGTGATGCGGCTTTGTATGGAGTTGCAAACGATTCAGTATAATCTTCCACCAATCTTGCCCGTTCTTGTTCTGGGTTAGATGATGATTGAATTCTTTTCTTATGGATGATTTGAACGGCTCCTTCGGCTCCCATTACTGCTAATTGGGCGGTGGGCCATGCAATGTTGTAATCACCACGAATATGTTTGGATGACATGACATCATATGCTCCTCCGTATGCCTTCCTTAGAATTACCGTCATCTTTGGAACTGTTGCTTCAGCATATGCATACAGGAGTTTAGCTCCATGCCGAATAATTCCTCCCCATTCTTGTCCTGCTCCAGGAAGGAATCCAGGAACATCGACTAGTGTCAGTAAAGGAATATTGAATGCATCACAGAATCTAACAAATCTTGCTGCCTTAACCGATGCATCGATGTCCAAACATCCTGCTAAGAATTTTGGTTGATTAGCAACTAGACCGATTGATTGACCATCGAGCCTAGCGAAACCACATACGATATTCTGGGCAAAATCAGCTTGTACTTCTAAAAATGCACCGTGGTCTACTATTCCTTCAATTGCAGTTAGTACATCATACGGCTTCGAGGGATCTTTGGGAACTAAATTTCGTAGATCGTCATCACTCAACATTGGTTTTCCAGATGCCTTTTTTGGAGTTCTCTCAAGGTTATTACTTGGTATATGGCTGAGTAGATTTCTCACTAAATCTAATGCATCTTCATCTGAATCGGCTGTGAAGTGTGTTACTCCTGATCTACTAGCATGAGTATTTGCTCCCCCAAGTTCTTCAAACGATACTTCTTCATTGGTTACTGTTTTGATTACTTCTGGGCCAGTAATGAACATGTGCGCAGTCTTATCCACCATTACTACAAAGTCAGTGATTGCAGGACTGTATACTGCTCCGCCTGCACAAGGTCCCATTATCACTGAAATTTGAGGTATAATTCCACTTGCTCTAACATTGCGGAAGAAAATTTCTGCATATGAACCTAGAGATGCAACTCCTTCCTGAATTCTCGCGCCACCACTATCATTCATTCCAACGACTGGCGCTCCTGTCTTCAGTGCCATATCCAACAATTTGCAAATTTTGAGTCCGTGCATTTCTCCAAGACTCCCTCCATATACTGTGAAATCTTGAGCATAGCAATACACAGTTCTACCATCTACAGTTCCATATCCGCAGACAACACCATCGCCAGGGATTACATTTCGATCCATTCCAAAATCTGTGCAGCGATGCTCAACTAATGCATCAATTTCTTGAAAAGTTCCTTCATCAAGAAAGACTTCAATTCTTTCTCGTGCAGTCATTTTTCCTTTGTTATGTTGGGCATCAATTCTGTTTTGTCCGCCCCCAATTTCAGCTTGTCCTTTGCGTCGCCTAAGGTCTTGGAGCCGCTCCTCTGTCGTCTCCATGTGCCTCCATTCTGCGAAGTTGCCCATAATTGATGCCCTTCATTGGATTTATTGACATACGGTTGTTTCAAGACGAACGGTTGAACTCGCAATCCATGGACCCGCTCCGAATCGTCGTGGCCAAGCCCGGTCTTGATGGTCATGATCGTGGCGCAAAAGTAGTCGCTCGTGCATTACGGGATGCCGGCCACGAAGTCATTTACACGGGTTTGAGAAGGACCCCTGAAGAGATAGTTCGAATTATTGAAGATGAAGATGCATCGGTTCTAGGTTTGTCTTCTCTTTCAGGAGCACACGGATTTTTGTTTCCTCGAGTTTGTGATTTGCTGAGATCTGCTGGCTTGGACGATGTAGTAGTTTTTGGAGGAGGGATTATTCCTCAATCAGATCGCCTCGAATTGTATGAAGCAGGAGTAAGAGCGATTTTTGGACCAGGTACTACAACTGACGACTTTATCCAATTTCTTGTAGAAGTTGTTGAGCGCAGGTCGTCGAATCAACCAGTGGGGGTTGGTTCCTCTGATGGTTGGCATTGGAGTTGAATCAATGACGTCTACAGAACTTGCCTCTCAAGCTGCTGCAGGTTCTAGAAGATCACTTGCCCGTTTACTTTCGTTAATTCAAGAAGGTGATACAGCATCAATAGAGTCCGTTTCAGGAGTCGAAAATGCTGCCACAATTGGTATTACTGGTCCCCCTGGTGTTGGAAAATCCTGTCTAACAGATTGTTTAGCATCTTACTGGGCAAGCCAGGGCCAGCGTGTGGGAGTATTGTGCATAGATCCGAGTTCCCCTATTACAGGAGGTTCTCTATTGGGGGATCGAATGAGAATGGAGCAAAGTGGATCCAATGATTTAATTTACATTCGAAGTGTTGCAACAAGAACATCATTTGGATCACTTCCGCTTAGGCTCATGGCGATGATCTCTGCACTTTCTCTTGCAGGTATGGAACGAATATTGGTTGAGACGGTTGGAGTAGGTCAGACAGAAATTGGAATTGTTTCAATGACAGATACCGTTCTTCTTGTAGATGGTCCTGATAGAGGTGATATCGTTCAGGCTGAAAAGGCAGGATTATTGGAATTGGCAGATGTTGTGGCAGTAAACAAAGGAGATTTAGATGGGGCAGAAAACGCAGCAGCAAACATTCGTTCTGGACTCGCATTGGGTAATTCTGAATCTATTCCAGTGTTGGTTGTCAGTGCATTAGAAAAAACTGGGATCGATGAATTAGTTCAAGCATTGGAAGAGGTGCAACTACGTCCATCGGTAGAAGTTGTTAGGTGGCGTCATCGTTTAACTTCTGCAATATTAGACCAGGTGGTTTCAGATTCTTCTTTTGATTCAACAGTCACAAGTCTCGCGGAAGGAAAAATTACCTTAGAACAGGCAATAAATATGATTTTTCAGCGATAAATCAAAATGAAATTTCTGAAAATGGTTGGCATGATAGGAATGGAAGACAACCCAAATGACCACGTTCCAGCTTCCGTTGGAGGCATTAGCGGGCACCTCTTTCGACGTTTTGTCCATGTTGGCATGGTGATTTTTCCATTCTTGTATTATTTTTGGGATGGTCTTGATTATTGGACTGATTTTATATTTTCATTTAATCCTAAACAATTCGTCAGTTTTGTTGCGTTTCTGTTGGTAATTATTGAGGCGATTCGCCTCAAAATCGGATTGGTCGTATTTGGCCAGAGAGATTATGAAAGTGAACAATTATCTGCCTTTTTCTGGGGTGGTTTATCCATTTGTTTGGTACTACTTCTTGCTCCAGAAGAAGGAGTAATGAATAGTGCTTATGGCATGCCGTTAATTCTATCACTTAGTTTGGTTGATCCGATTATGGGAGAATTAAGAAGAGCAAATTTTTCATCAAAGAAAGTGGTATTAATCGGGTATATCGCTTCTCTTTTTATTTGGTTAACTTGTTCCATTTTTGTTGAAACACCGATGGCAATTGCACCATTCATCTCTGCTATTTTGGTTGCCTCTGAATGGCCAAGATTAACTTGGATTGACGATAATGCTACGATGTTGTTAATCCCCTTAACCTTCATATTATTGCTTACACCATTTCTCTGATTTTTCATATTCCATTTCGGGTTAGATTTACAATCCGGATAATGGTGGGGTCAACATGGCAAATAAGGAGGAGTCCATTTCAGGGTCTGATGAAAGCCCGGGAGTTAGTGGAGAAGGAGTTTCACAATCGACATACGTCTTTGTCTATATCTTGTCTATGGTTGTCTCTGCTTGGATTTTTGTTCGTTATTGGTGATTACACAGATTCAAATCCGCTGACTTAGGTTTCAGTATATGTGCGGCATCTCGGGTCTCTTTGGTTCCGATGAACTCGACATCTGTTCGAAGATGACTGCATGCCTCTCCCATAGAGGTCCTGATGGGGTTGGACACTGGTCGGATTCGGTTGGAAGAAATGCGAATATTTCTTTCGGACATACTCGTTTGGCAATAGTCGATATTATTGGTTCGAGTCAACCAATTCATAGTGAACATGGCTGTGTGTTGATTCAGAATGGAGAGATATACAATAATTTAGAGATTCGAAAAAACAGTACATATCCTTGGCGAACAAATGGCGATGGAGAATCAATTCTTGCAGCGCATGAACAAGCGATATCTAGTCCAAAATTGAATCCTAAACCTGTAGAGGGTTACAATGTTGGTTGGTTCAGAAAATCTTCTGGGCCAAATAGGGCACTTCGTCATGTTGAATGGATTAGTCGTTTGAATGGAATGTGGGGTTTTGCGTTGTGGGATCCTAGAAATCAAGAATTGATACTTTGTCGAGATGCATTGGGAATTAAGCCACTGCTGAGATGGCAATCTCCGGATGGTGTTCTGTTATTTTCTTCAGAAGCAAAAGCATTCAGGGCTCATCCTGAATATACTCCTAAATTAGATACACAGGCATTATTTGCACGTCTTGCCTTTGAATATCCCCTAGATAATACAACTTTATTTCATGGCGTTTCTCAAGTTAGACCGGGAACAATTGAAACCTGGTCTTTAGATAGTCAAGGTAGGGCAGTACTTACCGGAGTAGCTACTTTTTCTCATTATCAGAATGCTCCTGAAAATGATTGGAATCCATCCCATTCATCTAAGGAACTTCTTCATAGCCTAAGGTTAGGATTAGCTGACCGATTGAATTCTGATGTTCCAGTTGGTGTTGTGTTATCAGGAGGTCTGGATTCGAGTATAGTTGCAGCACTTGCTAGAGAAGCATCAGATATCGCAGGTAAACCAGTTCCAAAATGTTGGACAGTAACTGAAAATGAAGATAATCCTGATTACAAAGCTGCAGTGGATGTTTCTAGTGCTCTTGATCTGGAACATCATTGTTGGACTTTGGATGAAGATATTTTTTGGAAACGGCTACCTGATTTGTCTTGGAGTGGAGAAGACTTAGACCTAACAGTACTCTTTTTCCAGCCTTTATTTGAGCGTATGTCCAATGATGTGAAAGTAGGAATTTGTGGACAAGGAGCAGATGAACTTCATGCAGGATATCCTCGTCATGCAAATCTCTCAAATCATGCCTCGACTGTGTATAATCGTCTTCAATCAATTAATCATCCTTTGGCGAATAGTCTCTCATCTGGTTTGCTTGACGATGAACATCTTATTGGCTCAGGACAACCATGGAATTCACAATTTCCTAATATTGAGAAAATCTATTCTAATTTAGAATCAACTCTAGATTTTGAGATGAATAGGGGGCAACTTTCTAATTTCCAATTACGTTTGGTTGATCGGCATAGTATGGCTCACGGTTTAGAAGTACGAGTCCCCTTCCTTTCACGTCAACATCTAGAATTATGCAAGCGTTTACCGATTAATTGGAGATATGAATCCGGACATTTAGAGAAAAGAGCATTGAGATCTGCCGCAGCATTGACTGAATTGCCTGCACATATTGTTTCCAGGCCAAAGTTACCCGCCGGAACAGCGACTTCCCCTGGTTTAATTAATTCAATAATCAATGAAATAAAACCGAATATCGAGGAATGGAATTCAGACGTCCCTTTTCTTTCTTCTTTGTTAAACAAAATGCCAGATATTGCAATAGGGTTCAGACTTTTTCGTTCACTTCACCTTGGTAATGATGATTCCCAAACTAAATTATCAAAAGGCTTGTTCGATATACTCGATGATGTCGAATCGTTGGAGTGGGTATAATGTCTGGACTTTACTCTGCAATGGATAGACTTCTTGATTCTAAATATGAAGTTAAAAATTGGTTAGAACAACAACGTGAAAAAACCCCCGTTCCTTTCTATGGTTCTTTTGATATTCGCGATGCAGGGTGGAAGGTAGTAGTAGTAGATTCTAATGCATTCCCTGCAGGATTTAACAATGTAGATGAGAAAGATCACTCAATTTTGTCTACAGGAATCAAAGAATGGTTTTCCTCTTTACATTCACCTCCAAATAGAGTGTTGCTATGGCCTGAGGCTCATACTAGAAATTCGGGATATATGGAGAATATTTGGATAATTAATTCATTGATTCAAGATGTTGGTTTTGATGTTTGTATAGGCACTGACTTCCTCAAAAGTCAAACATTTTCCACATCCAAAGGAGAGATCAATTTAGTTGATGTCGATGTTCAAGATCATTCAGTAATTGCAGATGGAAAACCAGTAGATATGATTTTATTGAATTCTGATTTGAGTGAAGGGCCACTGAATATTTCAGGTGTTGATATCCATCCACCAAATCATATGGGTTGGCATTCAAGGAGTAAGTGCCGGCATTTCGAACATGTTTCTGATTTAGTTCATGAATTATCTGATTTAGTTGGAATTGATCCATGGTTAATTGGGCCATGGGGTTTTGTTAGTAGGGGTAGATGTTTGGAAGATGTTCAATGTAGGGAAAGATTGGCTGGTGAGATACAGGAAGGGTTGGGATTCATTCGATCAAAATATGAAGAACACGACATTGATGCAACACCTTCTTTATTCATCAAGAATGATCGTGGTACCTATGGCCTTGGAATTCTTAGAGTAGAAAGTCCTGATGAAATTTTGAATCTTTCAAATCGAAAGATGAATCGATTGGCTTATGCCAAAGGAGGGATGTCTGCTGAGGATTTTTTACTTCAAGAAGCGGTCCCAACTTTCTTGAAATCATTTGATTCAGTATTGGAGCCAGTAGGTTATGGAGTAAATGGTCGTGTTTCATCGTGGTTCCATCGTTCCAATAGCAAGCATGGTATTCTAGATAATTTGAATACACCGTCAACTCGTTTTATCTTAGATACTGATTTGTCTACGGAGGACGCATCGACAATTATAGGAAGACGTTGGCTACATACATTGGTTGCAGAAATTTCAATGTTAGCAATGGGTAGGGAAATGTCTAATTATGGTTCAGATGATTCTGAATTTTGATCTTCTTCCATACCCACAATTTCATAGTTGGAAGGAAATAGTGCAATCGCTACTCCAACAATACAACATAGTAATGCCCATGTGTATGATTTTTGCACAATCATTAGTTCAAGACCGATAACCATGAGAATTATGCCTCCAATATTTGAAATCCATACTAGGCTTTTGAACGTGGAAAGACTAACCCCAGTGGTCCTACTAGAACGGTATGGTCCAAATTCTGCACCGAACCTTATTGGTTCTGAATCCTCTTCTTCCATGTTTGCCCGAGCGATAAGAATGACTTGAATACTCTGTTATTTCGAAGATATCGTGTCATCGATTGTTTCAAGCAGGATATCCCTCGCCTTGGGTATGAGGGGTTGTAATGCATATTGCTATGCTGAGTGCAGAATATCCACCCAGATGGGGGGGCATGGGTTCTACTGTGTTCCATCTTTCCGCTGCTTTGGTAGCTCAAGGTCATCGTGTTACTGTGATTACTCGAAACGGTGCAAAAGGACGACCTCCTGAAGTAGACGGAGTATCTGTAAGGACGGTTAGATGGGCTAAAATTCCAATGGCCTTTACTCGCTCCTATGGAAAATCTGCATTGAAGGAATTACGTCGATTACATTCTGAAGATCCCGTAGATGTAGTTCATCTTCATTGTCCAATGATTTCTTGGTCAAAAAATCAATTTGAAATTTGTAAACGTGAAATTTCACCTGTTGTTTCATCATTACACGGAACTTGGTTGGGGGAAAGAGATGGGTTGCGAATTGCATCTACTCAGAGAGAGGCAGCAGTTTGGGCGAATCCCAATGATTTAGCCATTTTACTTACTGGAGGATATTATTCTAAATTTGAGAGAGCAGCATTACATGGTTCAAATGTATGTGTTGCGAATTCTCATGCAACTCGTCAAGATTTTGTTGATAGATATAATCCTCCTAACGATTGGGACTGTGAAGTTGTTCACTGGGGCGTAGATACAGATATGTTCAAACCCTCTGAATCTAATCAAGAAATTGCTATACGTCAAAAGTATGGTGTTTCTAATGAAGGTGGTAAATTGTTGTTAGCAGTAGGGAGATTAGCCGCTAGGAAAGGGTATGCTTCCCTTTTACGTTCATTTGCCAAGATAGAGCCCCGAACGAATAAAATTCGTCTCGTTATTGTAGGACGAGGCCACCTAAAGAAGAGATTAGAGAAATTAGCTAAGAAATTAGGTGTTCATGATTCAGTAATTATCGAATCAGGAATGCCATTTGATGAACTCGCGTCTTTGTTCAGTTCTGCTGATTTAGTTGTTTATCCTTCGTATTATGAAGGACAGGGATTAATCCCATTGGAAGCTATGAGTTCAGGTACTCCCGTCGTTACTGTTGATCATGGCCCACTTCCTGAAATGGTTGATGAAGAAGTTGGACGCTTGTTTTCGATGGGAGACAGTGAATCCATGGCGAATGTCATTCTCGATGAGATTATGGATGATGCTAGACTCAAGTCTAAGGGAATTGCCGGACGTTCAAGAGTGTTGGAGAAATATACCTATGATGATAATGCCACTCGCTTCTCTGAAATATACAAGAGAATTATTTGATTATCTATCAATCATAGTAATTGCATCTGTAGGGCATGCTAACACACAAAGTCGGCAGCCAGTGCATGGGTCTCGAAGCACTTTCGCTTTTCGATTTATATCGACTTGAATAATTGGACTTAACATAGGTTTTTCGTAGAGTTCGATAGCATCATCGTCGCATACAATTGTACACTGATCACATCCAATGCATAGAGATTCAGTTACGAATGCGACTGCAGTCTCTCCTCCTTTGAGAGTCGCTCTTTCTTCAGCTTTAGCGGCATTTAGTGCCATCCTAATACGCCTCTGCGTATCATCTCGGCGAGATGCTACCTCCTCTCTCGTCGACATTTATGTCCGTTAACTCCCTCATTCTCAAGTCTTGGGTTATTTCATTGTAGTAACTATGCTTGTTTCTTTTCTTCGATTTGACGAGCTAGGAAAGATACTACATCCAAAATTTCGAAATCATGTCTCGGGTCTCCCTCAAATTTGAGACATTCAAAGTGAGAAACACACTTGGGGCACGTAGTCAACATAATTTCCGCACCTGTCGCTCGAACTTCTTCAAATCGTTCAATTCGAAGGGCCCTTGAATCTTCGTTGCACGACATCATACTACTGACGCCACAACATAGAGCATCTTCTCCATGATGTTCCATCTCTACCAAATCAACGCCATCAATCTGTTTTACCAAATCTCGAGGCTGTTCAAAGAGATTCATTTGCCTACCCAATCGACATGGGTCGTGATATGTTACAGTTGTTCCTTCGGGTACAGCTGCTTCAAATTCATATCCGGATTCAATCAAAAATTCAGTAGTATGCATTACTTTTAGTTCATCTAATTCGTAATCCAATGCGAATGTACGGAAACATTCAGCACAAGAAGTCACCAATGTCTCTATTCCACTGTCTCCTAATTTCTTCTGATTGTATGCTTTCAATTTCTCAAATACTTCCGTCATACCTTGCCATTTCTGATCATGCCCACAACATTTGAGAAAATCTCTTCCGAGATATGCTACATCTATTTCTGCATCCTCGAATATAGTAAATGCAGCATCAGTCGTTTGACCAAGGTTCATGCTTCCTTCGTTAACATGGCTGAAAATCATCTCTTGATCAATATAGTCAACGCACCCTGGATAGTAACCAATTGATGAGTCAATAGGATATTCTTCTATAGGTACAAATTGATCATCTGCATCATCTTCTGCTTCTGCCCTAATGACTGCTTGTAGAATTGAGTGAGGAATAACAGCTTGTGGGGGCCCTCCAACAATTAGATTACGCCTGATATCGATATACGAATCATAGTCCACTAACTGAGGACATGCGTTCGTACATGCAGTACAGGTAAGGCACGAATACAATGGTACGCCATCATCTTCATTGTTCCAAGTGTTGTAAATAATGTTCAATTTATCTCCTGCATTAAACAATCGAACAGGACAAGCATCATCGCATAAATCACATCCGTAGCATTTGTTCATTTCGTACTCGTATCCTCTTGCCATACCTCGCATTACAAAGAATACCAGAGCTCCAACTCCTAGACAAGGAATGACTAGAGAATATGTTAACTTAGCATCCAAACTCTTGGGGTTCTTCTCAAATGTTGGATTTTCTATTGTGAAATCAGATAATGTATCTGCATTGTATATTGTTGAGCCTGTAAGGATATTCAGTTGATTGATATCTGAAAGATCAACTGCGAGCCCATTGTCATTCAAAATCAGTGGCTGGAATGCTGTGATTGAAACATCAGTAATGACGTTGCCAGTTTCATTCAATCCTACTGTACTAATTGTATAATCAAGTGAATATGATGTGCCACTGCTTAACTTCATTGATTCAGTAGTGCATGAATCTAATGATGTAAGAGTGGCGCCACTTGCATCTTTCACAATTAATGAAATGGTATGTTCACCAGAACCTCTTATGGTTGTTCGAGCATTACATGTGACATCCACAAATAGTGTATCTACACCAAGATTAGGAACTTGCATTACTCCTGAATATGAATGTACAACGGCTGAACCATCTGATGAACCTGGGTGGATAGATTCGTTGAATAATCCATTTCTACCTGATGTAGAATCGACATGATTGTTTGCGTTGTTGAAATCAATAATATGGCTTTGAGTTGGTTGGAAAATGCCCCAATTGGTAAATTCTTTAGCCGGCATAACACAATAATCTTCGTAAGCCCATGCTCCATCATCGAAATGATCATCAATCCAAGCAACAGATTTTGATGATTCACTATATGATAGGCATAATCCCATCATATGTTCATGATGATGACTTTCTTCGATAGATACCAATGTATCACCAGGTTGACTCCTCAGAGTTTCTAGTTCTTCGATATCTTGCATGGCTCCAAATCCGCCCATGTCCCAGAATCCATTGTTGTATACTGGCCATGTAACGGAACAGAGTAATACTGCAATCAACAACGATCCAAAAGCAACATTCCTGTTTCTATTTGGGGTCACTCTTGCACCTTGTGTTTGTACCATAAACCAACGAATGCCGAAGTAAAGAACAGCGAAAACGAAAACTCCCGTGAGCAACCAGGGTATGCTGTTGAACACCTCCGCAATCCATGGTTCTCTAGTGCCACAAGATAATCCAGCATGTGAATTCATCTGACAGAAATCAGTCCTATTCTTTCCATAGAGTTCCAAGAAGATGTTAATCGAATAAACTGAAATGAACCATACGTGGGCTAAGTAGACCATTCCAGCAGTTGCAAACCATGGGTCTTCAACACCTCTCTTCTCCCTTCCACCTAAGAACGGAGGCAGTGCGAGAATTGTAACAGGTATTCCAGTTATTGCTGCACCCCACCATCCAGCGTTCCATGAGATAATTGGTGTTCCGAAGAAGTTTCCAATTGCAGTTGGTAATGGTATGTCGAATTGAGGCAAATATTCTCCTAGACGGAGATAACCGTATGAGAAAAGCACATACCAATCGGGGAAAACGAAACCTGCTTGAGCAAATGGGTCAGCTGCATTGTGCAGAGGTGGAGGAATTAGCCATGAATAGAAACTGAGAACCATTAGGACTGACATTGCTATAATTGTGTCTCGCAGTACTTCTTGCGGCCAGAATGCATGTCCTGTGAATACTCTTCTACGTTCTTGCTCGGCTTCAATTAACTGATCACGTTCCTGCACATAGGTATCTGCAACACGGCCCAGACGTTCTATTATTCCCATTTTATCCACCTCCTCTGTTAATGCGGTTCAGCAACTCCTTGTACCCAAACTATGAACAAATGAACAATAATTAGTGTTGTAACTAGTACTGGAAGAATAAATACGTGAATAAAGTACATTCTCGTTACTGCCTGATATGTTAGAGTACTTCCTCCGAACATTGCAGTAGCGACCCATGGTCCAATTAGTGGAGTAGCATTTGCCATGTTGATTCCAATTGTAGCTGCTCCAAACGCCAATGCGTCCCAAGGAAGAAGATATCCTGAGTATCCAAAGAAGATAGTGAAGAACATTAGTGCGACACCAATTAACCAGTTCAGTTCACGAGGGTTTCGATATGCTCCAGTGAAGTAAACTCTACACATATGGAGGAAAACAGAAGCTACCATGAAATGTGTGGTCCAATGGTGAATTGACCTAATGATGTATCCAAATGGTAATTGGGTCATGATAAATTCCATACTGGCATATGCTGGGGTAGGATCTCCTTGCCCCCCTGGAACGTAATAGATTCCTAGAATAGTTCCGGTGATTACTAAGATAATGAATGCTAAGAAAGATATCCCGCCGAGGCAATACAATGGATACCAATACCAAATTATTCTGAGTTTATACTTCTCTGCGTGAGTAAGTGGCATTTGTCGGTGCATGCTGTAATATGCGTCTCTAGACATTGCCCAATAGTCTTGAATTCTAAATCTAGTATCCATCCATGAAAATGCCCAAAGGAAAGACTTCTCCATTAGCCCCATTCTACCTGCAGTTGAGGTAGTTTGCACTGCCCTCAATATTTCTTTTCGAGGTACTTCTTCACGCTCCTTACGTAGGGTGAATGCTACAATTACAAGGATAACTGCTAAGAAAATCCAAAGTACAATAGATTCAATCATTTTTTCACCTCAGTCGCAGAATGTATACCAGTCAATGTATGTCGGAAGAGCTTCTATTACATCTCCATTTACCTCAAATGGGATTAATGGCATCCCAACAGGTGCCGGCCCTCCAGTTAGTTTGATTCCAAAATATTCGAACATGGTTCCATTTGTACGGTTCCTATTCTGATTTTTCTCAATCATTGTGGGGTCATATCGGCTTGAATGACAAATACAGAACAATTTGTTTCCTCCTGAATCGGTCCCACCAGGATACCAGGTATCTGCTGTGAAGTCGTTTGGAACAAGTTGCCACCCAAGGATACAACAAAGATGTGGACATCGGCTGAAAACAATAATCATATTATTGTGGATTGCTAAATCGGAAAAAGTTGCATCTTCCTCCATTTCTCCTCCATATCCGATATATGCTCC
>PBDV01000044.1 GCA_002718215.1 Methanobacteriota archaeon
GATGTCCATGCAGCGACGGTCAATCCTCCTACCGCTGCTGGCAATTCTGCTTTTTCCACTAGCTGGATGTTTGAGCACTTCACCTGTTACATGGGGTACTGGTGAAGGAGAATATTCGGCTGTACTAAATGAAAATAATACTGGAGTTGTAATTGATGATCGGATGTCCGTGTACTCTGAAAGTTACCTTGAATCAGTTAGCATTGGAACTGTTGGATGCCATGGCGTAAATGGAACAATGGCTCAATCATCACAATCAGTTACCGAATCAGAATATGGAGGAGACCCAATCAGAATTGAAGGATGGTTAGCAAATGGGAAGGCTTTTCCAGATCATGATGGGCCAGCAATATACGCTATCGCAGTCAATATGATGGCGTTAGAAGATGCAGAGAATTTGAAACCGCATGAATTGGATCCGAAACAAGATATTCCGTTGATTGGAGGAAATGATTGGGATGATCCATTAATGGCTGAAGGGCAATTCGGTTCTGAATTTGAGGACATACAGTCAAAGAGAGGATGGGCACTAATTGGCGTGGTTCCTACCAATGAAAATATTGGAGATGGAATGATTGGTTTATTGGATTGGAATCGCCCAATAGTTCTAGAAGGATATTTTCTCCATGATCAGAAAAATATTCGCATTCCAACCGAATTATCCGTATCTGATTGTTCAGTTGGAGACAGGGAAAGTTTCGGTGCCTATTTTGCAGTAACTACAATGGAAATAGATGGGAATGAAGCTTCAGCAAATGAAGAATATGCAGTTGGCTCAATTCCATTGCTGGGTGGTTCGGTGTATCTATTGGTGGTCATCATTGGCGGGGGTGCTGGAGCATTTGGAGCGTTTACATATAGCACGGTAAAAATTCGAACAAAAGCAAACAAAAATGCTACTATTCTAATGTCTGAAAAGCAAATTCGGGCAGCAGGTGGAGTCGATAAAGAACTAAAACAACACAGAAAAGAAGTTGATAAATTAAAGAAAAATCAAGAAGATTCCTCTAAGATTGATGTTGTCGATGATACTGGAGTAAAGAAGATGGAAATCAAAGCATTCGATGTTGCTGGAACATTAGAAAGTGCTCCTGATGATCTAGAGGCGACAGCAGCTCTTGGAAAAACAACGGGCCGTGGTGTAATTCAAACTGATGAGGCTGTTAAAATGGATGCAAAACTAAAAGCAGCAATGGAAGAGGCTATGACCAAAGAAACCTCTTCTTCGGGACCTTCTTCTCGACGAATGGGTGGCGGAGTTACTGGAAGTGGGAATGCAATAGGTGGTGGAGGATTAGGCAGTAAGAGAACTATGTCCAACTCTACAGCAGTAAAGACAGATGCCGAAGAAGAGGTAGTTCAGGCAGATAATTCTCCATCCACAACTAGAAGAAAAAGAGTGGTTAAGAGAAATATCGAAACAGTTCCTGAAGAGCCTGAGGAAGAAGAGCCCGAACCAGAGAATCGAGGATCCAGATACGAAACTCGTGAGGGGCCTAGTGTTTCAGACGATGATGAATTCTCTGACTTCTCTTTCTAATCAAACAAGTAAGCGAATTGCACTTGGTAAAACCGTCATATCCATTGGTGTTGTACCAATATTCTCCCCATCAATATTAATTGCAGATGGTTCAGGAGTTTCAATCCTTAACGATTTGAAACGATGGTAAACCACACTAGGATGAAACACATGTCTTCCCTCTTTCTTCAACAATCCAAATGCCTTCAAAATAGCTCCTCGACGCATTCGATTAAGAATTCCGATATCCATCAACCCATCATCTATTGATGCTCCTGGGGCCAATGGTAGACCAGAGCCACCAGTCTGAGTATTTTGGATTAAAAATAAGGTAAAATCAGAATCCATAGTGTGACCATCTAAAATTAATTTAGCATGACGGCGACGATTTAACAAAATCGAAATTACGATTCCAACATCATATCGAATTGGGCCTAGAAAACGAATTTTTTCGGCTATTAGATTTGAATCAATTCCTAAACCCCAAGTAACTAGATTATGACTGTACCATGTCATTTCACCTTTTTCAAAACCGGGTAATCCTTCAGTAAGTACAACTCTAGATATATCCAACATCTGAATTCTTCCTGCTACAATTCGGGATACAGCATCTTCTACGCCCTCAATTTTCAAATCATAAGCATGTGAATTTCCCGTGCCGGCGGGAATAAAGGCAACAATAGGTGGTTCACGATCTTCTTTACCTCGCATTCGACCAGTAATTACTTCAGACATACTTCCATCTCCACCGACAACTGCAAAGACGTCGTTTTCTTCTGATTCAATATTGGCTGCTAATTCAATCAAATGTCCAGGATGAGAGGATCTGTAGACGACGACCTCGATTCCTGATTCTTCAAGTAGTGATTTGGCTTTATTAGCTACTTTCTCTCCTTTTTTCTTTCCAGAATATGGGTTGACCATCAAGTGAACTTTTGTGACTTTTAATTCGCCTATAGGGGCACATGAAAAAACCGGAGAAAAACTAGGTCGATGGAAACCACCTTTCTTCTTACTATTAGAATCGGGCTCAAACACAACGGGTTCAGGAGTGGGCGCCATGACTCACGTACAACTAGCCAACCCTTGAATTCTACCGAAAATCACGGGTATGGGTAACCCCTGCGGATACATGAAAGGGCACATCCAGAGGGTATGACAAATGAATGATGAAAGTGCATTTATGCAACATGCAATTGATATTGCCGAAAAAGGGATTGGTAGAGTATCGCCCAACCCACCAGTTGGTTGTATTCTTGTCCAAGGTGATCGGATAATTGCTGAAGGTTGGCATAATCAAATTGGTGATTTACACGCAGAACAAGCGGCTATTGCTGATGCAGAAAAAAGAGGAGAAAATACAGAAGGTTGCGTAGCATTTGTAACATTAGAACCGTGTAATCATTTTGGAAGAACTCCGCCCTGTACTCAAGCACTTCTATGGGCGGGTGTTTCCAAGGTAGTCATTGCATCAAGAGACCCAAATCCAAATGTTAGGGGAAAGGGAATTGATGCTCTTATTGAAGCCGGAATTGAGGTTGAAATTGGAATTCAAAAACCAAAAGCAGAAGCTCAAATGCAAGCATTCCTGAATTGGTGTGAGTTTCGAAGGCCATTGGTTACACTAAAAATGGCCGTAGATGCAAATGATAAAGTGGATGACAGAAATGCTCCAGCGAGAAGATTTACTACTGAATTATCTCTACAATTTGCGCATGCACTTCGAAGGCAATGTGATGCGATTTTGGTAGGTTCTCAAACTGTAATTCGAGATAATCCATCTCTTACTATTCGAAAAGTTGATTCTGATGGTTCGCCAAATCCAACTAGAATCATTCTTGATACTAGAGGTGAAATAAACAAAGATGCAATTGTCTGGAATAATAATGCTACTACTTTGAGAATTGTAGGGCAAGAAAAGTGTGATGAAATTCAAGGAATTGAGTCAATTTCTATGCCAACAGTCACTGAATCAAAAAAACCAGATGACCTGTTAGATTTACTAGGAGATCGTGGAATTCAAGAGTTATTAATCGAGGGGGGTCCTTCAGTTTGGACTTCATTCTTAGAAAATGGAGTTGTAGATCGAATAATTCACATTCGCTCAGAAATAGAATTTGATGAAGGACCTGAAATGAAACTATCTGATCGACTTCTTTCATTGAATAATCTTGAATTAATTGATGAAAGAAGGGATACTGGAGACATAATTCAAATTTTCACTAGAGGGGGGCGGACATTGCCTCACCAAAGATGGCCTTATCCGTCGGATTGAAAGGTATGGCATAAGTGGCAAGTTTGGGCGATTAGTGTAGTCTGGATATCATTTGGCGCTTCGGACGCCAGGACACGGGTTCGAATCCTGTATCGCCCACCATTAACATGGGTCAATTCTAATCAATGCTCGAGCAAGACTGCGATGAACCCAAATCGGATGAACAAATGTAATTTCATAATCGATTTTGGTTAATATTGACTTGAATTCATTGGGTTCTGCTCCAAAAGGTGAGAAAGATTCTATATTCAACAAATCTGGATTTAATCTAACCACTTCAGGATTAATTGGTAACAACATCACCATAGGGCCCCTTGAAACAAAGGAAAGTGAAGTAAGGGTATCTTTGAGAATTTGAATCCCTTCTCCACTAGTCCATGAATTTCTACCATAAGGGGGATCAAAGACATGTGCTGCCCCGTGTATTTCGCCTAATAATTCATGAATTTTTATTGCATCGCATGATTGTACTGTAATTTCTCCATCGAATTCAATTTGTGCTACATTGTCTATTGTCCCTTGAACCATAACAGAATCCAAATCACTAGCATAAACGGGAATACCGATCATAGCTGATTCAATAGCAATACCACCAGTTCCACAAAATGGATCAATGATGTAAGATGGAGGGGAGCCCGAAGAATAACATAAATTCACCATTGCTCGAGCCAAACGAGGATCAAGGCTAATTGGTTTGAAAAAAGGACGCTCTGTTGCAGAACGATTCTGAAAACTATAGCCTCCTGGTCCAGATAAAGACAATATTCCCCACACAAAAATTGGATGATCCAATTCTGCAGAATCAGGAGGAATTGGTTTCTCCGGGTTTCCACAATAATGTATTATAATTTCAATATCAGGATTTTCTAGATCTATCCTCCATCCTTTATCATACAATAAACCACCAATTTCAGATTGCATTCTAGTTGATTGCATTCCTTCGTACTTGCCCATTTTGGAGACTCTAACTGCAATTGATTGATCAATAAATGGTTGATTTTCAACAAACCAATCAGCAATTAATTGGGGGTTTGGTTCATCAATTGAATAATCAAAGGGCGATAATGAATAATCAATAAATGCAGATTGACTAATTGATACATTTTCTTCTACAAGTACTATTCTAGGATGAATAATCTCCGTCATTTTACCAAGAGAATTGGCTTCTGAACGGAAAAGTGCTGGATGCCAACCATTTCCAATCCAAGCGGCAACCATGGTTTCCCCGGTCTGTGGGAGGCGCCATCGGCCTTCAATCCTATAACACTCAAGGGGTGTCGAAGGGACATGAACGGGGCAGGTCGGAGCGTGGCAGCCCGGGTCGCCATGCTAATTGCAGTGCTATTCGTTACCACCACGTCACTTTGTGTTGTTACTGCACAATCTGATAACCCAAAGGTTCTTTCTCATGAAAATAACCGTCTTTATTTCTATGGTGAATCAAATGGTGATGGATATACTACATGGCCCACGTGGAATCATGCACAACCCACCGATCCAAATAGCGACGACAGCATTGGGGAACAAAACGCGTTCATCCCTGGTGATCCAAATAACGGAGGAGGAACAAGAGAATTCACCTTTGATGGAGAAGTTTCTAGCGATAATATTACTGAAATAAATTCAGAGCAAACCATAACTGGAAATTTCAGACTGAGTATATTCTGTCAAGGTAGTTGCAATACGGATGTTACTGTATTTCTTAGAAAAGGCGGAGTAGATATCACGTCAGTAACTGTATCTCCTGAAAATGAAGGCGGGGATACTTATGTCTTCGAATTCTTCCATAATATCAAAGAAGTCAAAGCTGGAGAAACTCTTGGTCTTCGAATTCAATTTACAAAACCAAGTGGAGCAGGAGACGGATATACCCTATATCTTGGACAAAATGATTTCCAAATGGATATTCCAGTAATCCCTCCAGAAACATCTGATATTGGCGATGTTCTATTGGAAGAGGGAGGTCAATGGGAAACCCCGTATGCTGATGCAGGATTGGGTTTTCAAGCATTGAATACCAATAAAGTAGGTCTATTTTCACCAATTCTGTTAGGAATAATTCTACTCGCTGGTGCCATATGTGGAGTAGTATTTACCCCTGGAATGCCAGCAATTACTGGAGCAGCAGTATTGACTTGTTTATCCCTAATTGGGCCAGTAGTAGCAGCTCCAATAGTATCCTACCTAGATGTTGCAACTCATTCTGATGTAGATATGCAACCTGACATGTATACTGTTGATCAATTTGCTTCACTAGAAGCATCTTCTGGAAGCTTTCTTACCGAATTTTCAACTGGAGATGAATTCGAAATCTGGGTTCCTTTTGATGGAAAGGAAGTTTACTCTAAATCCATTCAACATAATGGACGTTCAGCAATTCTATGGGGATTAGCTCATCAAGAACATAATGAATTATTGGGGAACTCAGAAATTACTACCGTTGCAGGTAGAGAGGCAATACAACTGTACTTTTCTTCAATCATCCAGTATACCGATAATGTAGATTGTGAAGAAGGAGCAAATCAAAATGATACTGACGAAGATGGACAAACTAGTCCTTGTGCTGAATATGACTTAACCCAAAGTGGAGGGATTGTTTTGAAAGTAATTCTTGCTCAAGATGGTGAAACTGTCCGACCTGTCAACAATGTAAATGTCACTTTAGCAGATGGCTCACCCAGAAATGCAATTCTTTGGACCGATACTGAACCAATGGGGACGCCACAAACATGGGGAATGTACTCGTTGGCAGGACTTGTCCCTGCAGTAGGATGTCTAGGGTTTGGAGTATGGGTGATTGTTAGTTCTAAACAAAATTCAGACGAAGATGATGATGAATATGATTTTGAAGATGATGATTTCATCGATGATTTGGACATCTAAGGTGAAACCATGGGTTGTAACCTAAGGGATCTAGCGAAAGCAGAATCAATTGATCTCTCCGACTTGGCTGGGGAGAAAATTGGTGTTGATGTCTTCCTATCTGCCTATCAATTCATTACTGCAATGACAGGAGAAGATGGGCGGCCTTTGTCTGATTCAAAATCGAGACCTGTGGCGCACCTAATGGGGTTCTTAGATAGAGCAACTATCTTGATTGCATCTGGAATTGAACCGGTGTTTTTTTTCGATGGAAAGCCCCCTGATTTGAAACGTGAAACTCTGAACGATAGAAGAGCAAGAAAGAATGTTGCAAAAAAGAAGTGGGAAGATGCAATAGAATCTGGCGACTTGAAAGCAGCCAAGAAAATTGGACCTCAAATTGCAGAATATACTCCAGAAATGGTACAAGAAACCAAAGATTTGTTTGATGTTCTAGGTGTTTCATGGATTGAAGCGCCAATGGAAGCAGAAGGTGCTGCAGCAGTAAGAGCAAGAAATGGAGAATTGCTTGCAGTAGCTACCCAAGACTGGGATGCTTTGCTATATGGGGCACCGATTATGATTCGCAATTTGATGTCTCATGGAACGAAAAAATTTGGACGAACATTAACTGCAGAACGAATAGTCCTACAAGATCTACTAGACGAACATGGAATTACCCATGAACAATTAGTAGACCTCGGCATCATGATTGGTACTGATTTTCATCCTGGATTCAAGGGTATAGGTCCTAAAACTGGATTGAAGTTAATCAAAGCACATGAAACTCTTGAAGCTGTGGCTAAAGTGAAAGGAATTGAAGTACCTAGTAATATTGAAGAAATCAGAAATATTTTCCTAAATCATCCAATCAATGAAGATGTAGATTTACCCACGACAAATCGTGCAGTTGAAGAGCAAATCCGAGCATTTGTACAGAACGAGAGAGGATTTTCAGAAAATAGAACTATGCGTGCTCTAGATAGATTGGCTTCTGTTGGAAAATTAAGATCTGAATCAAAGCCAACACTATTTGACTTCTAGTTGGATAAGACTCATCCCATCGATTGCATCTCAACTTCTATGGAGGACACATTGTCTCTTACCAATGAGCAATCATTGAAAAGAAGAAATTGGGTTCTTTTACTGGCATTTGGTCTATTGCTAAACATCATTGTATCCTTTACTAGCGATCTAGGGTTAGATACTCATGTCCATATGGCGAGAGATAGTTCTCTTTCTGAATCCGATGAGGCAACTCTTCCTTGGGGGCACACTAGACCATTGGATTCAATGGCAAGCAATCCCGAATATTCACCATCTGTTGAAATCGGATGGTATCATTTTCTTCCTAATTCAGAAAAGGGAGTTCACTTTCTTGGCTTCTCTCTAATGTGCTTACTTATTTTCCTCACCATATCAATCTTCAAAATTAACGGTTCATTGGATCACGGAATATCGATTGCAGCAATTGTTGCAATACATCCAACATTTATTTTTGCTACAGGAAGAACGTTTCCTGAAACAATTGTTGCAATTTTCACAATTGGACTAATTCTTGGATTAATGATTCGGGAAAAGTGGCAATCATGGACTGGAATTTTCACTTCAGCAACAATTTCTGGATTATCAATGGGATTGATTCTATTTGTTAAAGGAATTAATCCATGGTATTGTGTAATTGTAATGTTCCTTATGCTATTATGGCATTCCGCAGATAATCGAGAAAAATGGCATTGTTATACTCGATCTCCATCATTTGCAATAAAAATTGGTTCAGGGGGGACATTAGTTGGATTATTACTTCTAGGAATATTGTCGGATTCGGGCACGTTCTCCACAATGAAAACAGATAGTCTACGTTTTTCAAGTGCTTTTTTGGTTGCCTCAATAGATGTAATTTTGATTTATGGATTATTTGGAATGATATTGTGGCCTATTATTGGAAATAATTTTCGAAAAATGTGGACGATAGAAAATCATGAAATTGCAGGAATTGTGGGATTAATTTCAGTCTTAACGACTGCCATAACATTCTATATTGCTGCACTATGGACATACGAATCCAAATTATGGGATGCTGATTGGCCATGGATGATGTGGACAATGGGGAATAATGGCAGATATATCTCAATGCTGATGGTTCCGACGTTCTTTCTAATGTTTAGAATTCAACAAATTGATTCTAGCGCTTTAACGCCATTAATTGCAAAAGAAAAATCAAAAGCGATGTTTGTCGGAATCTGTTTAGTTATTCCATTATCATTACTTACAGCAATTCATGGACAAACAATGTGGACTGATGATGCTGCAGAAATTTTGTCAGAAAATATGGAAGATGGAGATGATTTCTTGTTTGTTCATGATGCCACCTTAGGAATGCATTACCTTTACACATTTTATACAGAAATTGATGATGCAAATTCTAGAGAAATTACTGGACATTGGCGCGCTCCAAATTCTCAATGGGAAATTGAATTATTTGCTGAGGAACAATGGAATAATCGTGGGAATTTATCTGAAATTCGATGGATAGTTCTAGCTCCTGGAATTGAGTGGGAAAATGCACATGAAGAATGGAGGTATATTACTGGGCAAGCTGATTTCATGAATGGTGGAGGAGAATGGAAAATTTACACCAATCGAGATTTCAATTCTGAATAAAAATTTTCAAAATTCCAATAATCTAAGATTGATTATCTATTTTCTTTCATAAAACTTGAATGAAAAATGAAAATACCAATTAGGCCCCAAAAAATGGACCAAATCGCCCTACTCCATTTGTTATCATCAGTAGATGGTTCAACACTGAAACCCCCATTTTCGTCATGGCCCACGGAAACCAAGTACCATTCTTCTGTTTCATTTTCGCCTTCTAATATGAGAAACAGTCCGCGTAAAAAGATGGGGTCTTCCTCTACGCCGACTGTTATTTGATCGTTACTTCCCCCTCTGAAAGCATTTCGGGCTCTCCTAAAGTCGCAACCATGACCATCATCACTAATTCCATAGAATTTCAAATCAGGATGAATATCTATCCATTCGTCCCAGACATAATAGTATTCATCATCTTCGGAATCTTCCCAAATGATTGAGATATTGTAAGATTCTTGGTGATTTCCAGGAGGTAGGATTCTCTTAATTTCAGTTTCCGGATTGAATGTTTGATCCCAAGGAGAATATACGCCATAACAAGTAAAATCACCAATCACGCCCTCATTCAAGGCGAATGATGACTTTACCCACGTTCCACGTTCACCAGAAAGGTGTCCACCCATTTCTTCATATTCTGGGAGAACGCCATCCCATTCCTGTACGGAGTCAAGATCAGGAAGTGATTGCGCCTGATAGCTCAGATTACCCATATACGCACTTACAACAAAGAAAAATGTGGCAACTATCCACATTATCTTTTGATTTGATAGGCCCATGAAATCCCTCAATTTTCATCAACATTATCCAATACTGCATTCCGTTCTTTTTGGAACCATTTTAATCTCTTCTTTGATGGTTTAGGCATCTCCTCCTCACTTATTGAGTGAAGAGCAGATGGAAGAAAGCGATCAGGGATGAAGCGAAATGGGACGACAAATGCTACAATACCCAAAATCATCTCTGAACCGGGAATACTGAAAACTCGCAATGGAGGAATGAAAACCCCTGCTAATGCAAATTTTTTCACTGCGTTTCGTCTTTCTTTCCTTGATGTTCTCCTTCCAAGTTGTATTTTCCATACCGTCAAAAAAGCATCTTTCAAATCCAATGACTCATCTTTGACTAAGTCCCAACCTTCTGTGAGAGATTGACCCCATGCTTCTGGATCTTTTGCAACCCTCACAATTTCAGCACGCTGCTCCTTTGTCGATGCGGCCTTGAGGCGTCTAGCACCTTTCAAAGCATAGCTACCAAAAGATAGCCACTTGAAACGGCGCTTGCCCTCACCCATGTCCTACCGAGGGATTTGGGTGACTTGGGGTTGTCGATAATTCAGTTACGCTCGTTCTGAATCTTTGCACGTACAGTCTTGCATTCCTTGGCTATATCAGAAAGTGACTTCCTTAATCTTCGACTTGCAGCGTCTGTTCCTCGGTCGTGCTTTGCTGCATCCGCAAGAGATTCATTCAACATTCCAATCATGTTCTCGATATCAGCTGTAACTGGCATAAACCGGGCTAAGAAAACTCCTTCTAAATACTTGTCAATATCAGTTCAAGAGTTGATGGTTGACACTGGCCCCGTACCAAGCGTGAAATACAGTTACTACTGCCCATAAACAAGGAATGGGAGTGATTCAGAATGGATTGGTATACTCGACGACCTCCAGTTGATTCATCTGACCCCCAACATACTGATGAGTGGAAAGATTCTATTCGACAGGTAATCCAACAATTAGGAATAGAGGATGCTGAACATATTCTACTACAAACAATGGCGGAAGCAAAGAGGAATGGAATCGATATTCGGCCAGTTTCTACACCCTATCTTAACACAATTCATTCTGATGAACAACCTACTTACCCTGGTAATCTCGATCTCGAATCAACAATTCATGGTATTCTTCGATGGAATGCAATGATGATGGTCACCAAAGCTAACAAAGAAATTGATGGGATTGGAGGGCATATCTCTACATATGCTTCAGTAAGTACTCTTTGGGAAGTCGGAATGAATCATCATTTCAAGGGAAATGATGGGAAGTACGGAATTGGTGACCACATATATTTCCAAGGACATGCTAGTCCTGGAATTTATGCCAGAGCATGGTTAGAAGGTAGATTGAGTAAAGAACAAATTGAAAATTTTCGCCAAGAGGTAGGGCTTCAAGGGCTCTCTTCTTATCCGCATCCAAGATTAATGCCAGAATTTTGGGAATTTCCAACAGTAAGCATGGGATTAGGAGGCATGTCTGCAATTCATCATGCAAGATTCAATCGTTATCTAAAGGATCGGGGACTAGCAGATACTAGTGATAGTACAATTTGGTATACAATGGGCGATGGAGAATCTGATGAACCTGAATCTTTGTCTGAACTCGCTCTAGCATCTAGAGAAGGATTGGATAATCTAGTTTTCATCATTAATTGTAATCTTCAGAGGTTGGATGGACCAGTAAGAGGAAATGGAAAGATTGTTCAAGAATTAGAAGGTAGATTTAGTGGTGCTGGATGGAATGTAATAAAATTACTATGGGGCAGCAAATGGGACCAATTATTCAATCATCCAAATGGAAAATTTCTCATTCGAAGATTGAATGAATTGGTTGATGGTGATGAACAACGTATTCTTACTGGAGATGCGTCAATTATTCGCAAAGAATTGTTCAACACTGCAGAACTTGCTACATTAATTGAAGGATGGACTGATTCTGATTTGCTTTCTTTGACTGAAAATCTTGGAGGGCATGATATGGAAAAAATACACGCGGCCTTTACATCTGCTAGAGCAAATAAAGGAACGCCTACTGTAATTCTTGCTAGAACAATCAAAGGGTATGGACTTGGTGCGGGATTTGCAGGAAGAAATACTACTCATCAGAAGAAAAAAGCAGACAAAGATGCAATGATTCACATGAGAGATATGATTGGGCTTGAATTCTCAGATTCAGAATTAGAGTCATATCCCTTTGTAGAGCCAGGTATGATGCCAGAAATTGAAGAATATATACTCCAAAGAAGAGAACATCTAGGAGGTTCGATACCTCAAAGAAAAACATCAGATAAGTCATTAGTCATTGATTCTGATGTATTTTCTGAATTCAATGAAGGAACAAAGGGTGCATTGGAGGTTAGCACTACAATGTCATTCGTGAAAATACTTAGAGGACTGATGAAAAATAAGGAAATTGGTTCCAATATTGTATTGATTATCCCTGATGAAGCACGAACCTTCGGAATGGATCCTCTATTTTCTGAATTTGGGATTTATCATCCTGAAGGGCAATTGTACAAGCCTGTAGATCATAAAATGTTGATGAAATATAAAGTGAGCAATGAAGGGCAAATAATTCAGGCCGGAATCAATGAAGCGGGCGCTATGTCGACATTTATTGCAAGTGCAATGTCATATGCAACAGCAGGAATTCCCACGATTCCATTCTATACGTTCTATTCCATGTTTGGATTCCAACGTGTTGCAGATTTAATTTGGGCTGCAGCGGATGGAAGAGCTAGGGGATTTCTTATGGGCGCAACATCTGGAAGAACAACCCTGAATGGCGAAGGGCTTCAGCATCAAGATGGTCATTCTTTACTCATGGCACATACGAATCCTGCAGTAAGAGGTTGGGATCCAGCGTTTGCATACGAAATTGCAATAATAATCAAACATGGAATCAATGAAATGTATGTTGAAAAGAAAGATGTCCTGCATTACATTGCTCTATACAATGAAAATTATTCAATGCCTGAAATCCCTGAAGGATTAAACGAAAAAGACATTCTAAATGGGATATATCTCTACAAAGAATTTCAACCAAATGAAAAGGGTCCAATTGAATCCATAGTCGATCTTTTGGGTTCAGGACCTATAATGCAACAAGTTCTGAAAGCGGCAGAAATTTTGTCGAATAAGGGAATCGCATGTAGAGTTTGGTCAGTTACTTCTTATGGTGAATTGTATAGAGACGCCTCGGAAAATGAAAGAATTAAACGATTGACTGGATACCAAATTTCTGCTTCAGATAATAAAATTCCATGGATTGAAACGATGCTAGATGGCGGTGATGAGTCAGTTGTTGTAGCCGCTTCAGATAATATTCAAGCAGTCCCTGAACTTATTCGCCCTTGGGTAAAAGGACAATACATTGTCCTAGGTACAGATGGTTTCGGTCGCTCAGATACTCGAACAGCACTTAGACGATTTTTCGAAGTTGATTCTGAACACATCGTTCTAGCAGCTTTAGCAGGATTGGTGCGCAAAGGAACAATCGATATGGCACTTTTTGATGCAACAAAGCAAGAATTTGGTATTGATATTGAAAGAAATGATATTGCATCTCTCTAAGGAATTGGGGGGGACCAAGATTTTTTTCTTCCATGATCTAAAACATGCCAATAAATCGAAATTATGGTGATTGAAGAATCAAGTAATTCCTTCTCGTTTGCACAACGAGAACCAGTTAGTGCTCTCTTCCAAACCCATTTGGAATGCGTTCTAAGAAGTGGAAGATGTAAAGCGGGACCATTTGTTGGCATTCCATGAGATGTTAACCAATCACGTTCAATTATCCCGCTTTGATTAACAGCAGCAATCATTTTTTCCCATCCATTTATTTTTCCATTTTCATCTCTTCCTGTTTTCCTTCGTAGTAATCTTATGGGGTTGATAGAAGAATCAAGCACTATTCCATGATTCTTCAAAATAGGAATCATCCAAGGAGCGATGTAGCCTCCAGGAGCACGAAACCAGGGTCTGAAAGATTCACCGGCAACATTTCTAATTTTATTGATTGATTTTTCCAAAGATCTACTAAAGTCGTCTGAACAATCGCCCCATGCAGACCAACAAATGTGTTTCAATCCATGTATTCCAATTGTTAATCCACGACGACTAGAAATTAAATTTTGAATTACTTCAACGAATCTAGGATCATCTAATTGTTCTCCAATAATAAAAATGGTCAATAAATCATCATCTATTCTAGAAACCCACCATTCTTGAAGAGATTGAAATGACTTGAATAATGCATCACTCATTGGCCTAGAATCGGTGTCTAAACACCACGGTAAAACGGATGAACGGATAGGGTGCCCTGAAACAGATGGGTGGTGATGTAAATCATCTGAATCAACTGAGAACCAATACCGGTCACTCATTTTTATCACCGGTTAGAATCCAATATGCTTCATATGGAGATGCTTCACCTTCTGATTCTTCAATCATCTCTACTCCAAATTCAGATACTATGCCTCCATGTCGTTCAACTGCAGAACGGATAGTGATTATACCACCTATATTCTGAGGATTTGCAGAAAGTTGCACAACGTCTACTCCTGACTCTTTAGCTACTGCAATCATAATATCAATGGATTCAGAAGCTAGTCCTCGACGACGATGAGAGGGGGCAATCCAATATCCAAGATTCCAATGAATTCCTCGGCTTAATTGTCTTCGCTCAAATGTACGAAATCTAACGACATCAAAACCAATAATTCCCAAAACACTGCTATTCTCCGGTTCAGCTAGAACCCAATGATGATATGCATTAGAATTAGGCCCAGAAATTACATCAACTACAAACGAAGCAATCTGAGTTCTCATTGGTAGACTAGAATCTAACCAAGGCATTGCTACACGTACCGATGATTCATCTGTTGAAAAGGCCGAAAAAAGGGGAGTAACATGTTCAATTGAAAGAGGAGTTAGGATAAATCCTGATTCCAATGTATACTTCAAACGCGTACTATCCACAGTTGGCGAAGGCGACACATCGATTCAACCCAACTGATTCAAAGCCGCTTGAACATGCTCATCTTCTGATTGTGTCCTTCTTGCCGTTTCCAACATTGATTGTAATGCATCGTTTCTACCTAGATTTTTCAATAATGCTCCAACATATAACATCAAACGATAACGATCTGAAAGGTGTGGCCCAATTTCATCTAGTATCTTTGCAGCTTCTTCTTTTCTATCTGATTTTGCTGCTTCCATTGCTTCCTTAATTTTTGCCGCTAAGATTCGATCATCCCAAGCATCTGTCTGATTCCAAGGCCAAATATTTGATTCATCTTCTGAAACAATTTCAGGTGTAGGAATTGGGGCAGGTGCTGCATTGGGCATCGAAGGCATTGTCGGCATAGCAGGAGTTGATTGAGGAATTGGATTTGGATTTTCAAATACTGTAGCTGGAGGAGGGGCTGCTGGCACTACAGGTGCTGGCTGTACTACTTGGGGGGATTGTTCCACAGGTTCTTGCGGCATATTTGGCATAGGCGGTAATGGCGACTCTGAATGTAATACTGGTTGAATACCAGTTGACTCATTAGATTCAGGAGCAGGCGCAATTATTGGTTGAGCAATGTCTTGATCATTGGATGGTAAAATTGGTGCTGAATCTGATACAGACCAATCATCATTCAACAAATCTGAATCCATTTCTTGAACCGAAGATGAAACAGGATCAATGAGTTTAATTTTAGTTGGTTCAGGGATGGAGAGGTCATCATCTTCTCCTTCGGGAATAACAAATTTTTCCACTGATGTTGGCGCATCATCTGACGATAGTACAAAATCCTCATCGTCATCGTCATCGGCACCAATTTCATCATCGGAAACTAATTGTCGAGCAAATCCAATTGAATGAGAGATAACAACATCATCAGTTTCATCATAATCTGCTACATCAACAGAAAAATCAGACATATCGAATGAATGATTTGTCCAGTCAACATCGGCTTCATCTTGTTCATCTTCTTCTATTCCAGAAGTTAATTCGTCTAACAATCCACCAACTACTGCGTCGTCTGATTTTCTTGATTGTTGGTGGACACCTGCAGTAAAATCGTAATAGCAACGAATACATGATTCAGCGTCCATCGGATTCGATAGACTGCATAATGGACAGGTATTTTCCTCTCCCTCGGTTTTTTTCTTACGAAACACCCGATGCACCCCCTAGCATCTTCGTCGTGTAATGTAACGAGCATAAGTTCTCCCTGTTCTTGTTGTAATAAAAAGACATCAAATCAACAAATATGATTTCGGGACAGTCATAAGTCAGATTCATTACCACAACAACATGACGGGGGAGGGAAAGCGAATTCGTCGTATCAATACTTCACAATCTGATGAAGGAAAAAAAAGTGAAATTCGAAAAAGTCAAAATTACCATGCTAATTTTATTGATGCTATCCGTCTTGAATTAGAAGATGAAATGACCCAAGTAGAGACTCGCCTAAGAACATGGGATAAACATCGTTTATTGGCGCATGGTGTTAGTTTATTCAAATTAAAAGCCCGTTCGGCTGGATGGATGTACGGTCAACGTTTACTTCGATTGACTTTAGATGGTGGCGGAGTACTTCCATCTCATAGATTCAAACATGGAGATATTGTATTACTAAGTCGTTCAGATCCTTTAGGTAAAGATGCCATTGAAGCAGTTGTTGCTAATCGTTCAAGAACTTCTATTCGCTTAGCCATGAATGATCTTCCAAAAGGACATAGACAAGGATATTGGAGATTAGATAGAGGTGCTAATCGTATCGCTCATGATCGGATGAGAGATGCATTAAACTCATTCTTATCTGATGAAAATGCAACCAATCTGTCTACTCTTCTACTGGGCCAAGTTCGAGATATTCAAGATGCTGGGCAAGTATCTCATGGAATTAAAGGAGTGAAAAATAATCTATCCTTTTCTCCGAATCAATTGAACGAAATTCAACGTCAAGCAGTAAATAGTGCAATGACTAATCGTCTATCATTAATTCAAGGCCCTCCTGGAACGGGGAAAACCTATACTGCTGTACATATTTTACAAGGTTGGGTAAAAAATAGTAGCGCGCCAATATTAGCTGTCGCCGAATCAAATGTTGCTGTTGACAATATACTGGAAGGTCTTCTATCTCTAGGCATAAATGCAGTTAGATTGGGGCAACCTGTGAAAGTTCGTGAATCACTACGTGAAGCCACTATTGATGCAAAAATGCAAAACCACCGGCTTCGTAGAGATTTAGATGTAATATTAGAATTGAATGAAGACCTAGCTCGAAGAATTCCAGGAATGAAAGGTAAAGATAAGGGTCTAGCCCATCGAGACTTGAAAAATGGATGGAAGGATGCAAGACGAATTGAACAACAAATGAAAGATGATATTCTCGATAAAGCTGATGTCATTTGTGCTACTTGTATCGGTTCTGGCCATATAGTTCTAGATGGCAGAAGATTTCCTCGAATATTAATCGATGAAGCGACTCAAGCAACAGAGCCGGCAAGTTTGGTACCAATTGTAAAAGGTTGTAGGCAATTGGTATTGGTTGGAGATCACAAACAACTACCACCTACTGTAATCTCTACACGTGCAGAAGAAATGGGATTGAATAAATCTCTATTTGAACGGCTAATTGAACTGGGTGTAAATTCAACAATGTTGTTGGAACAATATCGAATGCATCCATGTATTGCTGAATTTCCGTCTCGACAATCGTATGATGGATTACTAAAAAATGGAGTGACTAGTGAAAATAGAATTGCCCCAAATGGAATTATATGGCCCGATTTCGATAATCCGGTGGCATTCTTACCTGTAGAAGGTGGGGAAATCGTATCTCCTGATGGCCATTCTAAAGCAAATCCAACTGAAGCCGGATGGGTTCTTCGTATCATAGATTCATTACTAGATGGAGAAGATATTTCACCGGATGATATAGGAGTTATTACACCATATAATGGGCAAGTTAGGGCAATTCATGATTTGATGGAATCTTCTGGCGGATTAGAAAATAATGGAAAATGGAATGGGATTGAAGTACGTTCAGTTGATGGATATCAAGGAAGAGAAAAAGAGGTGATTGTTTTCTCAGCGGTTCGCTCTAATCCAGAAGGAAACGTTGGATTCTTGGACGATTCAAGAAGATTAAATGTTGCACTAACGAGAGCCAAGAGAGGATTAATCGTAATTGGTGATTCCAAAACATTACGAAATCAAAGAGATTGGGATTTCTGGCTTACTTGGGCAGAAGAAAAAAACCTCATTGGGTGGCACTTGTTGCAAATGTAAAGGGGATGAGAATGGAGGGGCCAATTTCAATGAAAAATGACGTGACGAACCTAGCGAAACATATTGTTTCAGTAGAGCATGAACATTGGAAAATACCTGATGGGACAATACTAGCTCCGATTTACAAAAGAGCAGCTGGCTTCATCTTAGATGTGATTTTTGTCATGAGTATTCTTTCAATATTAGGTGGTAGTTTTGAAGGACAGTATAGAGTAATGTTAGCTTGGGATTTAGGTGTTTGGACGTCTCCGGATTTTCACCATTCTCTAGCATGGTCAATTGCAATTCTTCTAACACATTTTCTTTATTGGAGATATACTGGCCTAATATTTTCTAGATCATTAGGTCAGAGAATAATGGGCTTAGCAATTCTTCGAGAAAATGGAGACCCAATGAATTCCAAAGATTGGGATGGACGTTCAATTAGAAAATTGATGTATCTAATTCCAATTCTGAATATCTGGGCATTTTATCGAGATTTAATTCGAATACACCTTCGACACACACATCAATCAGAAATCGATTTAGCCATTGGAAGTATTGTTGCTATTGCAAACTCTTTACCAGTTGCACATCGGAGTCCTATCAAATAATCATGACAAGGACGGTTTCAAGTATTGACTAGGATGTGCTTCGGCTATGGCGATTCCGACCATGCTCAGGTTGGGTGACCTCGTCATCCAATTAATTTCAGTGTGTGACGACATCGATGAAGATGATAGAGATGCAATTCTTGTGAAAACTTTGGTTCAGAATCCAACGAATAGTAACATAAAGTCACCAAAATTAAACATCAAAACTTCGGGAGCTTCAGTTCAATCCTTCAAGACCTTGACCTCGATGATAACGAAGAATAGTAGTGATGATGCGAGTCATTTCCTCCCAATGCATCCCGGTGCGTGGATTCTATCTGCTGAACATCAAGGTAAACACGGAGAACTTGGGCCTTTTCCTGGAGATTACCGTATTGAAATAGACATTGAACAACTAAGCAATCTCTCTCAAGGTTCTAACGATGTCCTTTCAGATGCATTTGAAAATGCACTTGCTGGTTTTGGTATTTCATCTATATCATCAAATGAAATTGTTCTTGATGTACAAAATGATCCTGTTGCCGCTGCTTTTGCTCAGGGAATTTCCACTGAAATTCCTCAACAATCAACGGATTCAATTCCACCAAAGAAGGAAATTTCTACTACTCAAGAGGCACCAATGGCTGAGTCACCTCAAGGGCCACCAATGGCTGAGTCACCTCAAGGGCCACCAATGGCTGGACC
>PBDV01000045.1 GCA_002718215.1 Methanobacteriota archaeon
CGCGAATAAGAGAAAAGTTTGGAGATTACATAAGGAATTTGAAGAGATTATTAGGGACACAAGAAGAAATGATGTGTGCTCCTGGAGAAATGTTAGACATTTTCGAAAATGCTCTAATCGAAACCATTGAAGAACCAATGCAATTGGATCGTTTTATTCGAACTTTATTCGAAGTCAAAGTGGAAATAGACGAGGATTTAGATGATGAACAAGAACTCGCATGTCATCGATTTGCTGAAGTTTTAGAGATCCTAGATCAAAGAAGAGGAGACAAGGCTCTAGCCGCTGTTTTCGATTTATTGGGACTAAAAGAAGAAGGTAGAATCACAACGCATCTACTTGACCCTGGCGTTGTTTCGAATCCAGTATTCAAACAGTGTCGTGGAGGGATCTTGATGTCTGGGACATTATTCCCACCAGCCATGTATGGAGACATACTTCAAGTTCCCAATGAAAGAAAAACGATTTTTGAAGAATACTCAAGTCCATTCGAGAATGATCGACGCCCTGTTGTCCTCGCTAAAGATGTAACAACGAAATTCTCAAACCGTAGTGTTGAAAATACTAGGAGAATAAGAGAACATATTCACAGTGTACTCAGGCAAACACCTGGACATGTAGCGATTTTTCTTCCCTCATACGACCTATTGGATGAGATCATAAATGAAGGATCATGGCCAGGTAGGAGAATAATTGTAGAAGAAAGAAGTTGGTCAAAATTCCAAGTAGAAGAAGCACTAACACAATTGAAACGTTCTAGAAATGCTGGACAACGCTGCTTATTGGTCGGAGTTTACAATGCTCGATTGTCGGAAGGAATTGACTACAATGAGAATATACTCGATGCTGTAATCTGTATCGGTATACCAATGGCTAGACCTACTGCATCAAATCAAGCTCTCAGAGATTATGTTGCTGAAAGATTTGGCGAAAGAAATGCTTGGAAATATTCTGCAGCTCAACCTGCAATAAATTCAATTCTACAGGCAATGGGTCGACCCATTAGAAAAGCAGAAGATCGAGCAATCGTAGTAATTCTGGACAAAAGGGTAGGAGATAGAGGATACCGGAGTTGTATGCCTAAAAATCTGAAAATGTTTGAAACCATGGATTCAGGTTCCACTGAACGATTAACCAAACGATTTTTTGCGCGACATCCTGAAGCGGCTACCCACACCTAATGATTACGAGGGTTGATGACTATGCGGCGATTGGAGGGCGGTATGTCGGACATACATTGGGACACCATCGAGATTGATGGAGACGGTGAAAACGATGATGTCCAGCATAGTTTAGATGCTACAGCCGCAGAACTACATTCACATTTCATTGCTACAGCCGCCATTGATTCACCAGCCATTACACAACATGAACAATTTCTTCAAACTGCAGGAGAAATGGTTGAACGAACCCGTGAAGCGGATTCTCAAATTATGGCTCAAAATCTTCTTGGCGCATCTCTAGATACTACCGCTATGATTGATGGAGTCTCCATAATGACTCTAGGATTGCCAACTGAATGCATTCAAGTTCGTGTAGGCACACATTCCGGCACCACTTACCTTCGAATAGACCGTCAAGGATTGGAACCTGTGGTGACACCGCTCCCCAGAGGAAGAGAGATAATCAATGCTAAACATTCCAAAGGAAGATTGGAATTGCGTTTAACAGAGTAATCACCTAGCAGGAATTTCAGATAGGTTCTGAATTTCAGACACCACGTTAGACAATGCTTGTTGCGCAGATGCCTTGTGAGTCTCGCCCATCTCATGAGACGAATATCTAGCCTCCTCAAAGACACTGTCTAGAGCCTCAAGTGCAGAATCACTAATTGGTAATGCCTGCCGGATTGCTATTTCAAATTCACGAACAGTCTCAAAATCTCTCCTGAGGAATCCATTTTGCATCAAAACCAAACATAGATCTTCATAACAATTGAAAATTGCTTCACGTACTTCATCTCCAGCGGCCAATAGTTCAGCAGTATATGCAAAGATATCTTGAATCTCTTCGATCGCAGTACTCTTTCTACGCATCTGAATAACTGCTCCAGCTGCCGCAAGTAAGATAATTGCAAATACTGCAATTGAACTTGGACTCAATGAAGATTCAGCCTCATCTGCTTGAACATAATTCAACTCAACTACAAGATTCAACAAATCTCCACGATCATCTGGAGCAATCATAGGAGAAGTAGTATTCAGACGAATCTCGAAGAAGCCCCAATGAGCTGTATCAGAGAATGTAGGAAGTGGTTCTTGACTTACGAACGTATACTCAAACACACCTAATTCATCACTTAACTTACCAAACTGGGTAATCTCTGATGTTTGATTGAGCAATAATGCTGTAATCGATACGTTGGAAAGTGCTTCTCCAGTATCATCTGCAACAACAGAAACTGTTCCTATAATATCGCGAGAATTGAGTTCAACAGTAACCGGATTCGCTACAAACGATGCAGGTACCATCAAGAATGCATCAATTCCTACCTTCTGTGCCTCATTGAAGTATCGACCATCGTCACGAGCCATATTGAGGGTGAAATCAAGATTGCCTTTCATTGGAGAACGACCTACCAATGAAACTGTGAACTGGCCTGTTGTATTATCCCAAGAAACTACAGCTCCGGATTCGGCTGCACCAGCCCAGATTAATGTAAGATCAGACCCAATTACTGTATTACCAGTACCCCCAATTTCTACGATACGACCAGTTATTACTATCGGATGAGAGGAATTAGAACGGATATTGTTGTCTGAAACATCAAGAATCTCAATAATGACATCTGCCCATGTGTATGCAGTTACATTGGACGCATCACCAATGAATTGGTCATTGCCATCATAAGATACACGAATAGTGTGTTGTCCACGTTCTGATGAAACCTCTACAGGAATCTGCGCCGAAAAGAAGCCGCTGGCATCAGTAGTAACAGTAGTGAGGAAAAATCCGTCAACCTCTATCGTAATGATGGCGCCTTCTATAGGTATTCGAGGACTCGTATCACTATCAACTAAGATTCCGGAGATATTCCAATTCTCACCCCTAGTAGCTATGCCACCTTCATCTAATGCAAGGTTAGTAATCTCAGCATTATGTTTAATCATAATCGTGGTATTGGTTTGTCCTCCAAGATAGAATCCTTGAGGCTCAGAATAGGCCACAATATCATGAACTCCTATGGAGAAAGCAGGGCCTACGACCCAATCCAAGGTCCATGAACCATCAACTTCTGTTGTTGCCGAACCAATTATGCTGGAATCCACACGGATAGTCACAATATGACCAGGGACCCAATTATCAGGTAGATTGTCCCGGACAGTTCCAGAAATGGTAACTGTTTCTCCAACTGCTGAAGTATCAATTGCATCAACAGTCATTACAATTGGCGCATATACGTCAAATGTTGTAGAAGCATTGGAGGCAAGATACAATGGAGCACCGGCAAAACGAACCTCGACTGTCTGAGTACCCAATGGCATATCACTAGGCACTGGATACAAGATGGAAACCACTCCCTCTGAGTCAGATGTAACATTCGTTAGGAACTGGCCATTCATCCAAACACTGAGAGGCATATCTGAAATAGGACGCTCAACTATGTCAACTAGAACTCCAGTTAGATCCAACAACTCTTCACGAGTAACATCGGAATTTCCTCCAAACAATCGAATTTCAGTAGGCACTGAAACATTGAATCCCAAATTGTCTGTTGATTCAAGATAATACTCTGGGTTCAAGGAATCTCCTTGACCCATTGGATCAACCCATAAGAATCCACCAAGGAAATATGCAGTTGCATTGTGAGCACCAGGTGTAGTATCAGAAGGCAATGTGTAGGCAATTGACCATTTTCCTGTTATAGGGTCTGATTGAACAATCGTCGATGAACCAGTATCTACGCCATCTATCATTAGATGAACAAGGCCACCTACTGCACCTCCTGAATCATTCAATAATGGAGAACCGTGTTCATCTAACAATGTCCCATTAACAAAAATAACCTGCCCTGCAATCAAATCACCTTCTACAGAATCTATCGCCATAATCGTAGGTGCCAAGATAACAACTCGAGTGAATGTAGCATCACCTAGAACTCCTGTGGTCCCAGGAACCCCTGCATGACTTGCATTAATGATTAATGGACCAACAGACCACGTATCAGGAACTGAGAAATTACCTGATGCGATACCACTTGAATCAGTTGAGATATCAAATGATGTCAGTCCATCAATTGAAACGTTAATTGTAGCGTTCTCTACTGGAGCACCTGCATTATCAAGAAGAGATAAAGCAACTGTAATATTATCCCCTCTAACTGTTCTTCTATCAGGATCTAAATCAAGCGGATCGCTGAAATCTAGAACGGTATATCCCCGACTATCGAAGACTGTTCCATTAGTTGATCCAAGGAAGTAGTTTACACCAGGAGTATAAGTTGCATTAAATTCATGCGTACCTCTCGGGAATTCTTGATTCAAAGTAATGGTCACTGACCAATTTCCATCGTACACTGTACCATTAACCATAGTGAATGAATCAGTAAAACCATCTATCGTGAATCCAAGTACAGGAAGTAAATTATTCCCGTTACGATCAATTATTCCAGAACCATTCTCAGAAGTCAAAGTCCCTGTGACGTTGAAGGTATCACCTGCTACAGGATTATCGAGAATCGGATCAACGACTAGAAGGGTAATTGTCCTAACAGTCACAGTACTGAAAGTTCGATTAGAACCAAGTAAAGTAAAATTGCCAGCATAATCAAGACGAAGATCGACCATACCCAATGGATGTGAACTTGGAATAGTGAAATTAAATCGAACTACACCCGTATCATTGGTTATCTCATCAGTTAACAAAGTCTCATGGAATGTACCAGATATTGTTTGATTGGAAAGGAGACGATCTTGATCGGATTCTTCAACCAATGTGGCTCCAAATTCAATAGATTCACCTCGATTTACAATTACTGGAATCAATGGAGCGATTTGTGTGAATCCTGTTACACCCTTCACCAAAACCTGTTGAGAAATATTACTTGGGAGATAGAACGGATTGGTTTCCTCAAGAACCTGAATCATCAATGTCTTGTTTCCACTTGTAATCCCATCCAAAAGAGGATCTGATGGAACTGTAATGTTGAAACTACCATTGACTGCAGTAGTGAATGATGAAATCAACACTTCAGAAGGATCACCATCAAAGAACACAGAAACATCAATTGGTCCACTGAAATTTCTATTTGGATCGTTGAAATCTTCTACCGAACCTTCGACAATGAAAGTGGAACCAGCTGTAATGAATGATGGTGGAATAATTGAATCGAGGGTTACAGAAGTAGGTACCAAGACTGTGATATTCAAATCAGTATGATTTCCAATCCATCTAGCGGAACCCGTAGATAATGGATCAGAAACATCATCTGGCATCAAAATCCGTACGTCGTAGTAGCCAGGATCTGTTCCAACTGGGATAGTTGGAGTAAATCTGGCTATTCCATCTTGAGAACCACTTGAAGCAGTAGAAAGTGTCTGATTATTGGGTCCATCCCAATCCCAGATCATTAGAACAGCTGCACCACTGATGTTTGATCCATCTGCAATATCAACTACTGAGACATTTACCTCTAAGATATCGCCAGCGACTACACTGGATGGAGGATCAATAGCAGTCAATACCGATTCCGACTCCACTCCAATCAAGATACTAGCTGCTTCCTCAGAAGTATAGTAAGCCCCACCAATAGGTGGACTAATTCCGAAATCAGCATTTACAATCAAATCATAAACACCAGCACCGATAAAATTAGGAATTACGAAACTAACGTTGTATTGTCCAGTTGAAGTATTCAACCACCCTGAACCTAAGTCAACAATCTCTGGTGCAGGAGGTTCCCCCATTGGACCAGAAGGACCTGTGCCCGGAAGTTCCATCGACAAAATAATTGAAGAATTATTATTCAGAATAAGTGGAGAACCAGTAAGGTTTGTGTCTCGGATTTCACCAGTCACATAATTCGCATCACCGATATGGGTCCAACTCTGTCCTAATGTAGCTGATACGGTTCCTAATCCACTAATCCTAATTGTAGTGTTGTTAGAATTAGAATCATACCAAGTTGAACCAGAATAGTTTATCCAAAGCGAATAATCTCCTGCCGGAACTACTGGGGAAGTATAATCAAATGTAAATCCACCATCTTCGGGATCTACCGTAGTATTGACTAATACCCCATCAATTTCAATCTCATATGTTCCATTAAATGGTTGTTCATTACCCCCAGAATGATCAAACATATTGATGTTGATCAACGCCATCTGGTCTCTCTGAATTGGATCAAAGAGATAATCGAAAGTCACGAAACTCTTGAGACCATAACCTGGTGGCATGAATACTTGATCGTCAGCCTCCAATGTTGAAGAATCAAAGGTGAATCTAACATCGAGAAAACCTGGAGAAATCGGCACAGAGGCAGGATCCATAAGCCAAGAAATCGAGAAATTACCGGGATTACCACTCCATGTAGTTGAATTAAGGTCCCATGAAGAAATATCGATATAAGGTGCTCCAGAACCATTTACCCTCATTTGGAGATAAAGAGTACCTTCCATTGGAATGGGATTTAGGCCTCGGCTGAGGACTGTACCGTTCATATGAATGAAATCATTGATTTCTAGAAGTGAATTATTTGATGATGGCCCCTCAAGAACAATATCCAAATCAGGTGCAGGAGTGATGTTCATCGGCACAATTTGAGAAAGAGGACGCAGGTGATAGATTGGAGATGAACCATTTTGTAAATCTGCTTCATGCCATCCAGGGAACTCAATTGTAGCATTATTGATTCCTTGACCTTCATTCTCATCTAAGAAAACAATAATTTCAAAGAAACCTGTTTGGCCAATTGGTGCAGTATAACTCTGAGCACCAGATACAGTGGAAGTAAAATTGAACCAAATGAAACTAAAACCATCAGGGATTGAATCACCATCTATGTCCCAATCATCCAACAAGGTAACATCTGTCTGAGGGGTATTCTCAACTTGTAGTCTACCAGATAAGGTAGTATTCGAACCTGCGCCAAAAACCGGCTCATTTACTGGAAGAGGATCTTCAATAGTAACATTGGCATCATCAGTCACGTTTACTATGTAATTGTCAAAGAGGCCATTAGAACCAACATAACCAGAAGGAATCGTTTCAACAACCAATGCACCATATCCTGGACGGATAAACTCAGCAGGATTTCCTTTCAAAGAAAAAGTTCCATTTGCAGCTGTAATTGCGGAACCAATCTGTAAAGAAGGATTTGCAGCAGGACCAGGTACTGAACCAGCCGATTCAAGAGGAACTAGATATAAATCTAGAAGAATGCCCTCTACTGCAGATTGATTGGAAGAATAGACAAGAGTGCCATTGAGAAATGTTTGCCCTGAATTTCCATCCCTATCTATGAAAAATGGACCCCATTCTGCATTGATAATCTCGACCTCTTCATCTGGAGGACAGGCATTGAAAGGCACCCAACCCATGTCTGCATTACCTAATGCAGCATTTGTCTGCATGTGAACCTCCACCCATGAACCATAATTGAGACCCAGGACCTCGTATCCAGTCCCATGCCAACTACCGTCGATGTAACCGGTAACCTTCCTAGCAGGCAATCCTGCAAGTCTAGCCATAGTTGTTAGAGCAGTAGTCCAATCATCGCACGTACCTTCCTTGGAATCAACCAAAAGGAAGTGTACGAAATCAGGGCCGCCGCCTTGAGGATAACCACTTCCATCATAATTCAATCGAGGTGTGAATGTTGCATTTCCATTTTCAATAAAATCAGCAAGTGCTTCCATCTTATCCCATGCAGACAATGCGCCAGAAGAGGATATGATTGATTGAGTGATATTGTTAACCTCAGATTCAAGTAAAGTTGAATCAGTAAAATAATTTGGTAAATCTAGTGCATATGTGCTTGAAGAATATGCAGTACTGTTGGAACGAACCGAATCAGAGAACCAAATCTCAGGAGCGTCCGCATATAAGAAATCCAGAGATACATCTGTAAGAGGTACATCATGAGTATAGTTAGTATGGTTCAAACCAGCTGATGGATCCGCCCAAGAAAGAAACTGCGTAGTACTCCAGTGATGAGGGATATTGGAACCCGGTTGAATCATGAATGGGAATGTGTATTCCCAACTTGTACTGTTGTTATGGAAGTTATTGGAGGCAATCCAATTGTTATCAGAAAAACCAGGTGCCATGGAATTTAGGACAACTAGGCTAGTATTGACTCCATAATCTACTCCTGTATAACTGTCATAAGTATAGGTCCTCCAATAATGAACAAGTGATGGATCAACATTCACGCTAGTGTTATTTGCCCAGAAAATAACTTGGTTCTCAACTATATCGTCAACAGGATCGAAAGGATCGAAACCAGATCCCACACAATTTGTAGACCAGAATGCAGGAGGGCATTCTTGGTAATCGGTCATACCGCCACCATCAGTATCTGGATCAAGCCAATTGGTTCCAGTATTATTCTCAATAGCATCAGGAATCCCATCTCCATCGGTGTCTGCTGGATTCAAATCATCTGAAGGATTGTTTTGAGGATTAGTTCCATCAAGATATTCTTGTCCATCCCAAACACCCCCTACATCTGTATCGACTGCCTCATAGTCAGTTAGGAATGTATCAGTAGAACCGTTTCCACCCATTCCAGGCACATAGAACAAGGGACAGCCGGTATTATTCTCGAAATAGTCATTCAGAGAATCACCATCAGTATCTCGATTATTATCACAAGGTTCCAATGGATCAGTCCCATTCAGAATTTCGTCGAGATCATTTACGGTATCATTATCTGAATCAACATCAAAAGGATCAGATTGGAAACCCCAGAAACCGAAATTCTCCTCCCAATCAGAAATTCCATCTTCATCGTGATCATAGTAATCATCGTCACACCATGGATCATTGTTACTGGGCTGGATATTCGCATCCCAGCACCATGAACCATTCTTATGCACGACTGTAGAGGTAGTAGCGGGCGGAGCTAAAGTCACCCCAATCAGCCTATGAGGAGAAGATGTATCATCTGCACGCTCAAAAGAAAATGGAACTAGTGAACCATTAGACAAATTGTAGTAACCAATACGGCCTGGTGATGTTGGCCTCCAATCGAAGAATTCAGGTCCAAATCCAGAAGCATTTGCGATAAATAACACTTGATTACCTGCATCATAGGAAGAAAAAGTAGTTACAAAATCAACAGTTGAACGGCAAGGATCAGTATTGAACCCGGTAGTTCTCTCTAAACCATCTATGACTCCACCGTAATCGGTATCTGCGATATTCCATCCTGTACAGGTAAGATTCTCTTCCCAATTCTCAATTCCATCGTTATCGAAATCACCAGAATCTTCTGCTCGAGTGGGGTCAGTTTCGTTCCCTCCATCAATTACTCCATTTCCATTAATATCTTCTTCTCCGTCATCAAATGGGTCATCATCAGTATTGTTGTCACGAGGATCAGATGCCTGAGCAGGAGAACCGTATTGCCCGTTAACTTCATTCCCATCTGAAATACCATCTCCATCTGTATCTGAATCAGTTGGATCAGTTAGTAGGGTCAAGGCCTCATAACTATCATTCAGTCCATCGCCATCAGTATCAGAACGCTGTGGGTTGGTAGAAGTAACTCCATCCACTTCCGCAGTTAACGTTGCGCAACCATTCGGACCAATTCCTAAAACTGGATTGCAAGGCGACTCTGTTTCAGTTCGCTGTTGATTGGGAGCTCCTGGCATAAAGTAAGGAGTGCCTGAATTTTCTGTAGTCCATGACGGATTCACATATTCTTTCAGATTCACTAAACCATCGCCATCAGGGTCGCCTCCAGGGCCATCAGAACCGGTGCGTACAGTTGGATCCAAACCATTGGATACCTCCCAACCATCATTCATACCATCGTTATCAGTATCGTAACCATCAGGATCCTCATCTATATCCCCATCTCCATCATCATCATCAGAACTACAATCTGCATCCCCATCTCCATCTGGATCCGCTGAATCTACAAGGCCATCTCGATCATTGTCCATACCGTCTGCACAAATATTACCCATTGGGTCCTCATCAGCACCATCTGAACCGGTACCTTGGGACACCTGCATTGATGACTCTTCATCCCAATTCCTTGTAGGAACGGTCCCATTCCACCAAACTCCATTGTCTAGAACATTAGGCGTACCACTACTATCCCAATTAGAAGGCATTCCATACTGATATTCATCTTTGTTAGAAAGACCATCTCCATCTGGATCCCCCAATGATCCATTGACTGTGAGACTTGAACCATCAAGAGGATTTAGGCCATGAAACCATTCCCATCCATCGGGAAGTTCATCATTATCACTATCCCAATCTTGGGGTTGAGTATTCAATAAGAATTCCAAGCCATAGGTTAGACCATCACCATCTGCATCAGAAGAAGCATAGGCCTCCCATGCAGCAAACTCAAGCGCTGCCAAACTCGCGAAAATCATCAACATAGTCAGTACAACAGCTCGACACCTAATCCGTACTCCAGTATCGCGAAAGTGGGGGAAGGGCTCTGACAACATACGTTCAACCAAGCCGTAGGGTGTCTCGTAGGGTCTTAAGGGAAATGGAGCGAAGTTCATACGCGTACGCGAGTTGACGATATCATTCATCAATTTCGTCAATTAGTTCAATATCCATATCAAACTCGTCTTCTTCATCTTCTTCTTCCAATATTGAAGGAGGTAAATCATCTAAATCATCAATATCAAAATCATCCTCGTCATCGACTTCCTCATCATCAAACTCATCAACCCATCGACTTCGATTTCTACGATTTTGAATGCCTAAAACTACAATCAATAATGTTACAATAGCTGAAATCAATGTGACAGAACTAGGATTCAAAACTTCATTCCGTATTCTGAGTACAAGATCTTGAATCTCTACATTCATTGTAATATCAAGTTCAGAACGGGCATTCTCATATTCATCTCCACCTTCATCTGCGAAAGTCTTTGGAGAAGCAGAAACTGTGAATGTTACAGATTCACCCTGTCTAGCATCTTGAGGGGCATTAATCACAATTACGAATGAAATATCAAAATATGGTTGAACCATAACTAAGTCCCCTCCGCCCCCTCCAATCTCTGAATCCCAACCTTCACATGCAGTTGCAGAATCAGTACATTCTACATCAATTTCAACAATCAACTCTTGATTCCCTTTATTCTTAACTCGCATCTGCAATGAACGCTCTTCATTCGGTTGAATTCCAGGATTATTCGACACTTGTACAACCTCTAATGAAATTGAACCTGGGCCGATTTCTACAATAAATGGCATATCGAAATATCGTGCATCCATATCTGAAGAATCTTCTTTGATTCTAAGATAAAGTGTATGTGACCCCATCTCGACTTCATCTGGTGTTTCGATGGAAAGATGAATTTCTTCCGACTGTTGCGGAGCTAACTGAATCATTGGAACGCTATCTCCTGAATCATCAGTGATACGGAAAACCCACTGTGAATATGATGAATCCACATCTAAATTCCTTTGCAAATCTGCTGGGTCCATTATTCTCCAAGGCGTACTTGTAGTTCCATCTTGCAAACTGTTTGTTACCATTAACCGCATAGTCATCCCATCTTGGGAACAAGCAGTTTTATTCACAGTTCCAAGTGGAGCACCATCACAATCAAAGAGAGGTGAGGCTTGAATTCCAAATGTTCTCTGTATAGTAAACTGAACTGTGGATTTCTTGGTCGAATTACCTTCGCTGGTCACCTCTAACTGAATAAGTCCTAAATCAGAATCAGAACGATCATCTGATGGTTTAACTCGAATCTGTAACACTTGAGTAGAGTGCCTCCCAAGTAATGCTGTGTGGAATGTTCCATCACCTTCATCCTCCAAAATTCGAGTACCCGTATCATTATCGAAAACCTGAATGATTGATTTTGAACGTTCCAAAACGTCTACCCTAAACTCATCTGTGTCGAATCCATTATTCCAGATTTCCATAATAAATGTAGAAAACACACCATCTTCTGCGAATCTTGGTATTGATGTATCAAAAGTATCTGGGCGAGAACTATTGTCATACTGCTCTGTTCGATTGTTATCCCACATACTTACCATCGGAGGAGCATAAACATCGGATTTCTCTAAATCGAGATATAGCGATTCTTGACTAACAATCTCAGGTTGACCATCTACCATTGCTTCTGCAACAGCTCGAATGTGAAGTTGAGTTGGAGAATTAGCTAAATCTTGGGGGGCTTCAAGCGTCAGAATTGGATTGACGATTGAGCCGCCTTCATTGAGATTGTATCCACCTGGAGCATCGAAAGAAACATTCCAATTAGAGTTGAAACTAGTTACCAAACTGAGGCTTACCGACATCTGATCACTTGTTCCACGATGCATTAATTGCAACGGAATGGCTGTAACCTGAGATGGAGCAATATATTCTGTAGAACGTGAATCACCATGCCTCAATGCAATTCCAAATTTATTCATTACAATATTTTCATGTTCTATTACTATAGAATTTCCACCTATATCTGATATCTCTAATGCAACCTGATATTCACCATCCTCGAGGCCTCCAGGATATTCCCAATCATATGTGCCTGCAATCGACCATGATGTATCTTCAACACCATCAAGAGAACCTGTAATTGATTGGTCGACAGGAAGACCTCCACTTGGATTAAGGACAGTCAAACGTACTGAATTGATATCGAAACGTCCGAATGCACTCTTTACTTCAAACCTGAATTGCATTGTTCTTTCTGAAATCATATCATTGGGATACCAATCAATTTGTGCACCGTCTACCATCTCGGCTCCGTCTTTCTGGACAAGAAGAACACTGTTTGAAAGTGCATTGGACTTGACTTCAATCATTGTAAATTGGTCTGCTCCTCCATCAATTGCACCAAAATATACAGTAGCAGAACATTCTGAACCACCAAATTGCCTTGCCTCTGTATCTGGGCCACCTGGAGGATCATTTCCACCTCCGTCGCAACCATTCATGTCTGCACTAACCCTAATCATAAACTGATTATCCTTCAATACAGTAAATCCAGATGGAAGTGGAATTTTGATACTTCCTTCTCGTTCACCACAACTACTTCCAAATGATTGCTGACAAGCATCAAACGTCTTATCCTCCTGAGAAACTATTGTACCATCATTGAGAATCTGAACTGTAAATGTAGCTTCAGCACCATCTTGACTTGCTACTGCCTTGTACCACATTGTAAACGTAATATCACCAGAATATCCTTCAATATACAAATCAGTAAGTAATCTTGGAGACTTAAATTCAGCAGTTTCTTCTGAAACAACAATCTCCTTCTGTGAACCCGTTGGTTCTTCAGTAGTTAGGAATCCGTCGCCCCCTGCAGTATCGTTCTTATCAGCAACAAAAATCTCGTAGTCATACATTTGTTCTCCAACAAAACTACTCTTTTCCTCAATTTCCAATGCTAAAGGGTTAGAAACAGTTGCCGCAAAGGAACTGAATACGAAAACGAGCACGAGCAAAGTTGCCCGAAGGAATGGGCGCTGGAGTGGATAATGCACGCTCATCATGCTTACCGTGGCACCTCGACCGTTAAACGGTTTGCGCGCAACTGTGTCTAAGAGGGGGTTCCTTGCAAAGCGGTTCGTTCATCAGTGTGAATGTGTTCGATAGGTTTGCGGGGGTAGCCGAGCCTGGTCAAAGGCGCTGGAGTTAAGTTCCAGTACGTAACGTTTCGTGGGTTCAAATCCCACCCCCCGCACATCATTCTTCTTCAACAATAGATGAAAATGGAATTGCTCCCACTTCCCTTAGGCCATCAATCATTTCGCCAATTAGACATTGACCTTCAGCAGCAGGCAGATCACAACGCACTCTACGTTCTCCAAACAGAAGAGTTAGACCCCAGGCCTGAGTAGCATCAATATCTTTGAATTCAGATAATGGAAAATTTTCAGCAGGTAAACGAATCAATCCCAGCAGTTTTCCAGAAACGGAAACTCCCGCCTCTCGAATAATTACCCGATGACTACCTTCAAAAATTCTATTCGAATGATTGAGGAAAGCTATCAAGACAATTGAGACGAAAATACCCAATGCCCATCCATAAGTCATCCCATATTGACTAAATCCAATTAGATTTCCAGAAAACATCAGCGAAATAGGACCTAATATCAAACTACAAGCGAATAATAGAGCAGTAAAAAGGAAACCTAAGGGTGAAACTTCGCTAGGCAAGTCCATGATGACTTGATTGTCATCAACACGAACGGAACCTCTCATAGAAGGTGTCCGAATAGGACGAGGCCAACGACCAGGATGACGAGCAATCTGTTGTAGGACAGTAAGTCCATGTTCATCTCTTTCTACAATTCTTCCTGTATGTTCAATCAATCGAGCGCCGCCCAATCTAGCGATTTCCTCGGCAACAGATAGAGCGTCGGATTCGGAGCCCAAGGAAAGTAAAGGCCTAGGGCCTTCTTTACTTTCAATTAAAATTCGCCAAGTTGGGACCAAAGAACGTTCTATTTTCTCAGTCCTAATTGCGAGGATCTCTCCGGGCTCATATCGCGCCTCTGCATCACCAATTTCAACCAATACTGAACCTGAATCTTGAGAAAATCTCATCTTCGATTGCACAGATATTTCCAGAAGGCCATTCTTGGCCCTGTTAGAGCCGAATGCGCGCCAAGTCATACACCTTCGTCCAACTCTAAGTATTTCATCGGTGTTGCCTTCGCACCCCCATGGGCGGCGATTCTAGGAGTGTAGATATTCTTTCGGCATCACCTCTTCATCCTTTAGCAATCGAGGCAATAATTTCGAGCACTGAAGGAACTCAGTATCACGTAAATGGCTTTAGTGAGGCAGCACATCGAGTAACAGAAAAACTGGAAAAAAGAAGGCAACAATTGGAAAATTTGTTGCCCGGGGGTTCGATTTGGTTCACATCCTCTGCTGATGAGTCAGCAACTTGGGCAATTCGAGGACTTCTTTCAACAAATTCGCGGAATGGGAATAGAGTAGATGTGAAAGATGATTCACATATTTCATTGATAAATGCTGCAAAAAGATTCGGAGGAAATGAAGGTGAGGTTGTTGTTGCTGCCGCATCAGCTATGGATATTGAGACTGGCAGAATATTAAATGCAGAAAAATGGAATCATGAACTAAATGAACGATTGAGTTCGCCAAAGAGAATTTTGGATGCACGAGGAATTATTGGTAGATTACCATTTGACTCAATTTGTGAATTCGCAGATGCGATTATTCTTGATTCTGAAAGTTGTAGTGGACCTTCAGGAATTGCTGCATTATGGATTCGCCGAGGAATTAGGATCGCTCCTATGATTGAGGGGAGCGGCCAAGAATTAGGCCGTCGAGGAGGGAATATCCCATTGGGACTAGTCAATGCATTCGTAAAAGTGGCAATTCAATTAGACAATGAGAGAGAACAAAATTGTCAGAAATGGTCAGATTTGCATAATCTACTAGAAAATGGAATAATCGAAAAGGGAGGAAAAATACATGGGAAAAACGAGGACAGAGTTCCAGGTATTACTTGCTTTAGTATGCCTGGACCCCCCGCAGAAATATATCTGCAAAATTTGGAAGAAAGGGGATTCATTGCAGCTCCTAGTGGAGGATGCAGTGCAACCGCTGGAAAACCATCTCATGTACTGACATCAATGGGAATAGATTCAGAAGAGGCTCTAAGGGCAATTCGAATCAGCCTAGAACCGAATACAAACATGAAGATGTTGAATGAATTAATTGACGCAATGGTGAATTAATCATTTTATTCTGCTGAAACTACAACCAATTTTGCCGTCTCCTTCAATTACTGCTAATTTTGAAACCGAAACAGATGCTCCAATTACTTCATGAGGAAATAAACAGCCCTCAAGAATCTCAGATGCCAAGGTCTCTAACAAATTATAACGCCTTGAAACCAACAATTGATCCACTATTGCTCGAAGATAATCATAGTCTACAACTGCATCTATCTCGTCTCTTACAGGGGGATTCGCACCAGAAATATGGACTTCAATATTGAAGGATACTGGTTGCAAAACACCTTGCTCATGAGGTAAAACACCAATATCAATGTCCCTTTTCCAATCTCGAATAAACAATGATGTAATCCCTTCTGGATGATTGGATAACATCTCTGCAAGAACGCTAACTTCAGTCATCTTAATCCTCCGTCTCAAATACAACATCTCGATTCCTACCCAAAAGATGTTCACCAGAATCCACTACCAAATTTTGTGCAGTGATTGAACGCGCCTGGAATAAAAATGAGACTGCATCAGCAATATCTTGAGGGGTAGGACCATATCCCAACGGAGACTGACTCTGAGCCTTTTCAAAACCAGATGAGGATTGTTCATTACTGGGTAAAACATGACCCGGCGATACTGAGTTTACCCTACAAATAGGGGCAAAGGCCTTGGCCATCATTATCGTAGCTCCAGAAAGTGCTTGTTTACTCAAGGTGTATGAAAAATGATCAGGATGCGGTGAAATCAATTTCTGGTCTAGAATATTAACAATACAAGGAAGGTTTTCTTGAATAGAATCGGAAAAAGTACTGGTTAACCAATCATGAAACATTTGAGAAAGAAGGACAGGAGCCATCGTGTTTACCCGATAATGTCCAATCAATGACTCTGCGTTTACATTCGACGGGTGGTCCCACTCAAACATACTAGCTGAATTTACTAAACCGACTAAGCCCATCTCATTATTTTCAAGGAGTTTTATGGTATCATCAAAAATTCCTGTCACAGAATCAGGATTATCGAGATTGCCTTCAACAATAAAGCAAGTTACTCCTAATGATTCTATTTCATCACATAGAACGCCTACTTCATCATCATTAGAACGAGTCTGAATTACAATATGGAAGCCACACGAAGCTAAGCTCAATGAGATAGAACGGCCAATTCGCCGAGAGCCTCCTGTGACCAATACTGCTCCAGCCATATTCATAGGTCATTGACTGCCATTTTTAGTATGTCGATAAACTAACAATTCCTGCGAACTGTTAATCGGGTACTATTCAAACAGAGGGGTGAAGGACATGCCGCCACTCCCGCTCCCGGTTGCAGATTCTAACGAATCATCCGCTTCAAGTTGCGATAGTGGGAATGTTCAAACTGCCAAAGAAAAAAGGAGAGCACTAAGGAAACGGTTGCCGCCTTGGTTCAAAACTTCGCTACCAACTGGAGAGGCGCAACAGAAGTTTAACTTCACACGAGCCACGATAGAAACAGGTTCATTGAGCACTGTCTGTGAAGAAGCAAGATGTCCCAATATTCACGATTGTTGGGGGAGAGGGACTGCTACATTCATGATTGCAGGTGAAGAATGTACTCGTGGATGCAGATTCTGTGCAGTTGGCACAATTAAACAACCTCTGCCACTTGACCCCGAAGAGCCAACAAGACTTGCTGAGGCAGTCAAAGATATGGCGCTCTCTTACGTAGTAATTACAGTCGTTAACAGAGATGACTTACCTGATGGAGGAGCGTCACATTACAGAGCCTGCATCGATGCAATTCATGAAGTACGCCCAGATATTGGATTGGAACTTCTATGTAGCGACTTAGATGGAAATCTAGAGGCGCTTGATTTACTACTGGATGGAGCCCCATTGGATGTTTTTGCTCACAATGTTGAATGCACTCCAAGATTAGATTCAAAAGTACGAGACCCAAGAGCCTCATTTGAACAATCAAAGAGGATTCTAGAAGTAGCAAAAAAGCTCAGGCCTGATCTGCTCACAAAGACCAGTATTATGGTAGGGGTAGGGGAAACTGATGAAGAAATCACTGAGGCGATGAAGGATCTGAGGTCAATTGATGTTGATTTGTTAACAATCGGACAATATTTGCAACCGTCTGATAGGCATCTCCCAATCGATAGATTTCCAGAACCTCAACAATATGCGATTTGGGATTCAGAGGCTAGAGAAATGGGGTTCAAAGGAGTGGCTTGTGGACCATTAGTAAGATCTTCATTCAGAGCAGGCCACCTTAGAGATGAAGCCTATGGGGCAACTCCTGCAGTAACGCGCTCACAAACAAATTCAGCAATTAGTTTTCTTTCACCAAGTGTATCGAATTAGACAATGTTCGAAAGCGGAATAATATTACCACTCCGACTATAGTCAATACCATGACGGATGAGGTGCCTCTTGCTGCGGCTAAGCCTTTTCGCGTACCTACTGCACCATGCAGACCGGGTGACGAACCCTCATTCCCCGAATGGAAATGGACTCCAGAAGACCTACCCATATTGCCAATTGATTGTAATTCAGAAGAAACTCATGAACATGCATATGGGCTAATTAGGGTACTTGGAAATGACGATCTAGCAAAGGGCGAATGGAATCCAAAAATCGACCAAGATACCATCAAACTTGGTTTGGAATATATGTTACGATTGAGAATTTTTGACGATAGAATGATGAAATTACAACGAACAGGAAAATTATCCTTCTACATGCGATCATTTGGTGAAGAGGCTATTGCAATAGCTCAAACCATGGCGTTAGAACAACATGATTGGGTCTTCCCTTCATACAGACAACCGGGGGCTCAATTTGTTCGCGGGAGAGACATGGTAAGCATGATGAATCATTGTATTGGAAATGAAATGGACAATGTAAAAGGAAGACAAATGCCTGTACATTATACTTGGAAAGAAGGTCATTTCATTTCGATTTCAAGTCCTGTTGGAACCCAATTCAATCAAGCAGTAGGTGTTGCAATGGCATCTGCGTACAAAGGAGAGGACCAAATTACGATTACATGGTTAGGAGATGGTACAAGTGCTCAAGGGGATTACCATTACGGGCTAAACTTTGCTTCAGTCTACAAACCTCCAATTATTCTATGTGTAGTAAACAATCAATTCGCAATTTCTACTCATGCAAACTTGGCAACCGGTGGACCAAATTTCGCTTCTCGAGGATTACCATATGGAATACCGTCATTTAGAGTAGATGGGAACGATTTCTTGGCACTTTATTCCATCACAAAATGGGCCAGAGATAGAGCATCGGCAGGACATGGACCAACTCATATTGAAGTATACACTTACCGTGCAGGAGCCCATTCTAGCAGTGATGATCCATCTAGATACCGTCCAAAAAATGATCATTTATCTTGGCCAGGAGGAGATCCAATAGATCGTTTGAAGAATCACATGATTGCTTGCGGATTTTGGACCGAAGAAGAACACGAAGCATTGGTTGAACGAATTGACCAAGAAGTAGTTGCGGCATACAAAGAAGCCACATCATATGGAGATTTAGCTAATGGTCCATATCCTCCAGCATCTACAATTTTCACAGAAGTATACGAAACTGTTCCGTGGCATGTCCAAGAACAGAGAGAGGAATTAGGGAAGTGATTTCATGGTTGAAATGAACATGATTGAAGCCCTTAGATCAGCATTGGATGATTTGATGCAAAGAGACCCGAATGTATTGACATTCGGAGAGGATGTCGGTTATTTCGGAGGCGTTTTTCGAATCACTGATGGCCTTCAAGAAAAGCATGGAGCTCATCGAGTATTCGATACCCCATTAGCGGAAGGAGGAATAGCATCCATGGCCATGGGTATGGGGTTAAACGGTCTCAGACCGGTAGCTGAGATTCAATTTGCAGACTATATTTTCCCAGCATATGATCAAATTGTGAATGAAATTGCAAAAGTTAGGCATCGTTCTGGAGGGGAATTCACAACACCTGTAACTTTTCGAACTCCAGCAGGAGGAGGAATTCGTGGAGGTCATCATCATTCACAATCTCCTGAGGCACAATTTACCCACACTCCTGGCCTAAAAGTGGTATACTGTTCTACTCCTTTGAATGCAAAAGGACTTCTGACTTCATCAGTAGAATGTAACGACCCAGTAATTTTCTTTGAACCAAAACGTTGCTACAATGGACCATTCTATGGTGACCCACACAAACTCTCAACTTGGAAAGGACATCCAGATGCTGATGTTCCAGAAGGAGAATTCAGAATTCCATTGGAACAAGCGAATGTAGTAATGGAGGGGACTGATTGTACTGTGATTGCATGGGGTACTATGGTTCATATCTGTCAACAAGCAATCAATGATAGTGGAGTTTCATGCGATTTAATTGACTTACAGACTCTAGTCCCGTGGGATCGAGATACTGTAGTTTCATCGGTCAAAAAGACGGGTCGTTGTGTGATAGTTCATGAAGCGCCGAAGACAAGCGGGTTCGGTGCAGAGATGTCGGCAAGTATCCAAGAACGCTGTTTCTATCACTTAGAATCCCCGATTACTAGAGTGACAGGATGGGATACTCCATTCCCCCATACTACTGAATGGGATTATATCCCTAGTACCGAACGCATTTCTAAGGCCATCAGGGGCACACAGGTGGATTGAGCATGGGA
>PBDV01000037.1 GCA_002718215.1 Methanobacteriota archaeon
CAGGTGGAAAAACTACGTTCGTTCGCCACTTAGCCTGTTATCTCGGATCATGTCGTTTTTGTAATGACCTAATAGAAGCGCAAAATCATTTAAGAGAGGTAGAACCCTGTGTTAAAGATTGAATTTAGTATTCATCCCACAATCAAAGACAAACCAAGTGTATGGTCACCAGCCTTTGGTAAGAATTGGCAAAGGAAGTCAGGTACCATATTTGATCTGAAGGATCATATTTCCCATGGCAGAGCATTCATTCCTGCAGCCATGGTGTCCGACCACAGGAATAGTGCAGCTTTCGATCATGCGGATTTAGTCGTTGTTGATATCGATAACGGTTTAACATTAGAGAAATTCTCTGAGCATTCTTTATCTCAATTAGCTGCATGGGTTTACACCTCTGCTAGTCATAATCCCAAAGCAGATAAACATCGTTTTAGAGTTGTTTTTCAATTGCCTCGCAGGATTAGTGATGGAGAACTATACCAATCAATCACATCACTCCTGATCAAATCTTTAGGAGGTGACGCTAATTGTTCTGACCGTTGCAGGATTTTCTACGGTAATAGTCGTGCTCAACACCCTGTTTGGCAACCGAAAGCAGTGTTGCCTGAATCTTTTATAGATGATGCGGTAGCACACGCAGCACATCAACGGACGACTTATCACTCCCAATCAGCCGATGTTGATGAACATTCAATTAACCTTGCTGCTTATTGTCTCGAGCATGTGTTGGATCCTACTTCCGATGGCGATAGAGACCAATTCTGTAGTATCACCAGAGCAGCCAGTACTGGAGGAGAAGCCTTATTCTCCTGTTGGTCAGAATGGGCATCTAGAGGACACCACGGAAAAGGAAAAAATAAATCTCAAACCAGCGAAAAATTCTTCTACGGATGGCGTGGTAAATCGTTGGCAACCATCTTTTGGGCTGCCGATACCCAACAACCCGGCTGGAGGCAGTCTTTACCTCCCGAATTAAAAGGTAATTCAGGATCTTTTAAATTAGGAGTCCATGGAGATGCTTTTGCAGGGTATGACCATGAAGATTTTCTAGGTGAACCAGATATTGTAGAACCTATTGAACAATCTCAAGGTTTATTCGATGAGAGTAAACCATGGACACAAATAGCAGTCATAGATAAGCCAGATGAAAATAATGAACCGGTTGAAGTCGCCACCTTCGATCATGAAGAACCTCCGAATACTCCTCGCTCAAGAGGAAATAACAATAGTAATAACGAGGACTTAGTTGAGCGAATTAAAGATCTACTTGATAATCATTACAACGGCTTGCGATTGAATTGCATGAGCCAACAGTTGGTTTATGGTCCAGAGCAACAACCAAGAGAAATACACGATATATCTCAAGCTTATGTCTATATTTCTAGAGGTCAAAGACAGGTCTTTCCTAAAACCCTAGTTTTTGATTTAGCAGGAGTTATTGGGTATGAGAATAGATTCCACCCCGTAAAATCCTACTTAGAAAGATGCGCAGCTAGTGCTAGTCCTTGTACTTACTTTGATAGAATTGCCTCTGAGATCCTAGGTGTACCAAAGGATGACATGCAAAATCCTGTCATGCCTTGCGGAAATTTACTGGCAGATGTTATCATCAAACGTTTCCTGATTGGTGCGGTAGCCAGAGTTTTAGCTCCGGGATGTCGCCATGATTGGATGCCAATTTTAATCGGCAACCAAAATTGCGGTAAAACAACCTTCTTCCAATACTTAACTCCACCATCATTAGATGACCCTGGTACCTACCCTTGGGTAGTCACTATGCAGCAGGGGATTGAATACCTAAAGGAAAAACCCCACGCGTTGCATGCAGGATTCATCGTTGTGATGGATGAATTTGAACGTTACTGCAAACGAAAATACTCGGAAGAATTAAAGAACCTAGTTTCTGTCTCTGTCGATAGATCTGCTCGCAAGTATGAGAATGAGAAATCTTATCCTCGTGCCTTCGTCTTAGCTGCTGCTACAAATAACTCAGACTTCCTATGTGATCCAACAGGAAATCGTAGGTTTATGCCGATCATAGTAGAAGGCAAAGTACCTTCGAAAGAGAATCCTGCGTTAAAAATTATTGACTTAGATAGGCTGAAGAAAGATCGTGACTCAATATGGGCTGCAGCTTATAAGGCTTACTTAGACGATCCTGTCCATGTTTTTTCCAGCTATGAACTCAGCTATATTGCTGACTATCAAGATTCATTCACACGAGATAACCCTATTGACGCCTTGGTTACTCGTGCGTTAGAGACCAATAGCAGTGGCTACTATCAAGGCCAATCCTACGTCATCCTTGCAGATCTGTTCACATGGGTCGATGTCAATGTTGCTCAACAACATCAAATGACAACACCAGTAACTGATTGCTTAAAAAGATTAGGTTACAAACCGAAGAGAATCAAAAGAAATGGTAAAAGTCAAAGAATTTGGCTTGATCCAGGTTGAGATTCTCGAGACTAGATAAATTAATCTCACATTAAGACTGCTGATATAACTTAATCAGTGGTCTTTCTTATTAGGACTCTGGTACTTAGGTGCCAGGGTCTTGTTGTTTATATCCCTTCTGCTCGAATGAGTCTCATAAATGGGGCCATAGGTGACACCCTTCTAGAAAACCTTTATTAGAAAAATAGAAAGTTGTTCACTTTTTTAAACACTTAGTATTGAAATATGTGACGATTTTGTAGATATTTAATTAAATAAGAAAGATAAACTCAAAAAAAGTTTATAGTAGCCCTGTCACCCTTGGCACCCTGGCACCATGCCTAGTCCACTTTACGAGACAGACAAAGAAATCGCGGATAGATTAGCATCTAAAGACCTAGAAAATTTAACCAATGACGATATCACCAATGCATCTCGAATCCTCATTCGTTATAGCGGCGTACCTAACAGTGAAGGTATTCGAGATAGTATTGTCATGGCGCTTCATAAGTGGGACAAGACTCCCGATCAACTTAACGAAAAATCTAAAAGTATCTGGCAAAGTGGGTGGAGACCGGGCCGATTAGAAGAAGGCGAAATAGGCTCAGGCGCTGATGTTACAGCAGGTTGCGGCCAATAGAAAGAAAAGTTTGAGTATCAATAGGTTCTGTGTCAGGCGGACCCATAGTTTTATACTCTAATTGTTGTTCTAGGAATTTAATATGCACTTCTTTCTCCTTAAGTTCTTTTTGTAATTCTTCAATGTGATCTTGATAAACAGTGAGCATACTTTCACATTGTTCGTTTTTAAGTTCTGCGTCCCAGTCCACAGTTCATCTGCGTTTGGAATTTTCTAGTTGTCGAAGTCTCATCTCATGATCCTTGACATCTTCTTTTAACATTACTATATCCTTAGATAGTTCAGTTCTTAATAACTTAACTTCTCTTAAAATTGCTTCCATCCCTGTCTTCATACTTCCCCAAGTGAATGCCATCCTCCACAAGGCTCCAGCTGAGGCTATTCCGATAATGGCGGTGACTTCCAACAAATCAAATACCTCCTTTACACTTTTATTCTATGACATCTCTTAAAGCACCACGAACTCCAAAAAATTGGGATCAAAGATTCCTACATGCCGCAAGGATGTTCGCGGGTTGGTCTAAAGATCCCAGTACTAAAGTTGGAGCAGTTGCGGTTCGAGATAGACGTATTTTAGTACAGGGCTATAACGGACTACCTAGTGGAATAACCGACTCAGATTCTAGGCTAAAGAATCGAGATACTCGTCTTGCTATGACAGTGCATGCAGAAATGAATTGTGTTTCATTTGCAGCACGAAATGGAGTTTGTTTAGCAGGGGCGACAATGTACATTTGGCCGTTGATGACTTGCAGTCAATGTGCCGCAGTTTTAATTCAAGCAGATATTGCTCAAATTATTGTTCCTGATTTTGTAGAGCCTTATCGATGGCAAGAATCATTTGATAAAGCCAGAGAAATGTGTGTAGAAGCAGGTATTGCAGTACATCGTATTCCTTTCAATGGAGAAATAGACGATATAGAAGAATAATTAAGCTACTGTAGCGGGTATATAGATTCGTCTTATACCATGAAAAACCTCAAAATAGGACATCGTGTTAAGAATATTAATGATGGCCGCAATGGATTTGTTATTAGCAGTCCTTACAATAAATTAGTTCCAGTAGCAATAGAAGGTAGTACTCGCAAGGAACTATGGCCTGAAGTTCAAACGAAATTAAAACCTCTTGCACAGCAATTAGTGAAATTAGGCGGTAAGTTTAAACCACCAACTGGTTTTCCTCTTCATTTAAAGTAATGTCTCAATGGGCTATTCCTCCTAAGTTGCATTCCAAAACGGAAGGAGGTCCTATATGTTTTCACTGTGAACATTCCATCGGCTCTAAGGATGGATTAATACCTCGCTACACAGATAGTCATGCTTGTGTCAGGTGTATTAGTTCTCTTACTGAAGGAAGACTGTCATTAGATGTTCATAAGATTGAGAGAAAATATAGACGTAGATTTCTGGAATTTTGGTCATTCGTTGAAATCAGAGGTGCAGAAGAATGCTGGCCATGGAGAGGTAAATTTCATTCCAGATCAAACTCTAGTTATTTTCCTATACCAAGACACTGGGGTGCTGGCAGACAATACTCTGCTCCTAGAGTGGCAGCATGGTTTACGTGGGGAGACATAGGAAGACTGCCTATTAAAGCAGTCTGTGGTGACAATAATTGCTGCAACCCGTTACATCTCAGGGTGAAAGGAGTTCCTCATTTCTTTCATAATCGTCATTTACAAACAGTTGATTTAGAATTCTCGTCTAATAAGTTGACTCATGAGACTCAATTATTTCTCGAAACAACTCACGATAAAGATCCAAAAAGATTCAAGAAAATTCAAGCAGCTAATCGAATGTGGATTGATTTCCGATTAGCAGCAAATGGTCCACTCAGTCCTACAGCCGTCAAAGAAAAGCAATGACCTAAGATAGATGTATTGAATTACTCAGAGAAAGAAGTAATGGGCAGATCATTTGCTAAAGATCAAGAAGCTTTTTATCGCGGCCAAGGTTGGAAAAATCTGGACGACAAGAATAAAACTAGGAACCAACATATCTACGATCAAGTAATAAGCTCGGCAGGTGCTGATAAAACCTTAACTCATGACGAGTATAAAAATATCTTTAATAATCGTGGACCATGGGGTAAGTATGCATATAGCAGGGATTCGATAGCTGCTGCCTTAGCCGAAGCGGGGACCTCAGGCGGAATCAAGCTAGATTCAAATGCTCGTTATATGAGGGATAATGATTTAGCTTTTGATGGAGACGATGTTTTGTTAAGAGCTAGCGGAGGATGGGATGAATTCGATGCCGACCTTAGAAGCTCGGGTAAAGCCTCTTATGAAAGAGGTTACGATGATGGTGATGACGATTACATGAATATCTATAGATTCACAGGAGCAAACGCTGCCGTCGCAGACCCAGATCCAGTAGATCCAGATCCAGTAGACCCAGATCCAGTAGATCCAGACCCAGATCCATTTAACCCAGACCCAGTAGTTCCTCCGGGGGGAACTCTGCCAGGTGATCCAGATCCTACTCCTAGTACAACTATTCCTGATCCCCAAGTTGGAGGAGGCGGATTTGAAGATGATTGGAATTCTTCAGGCAGGAGATTAGGGCTTGATTTAACACCAGCAGAACAAATGGGGTCAATTCCTTTTGTTACTTCTAAACAATATGGCAACCGCTATAAGTCCGGACGATTCGTTGATTTTCTAAATAATGAGCCAAAGTCCAGCAGTAGATTAGCTAATAGTTTAATAGCTTCGATGTGGGATGATTCCGATTCAATTCTCTCATAGTCAAGATTTTAAGCTAGTCTTGTAACACATTGAAATATTGCTATGACCATCACAGCAGAAAAAGACGCTCGAACTATTGCTTGGGATAAAGATCCTGAGAATGCACAATGGCTACAAGCTATGTATACCAAGCATCTTGGTAGAGACGTATGCACAGAAGGCCTTGAATATTGGGGTGCAGATCTCAGAGGAGGAGCAACTAGAACAGAAGTGTTGTCTAATATCATGCTTTCTCCAGAGTATGCTTGTGCTCAAAAAGGTGGTTTTTATTCTCATAAAAACGGAACATGTATTAGCAAGGACGCTGTTTACGCAGAGTTGAATAAGTAACTCGTTTAAAATAAAGACTAGGTAATTAGTAGAGTCCAAATGTTGTTCAATCCTGGTATATTAAGTAATACAATCAAGAATGCTGCTGCAGGTGTATTAAGCAATCAGCAATCCGCAATAGAAAGATCAGACGCATGGCAAAAAGATCCTGAAACCGGATCTTGGTTACGTAGCGTCTATCAGAGAGATCTCGGGAGAGATGTCGGAGAAGAAGGTTTAAATTATTGGGGCGATGCTTATCGTAGCGGAACTTCAAAAGCAGACATAGAAAGAGATATTGGGTTAAGCGATGAAAAGTGGCTTCAAGATACTTATCAAAATGAATTAGGCCGAGGATTGCAAGATGAAGGCCGTTCTTACTGGATGAATGACCTTAGGCAAGGAGCGTCTAGAGATGACGTCTTAGCAAACATCAGGCGTTCAGACGAATGGAAAACATATAATGCTTCTCCATCTCCATCCCCTTCTCCTTCTCCTTCTCCTTCCCCTTCTCCTTCTCCTTCTCCTTCTCCTTCTCCATCTCCTTCTGGACCTGATTGGCGGGATATTGATTGGACTAGTTTTTCTCCTACTCTTCCTGAGTACGAAGTTAATGACGGTATAGATGCCGCCGCAAGTGCAGGCAATCGCATGACCGATCATTTTTACATGCGTGGTTTACCTCAAAACAAGGCATATAACGACAGGGGTGTATTAGAGACTGGTGCAGCACTAAATTACCACCAAGGCAGAACATATGAGCGTGATGAAGATGGTAATGTTATTGGCAACAAATTAAACATTCCTGACTACATGGATCCCAAGGAGATGTTTGATTATTTCCACAGCAAAGTGTACGGCGACGACGACGATTAATAAAACTTAACATCGAAAAGCTCAAGATGGCTTGCCTAACAACGGCATGGTGATACTCTTTGCCAAGAGATACTGAGTATTTTGACCAAGTCAGCCATACAAGCCTACGAGGTGCAAAAAGTTGCAGGAACGGAAATGCCTCAACGTTTAATGTATACGGCTTTATATATGAATAAACATGGCGACTTAATCAATAACATAGAAAAGCAAGAAGATGTTCAAGAGGATGCTTTTGCAGAAGATACTTGTGGCAACCTTTTAACGAGTCATTTTCGCAATACAAGTCAGACTCATCCTTCTTGGGGATCTTTTTCCTCTCTTGAACATCCTTATTTATCTTTATATATAAGAGCAGATCATAGTACATTGCACGAGTTATGTACTGAAAGAAATGATATTACATTTAGCTTTCAACCCTTATATGAAGCGGCAGAAGATACAAGATTATGTGTTCACGAAAAAGATTATCCTCTAGAAAAACTTTTCCACTCTCGAACCCCTGGGAATTATCCAGACTACACTGGCAATCGACATCCTTGGAGCGAAGAGGATGAACAAAACCAACTTGCTTCTGCTTATTCTTCCGCTATTGATTACAACTGTCAACGAGAAGCAGGAGCTAGTGCAGTACAAGCACAGCAGTTATTAACGATGTGTATGTTGCAGAATGTTACAGCTTCAGGTAGTCTTCGTGCATGGCTACGTTTACTCGATAGCTGTTCTAGACCTAATAAGTCTTACGAGACAAAGAGTTTAACAGATCTAATTGCTGATCATGTTGCTAATTGGGTTCCCGAAGTGTATGCATGGTGGTCTAACAGCCAACGTTCTAAAACCGACTTAAGAGTCTAATGGATCTTGTTATTGACATTGCTGAACTGCATGATTCTCTCAGTCAGTTAGTTGATTCGATATCTATAGACGAACCATTCAAACACTTGGTACCTTTAGCTCAAGATGCAGAGGAACGTTGCGACTCTTTGTTAATAGATGTTCAACGTACTTACTTTCGTGGCGAGACCTCAACCAGCCGAATTTCTTGTTAAGTTTTTTCCAGAATTAATAGACAAGAAAGTTCCTGAAGGTAATAAAGAAGCTTCTAAGGAATTAAATATAAGAATTTGCGAAGCGATCATGGCTGACATGATGGATAGATATGACACTGCATATAGCTATCTCGGAGCAGGTGCAATTATTTTAAATTTAATTGCTGAAAAGAATCATCCAGATAGGTCTAACTATATTAACGAATTTATGATGTCAGAAGATTTAAAAGATGCGGAAAGAAATAACGATGAAACAGTCGTAGAGTTTTGCAAAGATGCATTGAAAACAATAAAAGGTGCAAATCCTAAAGAAGAAATATGTCTCATATTGATAGATAAATCAGGAGCTTCTTGCACGACTTTACCTCGAGAAAATCCAGCAGGGAGAATTGCAAAATTAATGAAGAACTTATAAGGATGAGCGATAAGATTCGTCATCATCCAGACAAGTGTGACTTAGCACCACCAGCTGATGTCGTTTCCGGAGCTAAATCTGTTCTAGGCTCTATTGATCTCGATCCTTATTCATCTCCTGATCTGAATCGGTTAATTGGAGCATCTCGCTATTACAACCGAGAGGAAGAATCGTTAGAAGATATTATCCGCAAAGATTGGTATATAGATGATGTTCATAGTTCTTCTAAAAGAGTTTTTATAGGAGCACCAACAGGAGCAGCCTTAACACGACGACTGCTGAATAAAACATTAAAGGAATATAGAAAAGGTCATATAGACCACGCTGTAATTTGGATTGCCCATAACGAGGCAATCATTCGTGCTCCTTGGATTTGGGACTTTCCGATCTGCATTCCATTTAGAAGACTACGTCCAATGTGGTATGACGATGAATTAGATACATTTAGAAGCGTTTCTCCATCTGATTGGTCGGCAATTATTTATTTGCCGCCAGTCCAACACGATCAATTTCAAACAGGATTATCTCGTTTCCATAATGTTTTTCATTCAATGGGGCGGATTGTTTTCAACGAATATAGCGGCGAAAACGATTGGGAAAAATCGTATCAGATTACCTGTCGTAAAGCGTATGACTTCCATTCTTGACATGGATAATCAAATATTCGATAATCCGCCTGACAAATTCCAGGCGCCGGATGGTAAGACCTATCTAACAATTAGGGCAATTGTTTACGACTCATGGATTACATGGAAAGATGCATTACCTATAGATGAAGCTCAGAGGAAATTATTAACACTAGAGAATTTTTCCAACATCACAGAATTAGCAGGGAGACTTCACAAGTTCCATCAATCACTACCCGGCTATAAAGGCACAATGGAACCTCCCTTTGAATTTGTTCTATGGTGGGATCCTACGGATGCAGACGATAGATGGAATTCAGGTAAGACTTGTCGTTTTATGGTTGCCGATTTTTCTTCTGAAGACTTACTGCATTACAACAAAACGAGAAGAGGTAATCGTTTGCAATTAACTAAACTCACTTCAAGATTGGTGGAGGCTCAAGTAATTAACTAAGTTCCTAAGTCTTTATATAATTCTTTTTTAACATCCCATGCAGCTTGTCCTGCGCTGAAAGGCTTGACCTCTTGCTCAAATACTTTTTTCTTAGCTGCTTGTTCTGCAGAACGTCTATTTAATACAGATATTCCTGATCCTTGATCAATACTTTTTCTTCCTCCAGTACTACCACCATAATGTTGCGCTTTTGCATTAAAGGTTCTAGCTTTGGCCAGGTATTGCCTTACTAATCCTGACTTACTTTTAGGTCCCCACCTGTAAGGAGAACTTGAATTACCTTTCAAAACTTGATAGAACTTGCTTCATTTTCTATCCTAGGCAAAATAGAACTATAAATGGAAAAGACTCGTTTTGATCTCATCCCTTGGCAAGCTGTTGGAGACATCGCTGACGTTCTCGGCTACGGTGCTCGAAAGTATAGCTCTAATAACTGGTGTAGGGGAACTGAGTGGGGGCGTTACTTTGCCGCACTCTGCAGACATCTCTTCGCTTGGTGGAGAGGAGAGGATAATGATCCCGAGACAGGATACTCCCACCTTGCCCATGCCGGATGCTGCCTCCTCTTCCTCATGGAATATCAAAGAAATGGTTGGGGAACCGACGACAGATTTACGGGCCCCGATGAAGAAGCCTTTACCAAAGGAGATGGCAGATGACAGTTAATACTTTTCTATTAGTCTTATTGGTAATTGCTGCGTATTCCAATTTATATCTCACTATTAAAAAGGTACGTCGATGACTAAAGTTTCTATCGTTGGGGCTGGTAATGCAGGATGCTTCTCAGCTTTAGAGTATTCTTGGCAATCCAAGATGGATAAATGGAGAGGCAATGGAAGAGGAATTGATGAGATTGAACTGATTCATGATCCTCATACTGAGACTGAAAAAGTAGGTCAAGCAACATTCCCTCAACAGCCTCAATTACTTTGGAGTGCTTTAGAAAAAGAATTTAATTATTATTCCAACGCTATTCATGCCACTCCTAAGTTGGGAATCTTATATCAGAATTGGGGCAAGATTAATAAAGACGTATTTCATCCGTTCCCTGGTAATCAAATCGCTGTGCATTTTTGTCCGACGGAAATGCAACAATATGTTTTATCGTCCAACGCCTTTAAAGTTATTGAAAAAGAAATTAATAATCTAGATGAAGTAGACGCGGATTATGTTATTGACTGTAGAGGGAGACCTGCAAGCTTTGAAGACTACGATGAATTAATCAATCCTGTTAATGCGGTTGTATTAGGTAAACCCGAGTCTAAAATAGATGATCCATATACTAAACATGTAGCAACAGAGGATGGTTGGACGTTTATCATTCCAACCCATGAAGAATCACCATCATATGAAAGGTCTATTGGATATTTATATAACAAGGAAATAACCTCGCGGGAAGATGCTGAAAAAAATTTCACCAAAAATTTTAACGTTAAAATCACTGATCATTTGACATTTAAGAACTATATAGCTAAACAACCTGTTATCAATAATCGAATCATTCTTAATGGGAATCGTTTGTTCTTTTTAGAACCAATGGAATCCACATCTATTTCAACTTATCAAACATGGGCTAGGTATTCATATCAGTTCATTGGCAACAAAGGTTGGGCTGCTCATCATGCTTCCATAGATATCAAGCAACATATTAAACAGGTGGAAACGTTTATCCTTTGGCACTATAAATTTGGTTCTAAATATGACACTCCGTTTTGGAAGTATGCAAAGGATCTATCAATACATGAGCCTTTATTTCATGATGCCTTTGAGTTTATTTCAAGCAAAACATTAGAAGATGTCAAGATTGCTGAAGCCGTTAATCCTGCAAGCTTTAGATATGGTCCTTGGGCTCTATCTGGTTTGAAATATTGGCACAAAGGGATGACAGAAGAGTTAAAACAAAATGGCTAATTTACATCAAATAGAGGCATATACAAATGCTTTATCTTCAGAAGATTGCCAAAGTTTAATTCAATTAATAGATGAATTTAAGGAGCAAAAATCTCATATTTTTATCCAAAGACATAAGGGGTCACGTAAAATATCCACTGACATTTATATTGATTTTTCAAACATGCTTGAAGAAGTTCAAGATCCATTCTTTGAACGTGTGAATCCTATAATTTTACCAGCACTAGATAAAATGACTGTTGCCTATAAAGAAAGCCATCCTTTTCTAAATAACATCAGTCCATGGCAATTACATCCTTGGTACAACTTACAATATTATTCTGAAGGCCAAGGATATAGTGCTCTACATTGCGAGCATGATTCCAATTATATAGATAAAGGATCGGATGGTTCTAAAGATAGAATATTGGCTTGGATGATTTATTTAAATAATGCAAAATGTGGCACTAATTTTCCCGAGCAAAAAATAACTATTACTCCCGCAGAAGGGTTAGGGGTCATATGGCCTGCTTATTGGACACATCCTCATCAAGGAGTGACTCCTAATATTGGAGATAAATATATAGCAACTGGATGGTTTAATTATTACGATCCAACTAAAACGTTAAATAAAAAAGCAAAAGTGATTTATCTAGATATGGAAGATACAGCTAAACAAAATCAAAATTAAACGAAGCTGTTTTCCTAGGATGATCTGAATTATGAACAGTCACTCCATGCATTAAGTAAGAAGGAAATAAAACGATCCGACCTCGTTGAGCTCTGATCCAATATCTACCTCCAAAAACAATACTATCTTCTTGTCTAAACCTTCTCCAAGCATGAGGTATTTCACTATATTGTTTGTTGAAAAAATAAAATTGACTATCTCCAGGTTGTTCGTCAGTTAAGAAAAAAACTCCAGAAATATGATGAGGACTGTGATCATGAATCTCTTGAAAATAATGTTTATGATACGTATTTCTCCATAATCCATGCAATTGAACGTTAATATTATCGCCTCCAAGTTTTAATTCTTTTAAATAATTGTTAATAGAAGGTATAAACAATTTAAGATTATCCTTGATTTTTAATCGTTCTAATTGGATCGAGCAATTATCACTCCATTCAAACTCTTGGTTATCATCTAACTCGCCATTTTCTATTGCATTTAGTAGCTCATCTTTATTGCTAGGTATATCAGTATAAAAGAAGTTGTGGAGAAAAGGTAATTCAATCATCTTTAGGAGGCAAAATATTTATATTCACAGTCATCCTCAAGTTTTTAGAAGGAGAAGAACTGGCATGAATCGTATCACCATCAAACAGAAGTAATTTACCTTTTTTAGGCGACTCAATATGAGCTAATGATAATTTTTTAGGATTGTAATAGTTTGTATTTACATCATCATCATTTTCATGTCCATCTTTAATTCTGTAAAAATAATTATCTCCATCACAATCATTCACGTAATACAGCATTACTAAGTTACCTTCCCCAGTTTCTTCACTATTAGGACACAACTTTGAACCTTCTGACCTACTTCTTCTAGTAGTTAAATCCACATGAGGACAATGGGGAACATTAAAACCATCTGCAACAGAGGGATATATCCATGCCTGACATCTCCATATACGATAATCTTTATATGCATCACCAATTGCTTTTCTTATCGTTGGCAACTGCAATCCTTTGTAGAAAGGAAACCGTGTATCGCATCTAGGGTTTGTTATTCCTTCATGGACAAACCTCGAACTAAAACCGGGACACCAATTCCATTTGATTGACTTGTCATATTCTTTTCGTTGTTCTTCTATATGCTGACGTTCAAAAGTAACATTATTTTGATAACCCCATTGGATGTCAATATTGGTTGTAATGTATTTTTCAATCGTATCAGCCGATTCATCATCGATTTGATAGGTCTTAAATAAATTATCCATTGCCCTGTGATTGTTCAAAGTTCTTTAGCATCTCATTTAACTGTTTCATTTTCTCTGTATCAGCTTTGACCTGAGCTAAATCTACCCCTCCTACACCAAGAGAAGGAGCAGGTCTCTGATTCATCGATAAGCCAATACTATTAATCTCCGTTCTAACAGCATCCATGACCAAAGGAGGAACCTTGTTGATAGCATCTTGCACTTCAGCACGAGGAATTAGCGCTGGTATGACTTGCTCAATATCTGAAACCCTTTGAAGTAACTCATTATGTTCATGAAAAGCTACTCCCTTTTTTTCCCCTTGCTTCAAGGTAATTACTCTACCGGAAAAAATCCCCACCAAAACTGCTGCTGCTCCTGCTATGAGGGTTTCCATCGAAAAATACGTATCTGAATATTAGTGTAACGAGTTATTCTTCAGGTTCAAGAACAATAGCTTCCATGTCTAACTCCATACAAGCCTCCTCTGCAATCGATTCCATGTAGTCTTCCGCATCTTCCCACGTAGGTTTGTAGCCATGGGACTGTTCAAATTCTTTAACAGCAGCTTCTGGCATGACAGCTATACCATCATTAAAAGCGAATGAAAACCCAGCATCTTGACTACTAGCAAGAAAGATTTGCTTCTGCCTGAATCGTGCCTCCCAGCAGCTTAGCAATGCTTCTATAAGTTCTTCCTTCGAGTAATCCTTGATTTCCAACGTGATACGTTGAAGCATGAACTGCTGTTCTTGAGTTAGATCGTCCCTCATGCTCCTCCCTTTTTACATACCATAATTCAAGATTCTCCATTGGTCTTGGTTTCATCCATTCCAAAATCCTGTTTTCTCGAACTTTAGAAAAGAACACTTGTTGTTGGTACCACAGACGCCAATCCATGAGAGATCCTTTATTGGTATTACAGCATCGACAGGCAGGTACAAGGTTTCTCCTGCAACTATCTCCACCATGTTTTTTAGGTTTCAAGTGGTCGATAGTCAGAAGAGAATCATCAATTCCGCAATAGGCACAACACCTCCATTCGTCTTTAATAGATTGTTTAAACCTTTTTCGTGCAGCACCTTTAGACAGGTCTACAAGGTTAAACACGTATGAACCCCAGTGTTCTGGTGTCAATCGTAATTTTCGGTTACACCAAGACTAAAAAATAAAATCTATATTTTTCTGCATTCACTACTGAAAAGTGCCTAAGATTAGAAGTGGCACCTAAATAACCATGAAAAACCTTCCCACTATTCTCGCAACAGCAAGCTTAGCGTTATCAGGTAGCCTTGTTGGTGGAACTATTGCAGCCTATTTTTACCTCAAAGCTCCAGCAACTCAAGAACAATTAAAGAAGGCATTAATTGAACAAGTCGGACCTTTGGTCGAATCTCAAATCAAGAGTGCATTACCTGGCCTCGGTGGTAGTTCTTCTGGTGGCACTAGCAGTTTTCTATCTATTCCTAGTACCACTGGGGGCGTTCTGCCAGTTAACAAGTAAGATCAGTGGGTTCAGTCCCTCGGATAGGCGTCAGGGAGATATACGTTCCACAGGTACCGACATGGGCGATTGATTTACCTTTAAGCATTCCTCAAGCCCCTCCTGTAACTCTGCAGATAGGCTTCCCAACCGTAGAGATGCCTGGTTGCGTTGAAGCTAGAGAGACACAAGGTAATAACAAATTAATAGAAGACGATCCTCAAGGAACTCTCACGCTATGTACAGGGCCAGGCATGCCCTCCTTTAATCCCCCTGAGTTTGATCCAAGCAAAGAATTAATAGTTATTCCGATGGAGAACACTCCCAATCTGGGAGCCGTCAGTGGTTTAGGAAATAAAGAATCTAAGGATAACGAAAGTGAAACAGATGAATCTGAATCCAATACAGAGGGAGCAAGTCAAGTCTCTGATCTTCCTGGTCTCGATGTTAACGCTATTAAGCCTATTGACATTGATCTCCCCTGTCCCAGACCGGGAAGTCCCCCGCCGGGAGCATACGGTAAGTATGGTACGAAGATTGTAAAAGGCTACGAGAAGAACTCTGAAGGCGAATGTATTACGTTATACGAGGATATTGCTTTGCTCAATGTCATCAATAACTACACGCCTCCTCCTGCGACCGTCCTGAATACTACTTCGATAGCTGTAGGCGCAACTCTAGGGGTGGCCCTAGTGGGCCAACCTCTCCAACAGTATCTAATGAAGATTGTGAAGCCTCTGGCGAAGAAAGTGACGAAGACTGTTCTAAAGAAGATTCTGAAGAAACCTGAGAAGATCCTGTCTGTTCGAGAGAGGATGATTGAGCAGAGGAAGAATCGAAAGTAATAGGATCAATTGAATGACTGTGATTTAATAACACTCCGGGAGGCGAAGTTAATAAAACATCCTCACATATAACTTTGTATTTACTGGTCGGATCCCATACTATGCCCTCCTTCGCCAAATTACCGCAATGCTTGAGCCGAGAAATTTCGTAGTCTAAAACCCGTAAATTTAATGTCGCTTTTCTTAAGGCTATTTCAGTCGCAGCAGCGTCCTTGCAAAGAGACATCATTTCCTTGTCCAATGGTCGACTCCATTGAGCCGTTACTCCCATGTTTAAGGAGTAGTTATCTTTCTGCAGGGTTTGTACTGTTTTGTACCACAAGATATCTCCAGGATTATCAGGAGCACCATCACCATCTAAATCTCGAACATCGTATACCGGATCTTCGTAAGTTTCGAAAAAAGGTTCTTTAATATTTGCAGAACGACCCACGTAAGGAGATATTGTTAATGTCTCAGATTGGCAAACAACACCATTAGTAAAACCTGATTGCATGAAATTTCCTGTCAACACTTGGTATGCATTGACATTTGCTTGACCGGATGAATTAGCGACCGGATTAGAGGTAGCAGATATTCCTCCCACGTCATTTGCCTTGACGACAGGACAAAAAGGAAATAGCATCAAAATGCTAAGAACCCTTGGTATCACTGAGAAAATACGGAAACCGATTCGATCGTTGTATCCGTTTCTATGGTCCTCGTTATGGTTGTGCGGTTCTGGAGTCCGGGTCCGGAGTAACTGGATTGAAATTGGAACGAACCCCCTGGCTGAGTCAACGTCCAATTTGGCTTGTTGTTCACGTCTAAGCCTGTCCATTTTGTAGTTATTCCTGACGCGGCAGTTGTATTTGTATTGATTATGGCAGATGGTTCGATAGATGCACCATCTAAAGAAATCCCTGTACCGGACACAGTGTATTGCCAGCCTGTCGCATAATCTTCCGAGACTATCGACTCAGATATCACAGACCGCGATGTCGTAGTCTGAGTAAGCTGGCCGGATGAAAAATTCGGTACTACTGGGACCGCATTTGCAGGTGTGGCAAGAGCAGCCACCGCAAGTACAGCAAACTTTGATTTCCACATTACGCCAGCAATCAGGGCAGCCGGTCTCTCGAACGCTGAATACATGGCCCATCTACTTCACATTAAGAGTAGATATGAATTGTCCAATAGCGGTAGTACCGGCGCCACCGGCGGTTAGCGAAGTGACTGTTCCACCGGATAAACTTGAGACTCCACCGGCCAACGTACCTTTTGTTCCACCGGCAAATGTTGTAGTCGAGCCAAACGCCGGAATGGACTGTACCTGACCGGTCGTGGTTGACACAGTCGAACCTGCGTTAATTGCAGGTATGGCGTCCCCTTGGAGCCAACTTTCTGAAAAGCTGAATTGATTTCCGGAGACA